>NZ_JBEFAK010000139.1:0-1635 GCF_040137845.1 Nonomuraea sp. B19D2 | reverse complement strand
CCTAGGAATGTCCTGAAGATCTTGGTGGGTGGGCTGGTATGGGCTGGCACGTCCGCCGGTCATGGGCTGGTCGGGGTGAGGGTCCAGGTGTTGTTGAGGTAGGCGAGTCCGAGGTTGACCAGGCGGCGGAGGTTGAGAGCGGCAGCGCGGTGGTGGAGCCAGCGGTCGTTGGCGTGGGTGCCTCGGTAGGGCAGGCGGCGGTTGCCGCGGGCTACCAGCCAGGCCACGGCGCGTTCGACCATGGGCCGCCAGTGTCGGTAGTCGTCCTGCCAGGCGGGGTCGGTGGCGGCTTGGTGGCGGGCTGCGGCTTGCAGGTCGTGGTGCGGGCGGATGGTGAGGATGCGGCCGGTCGTGGCGGTGGTGCAGCGATCATGCAGGGGGCATGCGGCGCACAGCCCGGTGAAGGTGGCGCGGCGCTGCTGGTAGCGGCCTGCCGGGGCGGCGAGCGGGACGGTGTGCCCGGCAGGGCAGGTGACCGTGCCGGCGCCGGTGTCGATGGCGAAGTCGTCCAGGGTGAACCCGCCGACCACGGCGGGCTTGAGCGCGGGTGGCTTGATCAGCAGCCGGTGGCCGGCGACCGTCAGAGCGGCGCGTAGCTCGGCGGCGGCGTAGGCGGCATCGGCCAGGATCTGCAGCTGGCCGTGCTCGCCGGCCAGCAGGTCGGGAGCGACGGCGGCCTCGTGGTGGTCGGCCCCGGCACCAGGGCGCAGGGCCACGGCGGTGAACAGGCCGGTCTCCGGTTCGACAGCCAGATGCGCCTTGTAACCGTCCTGGCGCTGCTGAGCGCTTTTGTGGATGTGGCGGGCTTCTGGGTCGACGGTGGAGATGATCCGGTCCGCCGCGGTGCGGCGGGCGATCCGCCACCGGCCGTCGGTGCCGTCGCTGCCGTCGGCGGGTTCGACGTCTTGGCCGGCGATCAAGGCCAGCAGGCCGACCGCAGCAGCGCCGTCTTCGTCCAGGTCTTGGCCGGCCAGCTGGTCCAGCAGGGTGAGCGTGTCCGTGACGAGGGCGCTGACCAGCGCGGTCTTGGCCTCCTCGTCGTCCCAGGCGATCTTCGGTTTGCTGGGGTCGGTGTAATCGTGGGCGCGGCAGTGTGTCGCGACGATCGCAGCTGCGCCGGGCACCAGGCGGGCCACTCGGCGGATCGCGGCGATCAACTGGGTGATGGTGTCCTGGGTGGCGACCGCGTCGAGGAGCACGGCCGAGTCCAGCGCCCGCCGGTTCCGACCGGTCAGCACCCCGGTCTGCTCGACCACGCTGCGGACGATCTCGAAGATCCGATCCGGATCCGCAGAACGGGCCAGGCGGCGCCGGAAATACGTCAGCAGCGACGGATCGAAGCCCCGGTCATATAACCCCAGACCGCAGGCGGCCTTCCAGCGCAGATCGAACCGCAGCGCCGCAACCGCCTCCTCATCCGACAGCCCATGCAGCACTTGCAGCACCACCACCGTCGCCAACAGGTCCGGCGGCACCGACGGACGCCCGTTGACAGGCGCATACATATCCGCGAACGCCTCCGGCGGGAACAACGCTCGCCGGTGTTCGGCCAGGAACGCGAACACGCTCCCGGCCGGGATCAGCTCTCGGCACACGACCCACACCTCAGGCCCGGCCGGAACCCTCCAACGGCCC
>NZ_JBEFAK010000138.1:0-1706 GCF_040137845.1 Nonomuraea sp. B19D2 | reverse complement strand
TAGCCGCGGCCTCCCTCCGTCCAGCCTTGCCACGGGGTAGCTAGCCTCGGCCTTTCACGGTGAATTTCGCGAGGCTTGATCGTTCACATAAGAAAAGTGCCTTTGAGCTGGAAGGATGGGGCTTGTCGAGAGTCCTGTCCACACCAGATCAGAAGGCACTTTCCAAGTGAAGAGTATCGCTTCGCGCGGCAAGATCACCGCATCCGCTGACGCTGCTGGGTTCCTCTCCCACGCGGGCGCCCTGCTGCTCCTGCATACGCTGCGTGTCACTGGCCTGGACCGGGCCCTGACCGCGCAGCTGGAACGCTGGCGGCCCGAGCAGGCGGTGCACGACCCCGGCAAGATCGTGGCCGACCTGGCCGCCACCCTCGCCCTGGGCGGGGACTGCCTGGCCGACATCGCTGTGCTGCGCGCCCAGCCCGACCTGTTCGGCCCGGTGGCCTCCGACCCGACCGTCTCACGGCTGATCGACCGGCTCGCCCGCGATGAGGCCAAGGCGCTCAAGGCACTGCGCGCGGCGCGGGCCCTGGCCCGCGAGCGTGCCTGGGACCTGGCCGGGACCAGGGCGCCGGGCAGTGACGGCGAGCTGATCCCGCTCGACCTCGACGCCACCATCATCATCGCCCACTCCGACAAACAGCACGCCGCCCCGACCTGGAAACACACCTTCGGCTTCCACCCCATGACAGTCTTCGCCGACCACGGCCCGGGCGGGTCCGGCGAACCGCTGGCCATCATGCTGCGACCAGGCAACGCCGGCTCCAACACCGCCGCCGACCACATCGAGGCCACCCGCCTGGCGTTGGCCCAGCTGCCCAAGCACCGCCGGCGCCAGGTGCTGATCCGCACCGACTCCGGCGGCGGCACGCACGAGTTCCTGGCCTGGTTGACCAAGCCCGGCCGCCGGCTGTCGTACTCGATCGGGTTCACCCTGACCGAGGAGATCCAGCAGGCCGTCCTGCGCCTGCCCAAGAGCGCGTGGACGCCCGCCTACGACGCCGACCGGCAAGTGCGGCCCGGCGCCTGGGTCGCAGAGCTGACCGGCCTGCTGAACCTGACCAGCTGGCCCAAAGGCATGCGGGTCATCGCCCGCAAGGAACGTCCGCACCCCGGCGCCCAGCTGCGCTTCACCGACGTCGACGGGTGCCGTGTCACCTGCTTCGTCACCAATGCCAAACGCGGCCAGCTCGCCGACCTGGAACTCCGCCACCGCCGCCGGGCCCGCGCCGAGGACCGCATCCGCTGCGCCAAGGACACCGGCCTGGCCAACCTCCCGCTGCACCACTTCGCCCGCAACCAGATCTGGTGCGAGCTCGTCGCGCTGGCCTGCGAACTCCTGGCCTGGATGCAGCTGCTGGCCCTGCCCGGCACCGCCGCCCAGACCTACGAGCCCAAACGCCTGCGCCTGCGACTGTTCACGGTGGCTGGGCGGCTGGTGCGCGGTGGCCGCCGTCTGCGCCTACGCATCGCCGCAGGATGGCCCTGGGCCGGCGACATCCTCATCGCCCTGACCCGCCTGCAAGCCCTCCCGGCCCCGACCTGACCAGCCACACGCTGTCCCTGCGACCTAGAAAGGAAACACCCGCGGGCCCGTGGAACCCCGCCCACCCGACGCGACAGCCGGGCCAGCATGCTGACCACAGCACGCAATTCGACCTTCAGCCGGACCGTTTAGCCGACCACTCCTTGATCACGAAAGATCGAGG
>NZ_JBEFAK010000137.1:0-1675 GCF_040137845.1 Nonomuraea sp. B19D2 | reverse complement strand
CGTAAGCATTCACGTCGTGCACAGGATGTAGCAGTTCGAGCGGTTGCGTGACCGTCCGTCACTTTGATCAAATCGGGCTCGGATGATGTGATCTTCAGGTGTCCGGCCTGGAGGAGCTGTCCCGCGAGGAGCTGATCGCTCTGACGCGCGCGCTCATGGCCGAGAACACCGCGTTGAAGGCGGAGGTAGCCGAGCTTCGGGCCGAGAACGCTGCGCTGCGCGAGCGGGTGGCCAAGCTGGAGCGGCTGGTCTCGCGTAACAGCGGCAATTCCGGGATGCCGCCCTCGGTCGATGACCTTCCCGGCCGCAAGCAGCCCAAGGATCGCAAGGTCAGCAGCGGTCGGCGTCGGCCGGGTAAGCAGCCCGGTGCCCAGGGCAAGGCGCTGGCCTGGTCCGATGAGGTCGCCGATGGCGACACCGTCGAGCACTATCCGCAAGGCCAGTGCGGGTGCGGGACCGATCTGGGCCAGGCAGCCGATCTGGGGGTGACGGCCCGGCACCAGCAGATCGAGATCCCGCTGATGGTGGCTCGCCGATTCCAGCATCAGTTGCACACGGTCGCCTGCCGGTGCGGCGCCGTGCATACCGCGCCGCGCCCGCCGGGCGTGCCCGCGGCACCGGTCAGTCTCGGGGTCAATCTGCAGGCATGGTGTGTGTATCTGCTGGTTGTTCACGCGATTCCGGTGCACCGGGTCGCCGAGTTGGTGACCTCGCTCACCGGTGCGGAGCCCTCGCCCGGGTTCGTGCACGGCTTGATCGGCCGGGCCGCCGCCGCGGTCGCATCCGCGAACGCGCGGATCCGGATGCTGCTCACCCTGGCCTACGTGGTGTGCTGCGACGAGACGCCCATCCGGGTCGGGCCGAAGAAGGCTAAGAAGTACCTGCTGGTGGCCTGCGACCAGCTGCTGACCTGGTACATGCTCGGCGGGCGGGACCTGGAGACCTTCAAGAAGTTCGTGGTGGCCGACCTGACCGGCGTGGTGGTCCATGACCGCTACCAGAACTACGACGCCACCGACCTGGGTGCGCGCGATCACCAACTCTGCGCGGCGCACCTCATTCGTGATCTTGAAGACTGTGCCGAGACCTACCCAGGTGCTCGCTGGCCCCGGCAGCTGCAGATGGCGCTGCGCGGCTTGATCCACGCCGCCAACCTCGCCCGCGACCAGGACAAAGATGCCATCGAGGCTGGCACCCTGGCGATGTTCACCAAGATGTACCGCGGCGGAGTCGCCGTCGGACTGTCGCAGGTCAAGCGCCTGCCGGGGCCGGCCAAGACCGTCACCCAGCCGGTCGGCCGGGTGCTGCTGGAGGTGCTGCGCGACCGCGCCGGCGACGTCCTGCGCTTCGCCTGCGACTTGCGGATCCCACCGACGAACAACCAGGCCGAACGCGACCTGCGACCAGCCAAAACCCAGCAGAAAATCTCCGGCAGGCTCCGCTCGGAGAAGGCCGCCGAGCACCGCTACGCCGTACGCGGCTACCTGTCCACCGCGCTCAAGCACAGCCTCGACGTCATGACCGTCCTACGCAACGCGCTGCTGGGCAACCTCTGGATGCCACCCGACCCGGTAACCGGCTGACCATCCCAGGATCGGCCGTACTCACGCATGCCTGAGGACGATCACACAGCGCGATCACCAGAAGCCGAAATGCGCTGGAGGTGAATGCTTAC
>NZ_JBEFAK010000136.1:0-1741 GCF_040137845.1 Nonomuraea sp. B19D2 | reverse complement strand
CCTGAAGGAGCGACCACGTCACCCGCTCCCTGGCCTGAAGGCCGGGGCTTGCCCCGCTGAGCGGGGCGGGCCGGAGTGACCAGACCCAGCCATCACCCAACAGAGGAGGTGACCTTGATGGCTACGTTGCGCGTAGGACAGCAGACCGACCCTGGCGTGCTTCTCCAGCGCCAGGCTCTCGAACCGGTGGGAGCAGACAACCCCGGAGCAGGGACGAAACGGCTCACCGGCACCCGGGAACGGGTACCCGGCGCGGGACATGGTCGAGGAGAGATTCCCGCCGCTTCACCTGGGGGTGGGAGCGTCACCCCCGAACCCCTCGGGGCCGGGGAGAGGCACCGTGAGGTGCACCCGTTCGTGTTCGTGCTCGACAAGCACGGGCGCCCGCTGCAGCCGTGCACGCCTGCCAGGGCCAGGAGGCTGCTGGCGTCCGGGCGGGCTGTCGTGGCTCGGCACACCCCGTTCGTCATCCGGCTCAAGGACCGCACGGTCGCCGACTCCCAGGTGGACGGGGTTGAGGCCGGGACCGACCCCGGCAGCAAGCACACCGGCATCGCCGTGTTCACCACTCAGGCCGGGCAGCGGCGCGGCCGGTACAGCATCCAACTCGACCACCGCGGCACGATCATCCACAAGAAGGTGGAACAGCGGGCCGCCTACCGCAGGCGGCGCCGTTCGGCGAACCTCCGCTATCGCACCCCGCGGTTCCTCAACCAGCGGCGGCCGGACGGCTGGCTCGCCCCGTCCCTCAAGCACCGGGTGAACACCACACTCTCGTGGATAACGCGGCTGGCCCGGTGGGCGCCGCTGCGGGCGGTGCACGTGGAGCGGGTAGCGTTCGACACCCACGCCCTGTCGGCCGGTCGCCCGCTGGAAGGGGCGGAGTATCAGCAGGGCACCTTGTGCGGGTACGAGGTGCGCGAGTACCTGCTGGAGAAGTGGGGCCGGGCGTGTGCCTACTGCGGCAAGAGCGGTGTGCCGTTGAACATCGACCACATCCACCCTCGCTGCAGGGGCGGCTCGGACCGGGTCTCGAACCTGTGCGTGGCGTGCGTCGGCTGCAACCAGCGCAAGGGCGCACGCTCGGTGGAGGAGTTCCTGGCCGGACGCCCGACGGTACTGGCCCGGGTGCTGGCTCAGGCCAAGGCGCCGCTGCGGGACGCGGCGGCGGTGAACGCGACCCGGTGGGCGCTGTGGCGGGCACTGACGGCGACCGGTCTGCCCGTGCACGCTGCTTCCGGCGGGCGGACCAAGTGGAACCGGTCGCGGACCGGTGCCGCCAAGTCCCACACCCTGGACGCCCTGCACGTCGGCGGGCTGGAGACGGTGACCTGCTGGCCGAGCCGGGTGCTGGTGGCGGGTGCGGCCGGTCGCGGCAGCCACTGCCGGACCCGCACCAACCGTTTCGGCTTCCCCCGGCTACGGCTTCCGCGCATCAAGCAAGTGCACGGGTTCGCCACCGGTGATTTGGTCCGCGCGAGCGTGCCGTCCGGGAAGAACGCCGGGGTCCACACCGGCAGGACCGCGGTCCGCACGTCCGGCAAGTTCACCATCACCACCGCCCTTGGTGCCGTCCAGGGCATTCACTACCGGCACGTGCGCCTGCTGCAACGCGGCGACGGCTACGCCTACCACCTGCAAGGAGAAACCAGTGTGCCGCACTGACCGTTTCAACGGCGTTTCGCCTGGCGGCGAATCGCCTGTTCCTGCCCTGCTCCGCAGGGGACCGATTCCTCTCCGG
>NZ_JBEFAK010000135.1:0-1757 GCF_040137845.1 Nonomuraea sp. B19D2 | reverse complement strand
GGCGAAAGTGGGGCTCCGCCACAAGAGGTGGCGAAGTAGCTGGGTGACCACAAGAGGCCCTGCATGATGGCGCGGGTGACGCGGCCGGTGAATTCCTTGCACAGGTAGTGGGAGGAGACGCCCTTGAGAGAGTTGACGAGTTTGCTGATGGCGACCTTGGGTGGATAGAAGACCAGCAGGTGGACATGGTCGTCCTCGCCGTTGAACTCGCCAAGCTCGGCCTCGAAGCTGTCACACACCTCGATCATGATGTCCTCGCAGCGGCGCAGCATCGCGTCGTTGAAGACGTTTCTGCGGTATTTGGTGACGAAGACCAGATGGACATGCAGCGCGGAGACCACGTGCCTGCCGCGCCGGTATTCCGCTTCCTGACTCGAGAAACAGACGATAATATGTTCGAGTTGTGTGGGGCTGGAGCGACTGGTGAGGGAGGTGTTTCACGCGTGCTGGCGGGCCGGAGGTACCGGTTGGAGTTCGATCTCGGTCAGCGGCTGTTCGCCGAGCGGCTGGGCGGGATCTGCCGCAGCGTGTGGAACACCGGTCTGGAGCAGCGCCGCGCCTATCGACGCCGGGGCGCGTCCATCGGCTACGCCGAGCAGTGCCGCCAGCTCGCCGAAGCGAAGAAGGACCCGGACTGTGCCTGGCTGGCTGAGGCGCCTGCGCAGGTCATCCAGCAGACGCTGAAGGATCTGGACGAGGCGTGCCGCAGGCATGGCACGTGGAAGGTGCGCTGGAAGAGCAAGGCGAGGTGGCGGCCGTCGTTTCGGTTCCCGACCGCCCGGCAGATCCCCGTCGAGAAGATCAGCCGCACGTGGGGGCGGGTGTTCCTGCCGAAGTTCGGGTGGGTGAAGTTCCGCCTGTCCCGCCCCTTGGGCGGGACGGTGAAGTCGGCGAGCGTTACCCGCGATGGCAGGCATTGGTTCATCAGCTTCCTGGTGGATGACGGCCTTGCCGAGGTGAGCGAGCACACCCATCCCGAGCGGCATGCCGGGGTGGATCGAGGGGTGGCCAGCGCCGCGGTCACCAGTGACGGGGAGTTCTTCGATCGCCGCCACGCCGGCCAAACCGGAGTGTCGTCGATGGTGCCGCCGCCGGTTGAGATCCGCGACGGCCCGGACGATACGGGGTTCCTCACGGCGGGCGAGGCGAGGCGGTATGCGCGGCTCCAACGTCGGCTCGCCCGGTCGAAGAAGGGGTCGAACCGGCGTCGGCGGGTGGTGCGGGCGATGGGTGATCTGATGCGGCGGGCACGGTGGCGGCGTGCGGACTTCAACGCCCAGGTCGCGCACCGGCTCACCCGCGACAACGCGATCGTCACGCTGGAGAAACTGAACACCCGGGCGATGACCACATCGGTCGCGCCGAAACCCGATCCTGGCACGCCGGGCGCGTACCTGCCCAACGGGCGCGCGGCCAAAGCCGGGCTGAACCGTTCGATCTTGGATAAGGGTTGGTACGGGCTGGAGAGCGCGTTGCGGTCCAAGGCCCGCTACACCGGCACCGACATTCGGGTCGTTGATCCCGCGTACATGTCACAAACCTGTTACAAGGCGGTCTGCGGGGCGGTGGATGCGAAGAGCCGCGAGAGCCAAGCGGCCTTTCGATGCACTTCCTGTGGGCATGTCGAGCACGCTGATGTGAACGCTGCGAAGAACATCAAGACGAGAGGACAGGCGGCCGGGCTGGTCGTGTCAGGGCGTGGAGACCCGGCTGGGTCGGTGAAGCGTCAAGCATCCTGTACCACAGTTCCCGGCGCG
>NZ_JBEFAK010000134.1:0-1762 GCF_040137845.1 Nonomuraea sp. B19D2 | reverse complement strand
CTAAGGGCTTGCAGGGGAATAACCCGTAGCTTTCGGGGCTGTCGATCGTTGCTGTGGTATGGGCGTGGCGGCAGAGACGGTGACGATGCTGGCGGCGAAGTTCGAAGCGGTCTTTCCGCATCTGGATGAGCGGCAGCGGCGGTTGCTGCTGGGGGCCGAAGCCCGCGCGTTGGGGCATGGTGGGATCCGGGCGGTGGCCAGGGCCGCCGGGGTTCGCGAGGCGACGGTATCGGCCGGGGTGCAGGAATTGGAGTCGGGGCAGGAGCCGCTGGGTCGGGTACGTCGCCCTGGTGGTGGGCGCAAGCGGGTGGCCGATCTCGATCCGGACCTGCGTCCGGCGCTGTTGGCTTTGGTCGAGCCGGACATGCGCGGGGATCCGATGTCGCCGTTGCGGTGGACGACCACCTCGACCCGCAAGCTCGCCGCGGAGCTCACCCGGCAGGGGCACAAGGTCAGCGCCGATACCGTCGCCGATCTGTTGCGTCAGGAGGGGTTCAGCCTGCAAGCCAACACCAAGACCTTGGAAGGCAAGCGGCATCCGGATCGCGATGCCCAGTTCCGCTACATCAATGAGCAGATCAAGCAGTACCAGGCGGCTGGGGAGCCGGTGGTGAGCGTCGATACCAAGAAGAAGGAGCTCATCGGCGCGTTCAAAAACGCCGGGAGGGAATGGCGGCCCACAGGTCAGCCGGTCGCGGTCGCCACCCATGACTTCCTGGATGCGCAGCTGGGCAAGGCCATCCCGTACGGTATCTACGACCTGGCCGCCGATAGCGGCTGGGTCAATGTCGGCACCGACCACGACACCGCCGCGTTCGCCGTGGAATCCATCCGCCGCTGGTGGAACGGCGCCGGCCAGAGCGCCTATCCAGACGCACGCCGGTTGCTGATCACCGCGGACGCGGGTGGCTCGAACGGATACCGCACCCGCGCGTGGAAGGCCGAACTCGCCGCGCTGGCCGCCCAGACCGGCCTGGCCATCACGGTCTGCCACCTGCCACCCGGCACATCGAAATGGAACCGCATCGAGCACCGGTTGTTCTGCCACATCACGATGAACTGGCGAGGCAGGCCGCTGACCAGCCACGAAGTCGTCGTGCAGAGCATCGCCGCGACCACCACCACGACCGGGCTCACCGTGCACGCCGAACTAGACACCGGGCAGTACCCCACCGGCGTCACCATCAGCGACGCTCAACTGGCCGACCTCCCCATCACCAGCCACGACTGGCACGGCGAGTGGAACTACACCCTTTTACCGGCATGGCCGACAGCCACCGAGGTCACCAAGGTCACCGCCACGGCACCACCACGTGACCGAGACGACCATGCCTGGCTGACCCACCCCACCCTGACCGGACTGCCGCAGAACGAATGGGACCAGCTCATCGACCGGCTCACCGTGCTGCGGCATACCCAGCGAGAAACCGACTTGCACCAGCAGCGTGGCGGTCCACGTCGAGTAGCGGCCGGGACCGGCCGCCACCCCTCCCTCACCCTCTCTGAACGCCTTCTGATCACTGTCTTGCACCACCGTCTCGGCCTGCCCCAAGCGGTCCTCGCCGATCTGTTCAAGGTCACCCTGATGACGGCCAACCGCGCCATCCGCCAGGTCCGGCCCCTGCTCGAACAGGCCGACTACACGATCACGCCCGTGCCCAAGCGCCTCTACACCGCAGCAGACCTCACCACCTACGCCATCAGCGCAGGCGCCATCACGCACAAGATCAACTCAGCGTGTTAATTCTCTGCAAGCCCTAAG
>NZ_JBEFAK010000133.1:0-1816 GCF_040137845.1 Nonomuraea sp. B19D2 | reverse complement strand
CTCCTCACGCAGGTCGAACACCATCTTGATGGCGCGTTCACGCAGCTCTTGGGGGTACTTCCTCGGTGCGGGCACGACTCCCAGCCTTCCAGTCTTGGGAGCCTCCAACCAACCCGGGGCAGCTCAATCACCCTCGCTCGGCCCTCAACCGTTCCACGTCGGTGAGCACCCGGTCGCGGATGTGGCAGATCAGTTTGGCCAGATCGGCACAGTAGACGGAAGGATTGAGAAATCCTGAGCCGGCGCGGTATCGAGTGCTGTACTCGCCGGCCCCGCAGATATCCCGGATCGAGCAGGAAACGCAGATCGGCGACAGGCCGGCCACCCCTCGTTGCCTGGCGACGACGCCCGGAAGGAGTCGCGCGTCGTCGAACGTGTTGCGAAAAACGTTCAAGCCGGTGTACGGGGCGCCCTCGTAGGTGGACTTCAAAGCGTCGCCGAGTTCGATGGTTCCGTCGCTTTCGATGACCATGAGCTGGAACGGGTTGAGCCCCAGCCCCTCGTTGTAGGCATGACCGCCGAGGCACTCGGTCATGATGTTCTCGAAGAGCCTGACACCGGCCGGAAGCGGCACCGTGGAATACCAGCGCTCGAAGATCGGTATCAGCCAGTCCGCATACGCGGTGCCCCCGTCCCCGGAGGTCCATCCCGGTGGAGGAGACGACCAATTGCCGAGCGGCAGCAGAAAGTCCACGGCCGGCGCCCCGGTGGCGAGCAGCGCCTCGTAGGTGGTCAGGGGATCGTTCTCCAGGTCGACGGTGCACAGCACAAGATCGAAGAGGTCACGGTAAGCGGGGCGGTTCAGCACCTCGATGCCGCGCATCACCAGGTCATAGCTGCCGCGGCCGTTGGCGTACTTGCGGTGACGGTTCTGGCCTTCCCTGTCGCCGTCGAGGCTGACCGTGACACCGATGCGGTGTTCGCGCAGGACCTTCAATAGTTTCTCGTCAGAAAGGAGCACGCCGTTCGTGGTGGTGACGAGCCGCAGCGGGACCTCGGACGGCGCGGCGCTCCGGAACGCGCGCGCCGCGTACGCGAATTGATCCGCGCCGGCGAGCAGCGCTTCGCCGCCGTGCATCCGCACCGACGCTCCCTGAATTTCGTCGGCGTGCGCCCGCAGGTGCTCTCCGAGCCGGAAGGCGACCTGGTCGATCGTCTCGCGTGACATGGCCACCGGTTTGTTCTGCCAGCTCTGGTCGGCCATTTCGTACATGTAGCAGTAGTCACAGGCCAGGTTGCACCGGCCGTGGAATTTGAGCGCGAATTCCACAAAGGGCAGAGGGCGCCAGTACGGATCCTCGAGCGCCCGATCGGTCACGTCCTGAGTCGGCCATTCGGCAGCTCGCTCTGTCACCTGCACGATCGGTAGCTCGATCACGATGTCCTTCGCCTCTCTGCCCTTTGCGCCCCAGCAGTCCGCTACACGGCCCGATCAGCCATGGGAACGAACCCGCTCCGTCACCTGTTGAAGATGCCGGCAGGACGGAAGACGTCGTCGTCGGCGGTCACCCGGTTCAGCACCGCACCGAGCGCGCTGTTCTGGTCGGTGGTCGCCGCGACCTCGGAGAGATTCGCCTGAGAGGACTCGGCAGCCGAAGCGGCACCGGCTGCTCCGACCCCCACCGCCGACGCGGCAGCGAACGCGGCAGCCGTCAAGGCCACCTTCCGTACGAGATTTTCTTCACGTTCCGTAAGCATTCACGTCGTGCACAGGATGTAGCAGTTCGAGCGGTTGCGTGACCGTCCGTCACTTTGATCAAATCGGGCTCGGATGATGTGATCTTCAGGTGTCCGGCCTGGAGGAGCTGTCCCGCGA
>NZ_JBEFAK010000132.1:0-1945 GCF_040137845.1 Nonomuraea sp. B19D2 | reverse complement strand
GATCCTGTGCGACACGGTGGTTTTGCAGGGCGGCGATGATCCTGCTGGTTAACTCGCGACACGCGGTTGTAGGTTCGTGACCTGAGTCTTTGGCGTCCGGGATCATGCGGTGCGCGGCCGGGTTTCCCCCTCCTCCCGGTCGTGGATGGAGTGGTCGGTGTCGATGCAACCCCGGTCCTGGCCGGAACCGGACCCGGTGATCGCGGCGGCGATCCGGTCGATGTATCGAGGCAAGCGGCAGCCGCCCTTACCTGTCCGGGTCCGGGATGAGCTGGGCGAGCTGTTCTCCGACGCGGAGTTCTCGGGTGCGTTCGCAGCCGAGGGCAAACCAGGCTGGTCACCGGGCCGGCTGGCGTTGATCACGGTGTTGCAGCGGGTGGAGAACCTGACCGACCGGCAGGCCGCCGAGACCGTGCGTGCGGACTTGAGCTGGAAATATGCCTTGGGGTTGGCGTTGGATGATCCCGGGTTCGACGCCAGTGTGCTCAGTGAGTTCCGGACTCGGGTCATCGCCCACGGGCTGGAGGAGAGGGCGCTGGACCTGCTGCTGGCCAAGCTTGCCGGCAAAGGCCTGATCGGGGCGGGTGGCAAGATGCGTACCGACTCCACCCATGTGATCAGCGCGGTCCGGGACCTGAACCGGCTGGAGTTGGCCGGGGAATGCGTCCGCGCAGCGTTGGAGGCGATCTCGGCTGCTGACCCCGGCTGGACGAGCAGGGTCCTGGAGCTGTCTGGATGGGCTGAACGCTACCGCGCCCGCGTCGACTCCTGGCGGCTGCCGGCCTCGCAGACCAGACGCGATGAGCTTGCGCGCGCCTACGGCGCGGACGGCTATGCGCTGGTGGAAGCGGTGTATGCGCCGTTCTCCCCGGCGTGGTTACGGAATCTGCCCGCAGTGCAGGCGCTGCGGGTCATGTTGATCCAGAACTATGTGCGCGTCACCGACCGTAAGGGGCGGGAGGTGGTCATGCGGCGGCGGCCCCTCGAAGACGGTGGAGAGGGGCTGCCGCCGGGCAGATCCCGTTTGACCTCCCCGTATGACACCGATGCCCGCTGGGCGGCCAAGGGCGAGGACTTGTTCTGGAACGGCTACAAGCTCCACATCAGCGAAACCTGCCACGCCGTGAACGATGTAGTGGATGACCCCGCGGAGTGTGAGAACGCCAGGCGTGGCCAAGCAATCGCGCCGCCGAACTTGATCACGAACGTGGCGACCACGGACGCCACTGTGCCCGACGTGGCGATGACCGAGAAGGTCCATCAGCACCTGCACCGGCGTGGGTTGTTGCCGCGCGAGCACTACGTCGACTCCGGCTACGCTTCAGCGGAACTGATCGTCGGTGCGCGTGAGGTCTACGGCCTGACCCTCGTGACGCCCGTCTTACTTGATCATTCGCCTCAGGCTCGCGCCCGGAAGGGCTATGACCGGACCTCGTTCACGGTGGATTGGGCGAAGGAGCAGGTCACCTGTCCCCAAGGGGAGACCAGCGCCTCGTGGAGCCCGTGCCGGCAACGCGGTAGCGACGCGATCGTGGTCACCTTCTCCACCACGTCCTGTCGTCCATGCCCGGTTCGCATGCTCTGCACGACCTCCAGCCGAGAACGTCGCCAGCTCACCCTTCACCACCAGTCGATCGAGCAGGCCCTCCAAGCCGCTCGCGCCGAACAGACCAGCCGACAGTGGCAGGACAAATACAAGATCCGCGCCGGAGTCGAGGGCACGGTCCGCCAGGCCGTCGCGGTCGCCGGTCTTCGCCGCGCCCGCTACCGAGGACTGGCGAAGGTCCACCTCGAACACGTCTTCTCCGCCGTGGCGCTCAACCTCATCCGCCTGGATGCCTGGTGGAACGGACACCCGCTCGACCGGACCCGCACCAGCCACCTCGCCCGCCTCGAACTGGCAGAACTCGCTCTCGCAGCCTGAGACGAGTTAACCAGCAGGATC
>NZ_JBEFAK010000131.1:0-2029 GCF_040137845.1 Nonomuraea sp. B19D2 | reverse complement strand
TCCTCACGCAGGTCGAACACCATCTTGATGGCGCGTTCACGCAGCTCTTGGGGGTACTTCCTCGGTGCGGGCACGACTCCCAGCCTTCCAGTCTTGGGAGCCTCCAACCAACCCGGGGCAGCTCATACCACGATTCCGCCAAGAACAGGACCTGTGGAGGGCCTTCCCTGCCGTGACTGAGCGCTTCAGTTCGGGAATCGCCCGCTGAAAACGCTCAGTCACCACGATTGATCGTCACGAGGCGCCTAGCTGGCTTCGAGAACGAAGAACAAGAAGCACAGGAACCTCGTGCGGGTGGGCTCGATCTCGCGGAGCTCCTCGGGGAACAGTTCGCGGGCTTCTGGCACAAACGGCGGTTCGCTGATGACGCTGATGCGAAAGCCAGCCGTGGTGAAGGCGTCGGTCATCGCGTGCAGCGGCCGGTTCCAGAACTTCATCTGGGCGGTCTGCCCACCCTTGGTCCATTCTTCGGTCCAGCTGCGGGTCTCGAAGTACTTGGGCTTTTCCCCGGCCATGTGCTGAAAGAGAGCGATGGAGAAAGGATGGTCGACCGAGACGAGCAGTCTGCCACCAGGCTTCAGCACGCGTCTCAGCTCGGCCAGTGTCGGTCCCCAGTCTTCCAGGTAGTGCAGCACCAGGGATGCGGTGACGTCGTCAAACGCCTCGTCGGGGAAGGGCAGTGGGCCAGCCAGGTCGGCGACCTGCAGATCCGCGTCGGCGCCCAGCCGGCGTCGGGCCTGCTCCAGCATCCCGGCGCTCACGTCGATGCCGGTGACGATGGCGCCTCGATCGCGCAGCTCGGCGAACAGGGGACCCGGGCCGCAGCCGGCGTCGAGGATGCGCCGGCCGGTCACGTCCCCGGCGAGCTCCAGCATCGCGGGACGCTCGTAGTACGCGTTCAGGAGGCTCGTCTCGTTCTCGGCCGCGTACCCATCGGCGATCATGTCATAGGCGTTGAGTGCGGAGGGGTTTGCGGTCTCAACGTGATCTTCGGGCATGGTAGGCATGCGGGCCATTTTGGCCCAGCAGTCTCGGCGGCACAGACATACGGCAGATCTGGATCAAGCATGCAAACGGCCTAACATCCCTCTCGCCAGCGAAGACAGCAGATCGAGCCGGACCGAAGCAGCCTCTCCTCACTCCTCGTATGCGCGGAGCTCGCTAACTCAAGCGCGCATCCGCCGACTCAGGCGCTCAGTCAGACCTGCCTGGCGGACACGCGGGGCCAAGTATCGCTCCCAAATGGGCCACCTATCGCCCCCAACGTCAGAGGATGGTCGGTACGTCGGGATCTCCACCTCATCGGCCGACGAACTCGCTGCCTACCTGGCCATGGTGTGATCCTTCTTCTCGCCGGAACCACCACCTGATGGTCCTCGCTACGCCGCCCGCTGGTACATCGAGGTCGCCTTCTTCGACGCCCGCCAGAGCCTCGGTGTCGGTCAGGCCCGCAACCGCACCCGGCTCGAGGTGGAACGCACCATGCCGTTCGGCATGCTCTGCCCGAGCCTGACCATCCTGTGGTACGCCACCTACGCGCACCGCCCCGCCGACGCCGCCGAGCGCCGGGCACGAGCCCGCTGGTACACCACCAAGACCGAACCGTCCTTCGAAGACATGGTGATCAAGCTCCGCCGGGTCATCATCGCTGAACGTTTCGGCCTCAAGCCCCCTACCAGGCCACACCCGAAGAAACCCAGGCCGTCCTCGCAGCCTGGGCCGCCGCCGAAACATGATGTCCAGAAGTGCGAAACACGAGGGCTTCTGCTGTGGCGGACATCATCGTTCCTTCCGGAATTCCGGGTTCAGCGGGTGGGACCGGCGGTCATGGCCGAGAGGACCACGTACATCGGGTGGGATGCAGCCATCGCCGTTAGCTGAGCGTGGTCGCTGGCGGGGCGGCCTAGGAATGTCCTGAAGATCTTGGTGGGTGGGCTGGTATGGGCTGGCACGTCCGCCGGTCATGGGCTGGTCGGGGTGAGGGTCCAGGTGTTGTTGAGGTAGGCGAGTCCGAGGTTGACCAGGCGGC
>NZ_JBEFAK010000130.1:0-2071 GCF_040137845.1 Nonomuraea sp. B19D2 | reverse complement strand
GACAAACGTTTCTTGGAGTGCCATGTTGTACGGGCGTCAGGCGGAGCAGTCCGTCATCGGCGGGTTGCTGGAAGGCCGGTGCGGCGCTCTGGTGGTGCGCGGCGAGGCGGGCATCGGCAAGTCGGCCCTCCTGGAGTTCTCCGCGGCGAGCACGCGGGGACGGGTGCTGCGGGTGAGCGGGGTCGAGTCCGAGGCGGATCTGCCGTTCGCCGCCTTGCACCTGCTGCTGCGCCCGGTCCTGGATCACATCGAGGCGCTGCCATCGCAGCAGGCGGAGGCGTTGCGCGGCGCGCTCGGCCTCGGCGGCGACAACCGCGGAGACCGCTTCCTGGTCGGGCTCGCGACGCTCAGCCTGCTTGTGGAGCTGTCGGCGGCGGGCCCGGTGGTCTGCCTGGTAGACGACGCACAGTGGCTGGACGGCGAGTCGGCCGACGCGCTGCTGTTCGCCGCACGCCGCCTGCATGCCGAGCCCGTCGCCGTCCTGTTCGCCGCGCGGGAGGGCGACTTCCCCGCGCGGGGTCTGCCCGAGATGCGGCTGCGCGCGCTGGACACCGACGCCGCCCACAAGCTTCTCGCCGAGCAGGCGGCGGACCTGCCGCTTGCTGCTCGCGACCAGTTGGTGGCCGAGGCCGGGGGTAACCCGCTCGCGCTCGTCGAGCTACCCCGCATGCTCGCCCCCGACCAGCGCAGGGGCGCCCTGGTCCCGCTGTCGTTCTCTCTCGGTACGGCGCAGCCGGTGACGGACAGGGTGCTGATCGGTTTCCGTGATCGGATCGCGGCGCTGCCTGAGGCCACCCGCTCCTGCCTGCTGGTGGCGGCCCTCGATCACCACGACGAGCTGGACGTGCTCGCGCGCGCGGTCGGCCTGCTCGGCGCGTCGCTGGCCGACTTCGCCGCAGCTGAGCGCGCGGGACTGGTGCGGGTGGGCTTGGGGGGCGCGGTCTTCCATCACCCGCTGGTGCGCACCGCGGTACTTCTGGCCTGCGACATCGCCGCCCGGATGCCCGCCCACCGGGCGCTGGCCGAGACCGTCGACGACGACCGGCGAGCCTGGCACCTGGCCGCCGTCACCCTGCAACCCGACGAGGAGGTGGCCGGGAAGCTGGAGAGCCTGGCGCTACGCGCACGCCAGCGCGGCGGTCAGGCCGCGGTGTCGGCAGCCTACGCACGGGCCGCCGAACTGTCGGCCGACCCCGGCCACGCCGTACGGCGGTGGACGGCCGCAGCCGAAGCCGCGGCCGAGGCAGGCCTGTGGCAGCGCGCGAGTGAACTGGTGGACAGGGCGCGCCAGCAGATCGGGACGACGACGCCGACAGGCGCCGTCCTGGCACAGCTCGCCTACGTGCGCGCGAAGCTGGAAATCGAGGCAGGCCGGCCCCTGGAGGGCGTTCGCCTGCTACACGAGGGCGCCGAGGCAGCCGACGACCTGCCCGCCAAACTGTCGCTGCTCAGCCTGGCCGGCTTCTACACCTGGGCCAGCGCCACCCACCCCGACCAGGTCGCACTGGCCCGCCGCACCGAGGAACTGTGCCCGGAGGGTGAGGGGCTGCCCGCCGTGGTGCGCACGTTCAACCACGCCATCCGCCTGATCCTGGAGGGAGATGCCGTGACCACGCTCACCTACCGGATACCGGACCGGACCGAGCGCATACCGTTCGAGCTGCGCTTCACCATCGCCCACCAGTGTATGGTCCGGGCCGATCTCGACGGCATGCTGGATGGCTCGGCCCAGATCGTCGAGGACTGCCGGGCGCAGGGACGTCTGGGACGCATGCCCCAGGCCATGACAATCTTCACCATGGCGCAGCTCCTCATCGGACACCACCGGTCCGCGCGAGCCACCGTGGTCGCGGGTCTGGCCCTGGCCGCCGATGTCGGCCAGCCGCAGTGGAGCAGCTACCTGGCGGGCGTGCACGCCTGGCTGTCGGCGGTCGCCGGCGCGGAGGAGGAATGTTTGGCGATGGCCGCGCAGGCTATCCGGGACGCCGATAACCGCCAGTGGATGCCGGGGGTCTGCTGGACCGAGTACGCGCGCGGGATCCTCGACCTCGGGCTGGGCCGCTACGAAGCG
>NZ_JBEFAK010000013.1:0-273835 GCF_040137845.1 Nonomuraea sp. B19D2 | reverse complement strand
CTGAACGACCAAGGAGATACGACGTCAGCGGGCAACCACCCCGATTTTCAGGCCAGAACGGCCTCCTCCACCAGGGGAGATCGGAGACTAAAGCGGGTGCCGCAGGTTCGAATCCTGCCGGGGGCACGCACCAAATCTTCGGCACTGGCACTCGCGACCTGCCATCAGCAGGCCGAACAGGCACCTCACCAACCGGTAGACCAGCGATAACAACCTTGCGATGGTCGCAGCCGCCGCTCTGATAGCGCAACTAAACCCCAGCTCGGAGCACGAAATCGTGTTTCCGAGCGGGACACCGTCCTGGCCGGGCTCATGGCTGTACCCGCCGTCCTCATCTCCTCCCCGCGGACTCGAGCGCGTGGCACCCACCAAGCCGGGACGCCCTGTCGACGGCACAGCGCGGTGGCCGGCACAGTCCCACGTGCCGACGCTGGTCACAGCCCGCATCTCCCGGCGGTGAGTGCGGTGATCGCGCACTCGGCGGCGTGCTGTGCCGCGAATGCGGAGGGGAGGGGGGCACAACTTCGGGAGCCGCGGCCGGCCGGTCCGCCGGTGATCCTCCACTGCCAGGCAGGGCGTGGGGGGTGACGATGGCAGACGGGCGCCGCCGCCGGGGGAGTGCTCCGCGCCGTCCGGACCAGTACGTCGTGTGTCACCCCGCGCCCCGCCGTGGTGGCGCAGTACCGGCGGCCGCTGTCGTGAACGGTCCAGTCCAGGGGTGTCGGGGTGGAGTCCGACACCTCCAGGAGGGTGTCCGCGAGGTCGGCCAGAATCCGATACAGCGCGGCTCGTACCACCTCGGTGTGGTCGCGGCCCCAGTGGCACGGGGACCGTTCGGCGACCTCCTGCGCGAGGGTGTGCGCGGCGAGTTCGCGCAACGGATCTCCGGCGCCGGGGTATCCCGGCGCCAGGACTGCGGCGGCGCCCCGTAGGAGGTCGTCCCGGGTCATTGCGGTGCCGCGGGCCAGCTTCCACAGGTCGGCCGGGCCGACACCGTCGACCGTGCGCCGGATGCAGAGGGCCGCCGTGTCGGAGGGGGCCGGGACCTCGGCGTTCAGGAGACCCGCCTGTACGTCCGTGGCCGCGTACACATCGCCCGGCTGGAGCGCGCCCGGCGGCACCGACCCCACCGTCTGAAGGACCCGCTCGTGGATGCGGCGTACGGGATGGGGCCCAGGAGGAGGCGCCGGTTGTCCGGCCAGTACGCACGGAGCGTCGGGCAGGTGCGCCGGCGCGACCCTCAGGGCGGCGCACGCCCGTGTCAGATGACCGGCCATGGTGATCAGTCGTCCAGCACGGCCAGGGCGTCGATCTCGACGAGCAGTCCCGGCGGAAGCCGCATGTACACGGTGGTGCGGGCGGGGAAGGGCGCGCCGACAGCCGCCGCGTACGCCTGGTTCATCTCGGCCAGATGGGCGGGCTCTGTGAGGTACACGCGCAGCATGACGACGTCCTCCCAGCCCGCGCCGGCCGCCTTGAGCACGGCATCGACGTTGCGCAGGGTCTGCGCGGTCTGATCGGCGACCGTGGCGCCGGCGACCTCGCCGGTGTCCGGGTCGAAGGGGAGTTGCCCGGAGACCTGAAGGATGGGGCCCTTGCGGATGCCCTGGGACAGCGGGGCCCCCAGGATGGGGGCGTTCTCGGTGCTGATGACGGTTCTGGTCATGATGTTCCTCAGCTCCAGACCTGGCGTTCGGGGGTGCGGGGGCCGTCGATTTGGGTCCACTCGGTGTCGATGCGCATGGTCGCTCCGCGTTCTGCGTCGTACGGATCCCAGCCGGGGTCGCCGGTCCTGGCGAACCGGATCCAGGTCTCGTGTACGCGGGCGGCGAGGCCCGCGGGAGCCGTGCCGGGACCGAGCAGGGCGTTGGGGCCGTGCAGGTCGGGCCGGTCCGCGAGGTCGAAGACGAAGGGCAGCTCGACCGCGTGGGTGGCGCCGAGCTCTCCGTCCAGGGCCTGGGAGCGCCAGGCGAACTCGTAGGCGTAGGTGACGGACCCGGGATGGGCGGCGTGTGCGCCGGCCAGAGCGCGGCTGCCCGCGCCGAACAGGGCGTCGCCCATGATGGCGGAGCGCAGTTCCGCGAAGGACGCCTCGGGGCGCGACTCGCGGTATGCCTCGACGAGCCGTGCTGGATCCGGGTGCGAGCGCGCCGCCGCCTCGTCGACGTCGGCGGCGGTCGAGGTGGCGTACTTGCCCACCGGGACCAGGTAGAGGTTCCCCTCTTCGGTGTTGGTGCCGACGAGCAGGTCGACGTCGGCGCTCAAGCCGACGGCGACGGACGCGGCGGGTTGTGTGTCGAGGACCAGGCTGAACGGGCTGAGTCCGATCAGCGGGTCGCCGTGGGTGTCGGTCCGCAGATCGATGCCCGCGAGCCGGGAGGCGGCCTCGACCAGGCGTTCGTCGGAGACGTCGGCGAACGCGCCGGCGTGGGGCTCAATGCCCAGGGCCTCGGCCGCCGCCTTGGTGACGCGGGCGGCCTGCTCGGTGCTGAACGCGCCCAGGCCGCTGCCGCTCTGCACGATCGCCCGGTGGAACAGGCCCGCGGCATCGGAGGTGGCCAGGACGCCGCCGACGATGGTCGCCCCGGCCGACTGGCCGAAGAGGGTGACGTTGTGCGGGTCGCCGCCGAAGGCTGCGATGTTCTCCTGGACCCAGCGCAGCGCGGCGACCACGTCGAGCAGGCCGCGGTTGGCGGGCGCGCCGGGGAGGTCGAGGAACCCGGCGATGCCGAGCCGGTAGTTGAGAGTGACCAGGACGACGCCGTCGCGGGCGAACGCGGAGCCGTCGTACATTGTGGATCGCGTCGAGCCGGCGACGAATCCGCCGCCGTGGACGAACACCATGACCGGCAGTTCGTCACCGCCGGTGGCGGGCGCGAAGATGTTGACCGTGAGATAGTCCTCCCCGCGGCTCCAACCGGCGCCGAAATAGGGGGACATATCCACGCTGCCGAGCTTGCGTTCGGACTGCGGCGCGTTGGGACCCGGCGCCGTGGCGTCCCGCACGTCCTCCCACGGCTCGTGCGGCCGCGGCGGCGCGAAACGGCCGGCGCCGCGAGGTGGGGCGGCATAGGGGATGTTCAGGAAGGTGAGGGCCGCGCCTTGGCGCAGACCACGGACGGCTCCCTGGGCGGTGGCGACGACGGGGTCAGGGCGGTGGTTCACGGTGGTGCCTTTCCGGGGCTCAGAACTGCTCGGTGTACGGGGCGAAGGGCGCCCAGCCCTTGATCGCGAACTTGCTCCCCTCGCGGATGACTTCAGCGGCACCATGGCCGCCCAGGTGCGCGGGAATGACGAGGGCGTTGTTGTCGACCGCCCAGCCCAGGAGCTTGTGGCGGGTGGCGCGGGCTTCGGCGGGGTCCTCGCAGAAGCAGCTGTTGGAATCGGGTTCGTGGATCTGGAGCGGGCTGTGCAGCAGGTCGCCGACGAACAGCGCCCGGTCCGGCCCGGACTCCAGCGTCAGCACCGACGAGCCCGGCGTGTGGCCAGGGGCGAGGTCGAGGCGCAGATTGCCGTCGATGCGGTGGCTGCCCTCCCAGAGCTGGGTCTGGCCGGCCTCGTGTACGGGGGCGACGCTGTCCTCGAAGACATTCTGGTTACCGCGGCCCAGCATGGGCTTGTGGTCGTTGGCAGGGTTCCAGAAGTCGAAGTCCGTCTTGGACATGAGATAGGTGGCGTTGGGGAACGTCGGCACCCAGGTCCGGCCATCAAGGTAGGTGTTCCAGCCGACGTGGTCGATGTGCAGGTGCGTGTTGATCACGATGTCGACGTCTTCAGGACGGACCCCGGCGCGGGCGAGATTGTCCAGGAAGGCGGTGTCCAACCGGTTCCACACGGGTGCGTACGGGCGATCCTTGTGGTTGCCGACGCCGGTGTCGACCAGGATGGTTCTTCCCTCGCTGCGCAGCACCCAGGTCTGGATCGCCGAGTTGACGATCCGGGTCTCGGCGTTCAGGAAGTGCGGTGCCAGCCAGGAACGGTGGGCCTCCCATGCCTGCGCCGGGCTCTTCGGGAAGAACGCCTCAGGCGTCATGTCAACAGGGCCGAAGTACTCCCAGACCCGGGTCAGCGTGACATCGCCCAGGGTGATGGTGTCCACGATTGTCTCCAGTTCGATCGGTTCCGCGTGCTCGGCCGCGGCACGGCTGAGCGGCCGCTCATGACGGGTTCAGGGGGTGCCGCGCTCCTGCGGGGCGGTGTGCCGGTGGTGCTGTGACCCCGGCGGAGGCGTCCCCGTCCTCAGGGGGTTACGCCTGCTCATCCATGGTGCGCCGGCCGTGGTGGACAGCGGTATGAGTCACCTGACTGCATCTGGGCACAACGCGGTGTGCCGACCCGCTCAGCAGGCGGCGCCGGCGGGTCAAAGGCTCGTGCGAGCGCCGTCAGAATCAGGTCGATACGGTTCAGATGGAGCAGCAGGCGCTCCTGCGGCGACAGTGGCCCGCGACGCGTACGCCGTTCACCGGAGAGCAGCGACAGCGCTCCGGCGATCTTGAGGCGTTCCGGGTGGGAGGCGGTGCGCCGCCGGCGTCGCGCGAGGCGGATCAGGCGCGTCACCCTCCCCTGCGTGCGGTCGGCCGCCGCGGTGACCCGGGTGGCGTACTCGTCGTCCTGCGGGAGGCGCCCGGCCACGACGGCCAGGTTCCGGGCGTGGTAGGCACAGGCTTCCAGCCGTTCCAACAGGTGGCGAGCTCGATCACGACGGCCGCGCTGGGGATTGAACGGGTGGGTGAGCGGCAGACAGGCTTTGCGGAAGGACTCCAGCGCCCGGTCGAGATCACGGGACGCGCGTATCAGGCTCGTCGTGGTGCCGGTGCTCGGGCTCCGCGTCGTCGCGTCCAGCAGACGGCTGAGGGCCAACAGGAAGCGGACTAGTTCCTCGTCGCCGGCCCGGCGGACCGTGAGGGGCGCCACGACCACGGTGGCGAGGACGCCGCAGGCGACTCCCAGCGCGGTCTCCTGCACGCGCAGGACGAGCACGGTCGTCGAGAAGGTGTCCAGCAGCGCGAGCAGCATGCTCAGCATGCCGGTGATGAAGAACGTCACTGCCCAGTAGGCGTCTGCCGGCGTGTAGAAGGTCCCGAACATGCACGCCAGCAGCAGCACCAGAAGCAGCGGGCCGTACGGTCCGGCCAGGGTGGCCAGGCCGTAGCCGAACACCGCGCCGAGAACTGTGCCCGCCACTCGGCGCGCGCTTTGCAGGAGGACTTCGCCGGTGCTCTCGGTGTTGATGAACACGACCCACGTGGCCATGACGGCCCAGTACCAGTGGTCGGGTGACAACAGGTGACCACCGAGGATGGACAGCGTGGAGGCGGCGGTCACCCGGAGGGCCTGCCGGGTCGTTCCCCGCCTCCGGCCTTCGGGGTCCGCCTCGCGGCAGCGCCCGGCGGTCCGCGGTGCGGCGGGCTCGTACGGAGTCGCCCCGATCCCCGTCGGGGAGACGACGCGCGGGCCGGGAAGGCGCATGGCCGCGGCCAGTTCGTCGATCTCCCGAAGACAGTCCGGTAGCAGGGCGGGTGCGTCACGTGGTGTGCGAGCCGCGCGGACGGCGAGTACGACGAGTCGCTGGGCGGCCACCTCCGCGCGTGTGACGTGCCGCAGGATCCGGCCATCGGTGGCCTCGCCGACCGCGCGCTCACCGAGAAAGTCCCCGATCAGGAGCGCAGCCGCGTGGAGCCGGTCCAGACGGCGCTCCAGCGACAGGCTCAGCGTGCCGGTGTCCTGCGCGGTGCTGAGCAGGACGGCCGTGTCTCGCAGGACGTCGCGCAGTCGCGCGTTGAAGGTGCGCCGCAGGCGGGCGAGAACACGGGACGACGTCATGAATCCCGTGCCGTAGAAAACGGCCACGACGGCACAGAACGCGACGACTACAGCCCCACCCATCGCCGGCAGCTCGCTCGCTCGTGCCCCGGCGAACTGCGCCAGGAAGAAGCCCATGAAACCGAAGACGCCCACGCCCTGCCCTCTGGCGCCGTACTGGCGGGCGCGGACGGCGAGGTAGATGAGCAGCAGGAACACGATTGCGGCCGTGACCGGGTACGGCCTCAGCACGGCTCCTGCGGCCAGGGCCGCGAGGGACACCGGAGCCCCTATCCCCAGCGTGATGAGCTGGTTGCGCGAATGCAGATCGCTGATGGCCAGCGAGGTCACCATCGCGGTGAACCCGCCGGCCAGCAACGCCGTGCCGGACTGCCCCAGGGCCGCCAGGACGGTCAGGGACGCGGCGGCGCCAAGGACGGCGCGCATCGCGGAGGCCAGCCGCATCAGCCCGGGGTCGGCGGCGGCGAAGCGCTCCCACAGCAACGCCGTCTTTCTTGCCCGCATGACGGTCTCCGTACATCCTTCCGTGAGCGAACAGAGGTCCTCCGACGGCCGGGTCAGCTACGGCTGAACCCCGCCCACTCCTTGATCCGGAAATTTCCGCCGCTGCGCGCCACCTCTGCGGCGCCGTGGCCGGGAAGGTGCGCGGGCAGGATGAGGGCCTTGTGATCGGCGGCCCACTCCAGTTCGCGGCGCCGGGTCGCGAGCGCCTGCTTCTCGTCCTCCTCGAAGCAACTGTTGAACTCGGGGTGTTCGAGCTGCAGCGGGGTGTGGAGCAGGTCGCCGATGAACACCGCTCTGTCGTTTCCCGACTCCAGCCGGATTACGGACGAGCCGGGAGTATGTCCGGCGGCGAGGTCCAGCTTCAGGCCGGAGTCAAGGGTGTACGAGCCCTCCCACAGCTTCACCAGGCCCGCCTCATGCACCGGGAGCACACTGTCCTCCCAGACGTTCTGGTTACCCTGCCAGTACTTCGGCCGCACAGGGCCCGCGGGGTTCCAGAAGTCGAATTCGATCTTCGGGATCAGATAGGTGGCGTTGGGGAAGGTGGGCACCCAGTCACGGCCCTCGCGCCGGGTGTTCCAGCCGACGTGGTCGTTGTGCAGGTGGGTGTTGACAACGACGTCGACGTCCTCCGGCCTGACTCCCGCGCGGGACAGACGGCGCAGGAAGCCCGTGTCCATGTACTGCCACTGCTTGGCGTACGGACGGAACTTGTCGTTCCCGGCACCGGTGTCGATCAGGACCGTCCTGCCCCCGCTGCGCAGGACCCAGGTCTGCAGAGCGGAGTAGACCATGTCGGTGCCCGGCTCCCAGAAGTCCGGGCTCAGCCAGTCCTCGTTCTCCTCCCACAGTTCCTTCGGACTTCCGGGGAAGAACTGGCGTGAGGTCATGCCGACGGGTCCGCTGTACTCCATGACACGAGTGACGGTGACCTTGCCCAGCTCGATCGTCTCGACGCGGGTCCGGCTCTCGGAGGCTGCGGCGGAGGCGGTGGTCGGCCGGCTCAGCGCGCCTCCCAGCAGCCCGGCGGCGCCGATGCCCGCCGCGGCTCCGACAAAGCCGCGCCGGCTCAGGGAACGTGAAGTATTGATGCTGTTCATTTCCGCACTCCGATGGAATCACTGGTCACGGCCTGCGTGTCCTCGCGAGCAAGGAACACCAGGACCGTGACAGGCCGCTTTCTGATGGTCGCGGCCGGATGCTCACCATCGTCCGCAATACGGGCGCGGGCCGGTATCAGTCACTCGACTGAAGAACCGCTGGCAGGGGCATCGGACGGCGGAATATCCCGGACGCCGCACGCGTTGATGACCCCGCGCGATCATTCGAGCACATCTCTGGAGCGTTCGTGGAAAACGGAAGAAGTGCCCGGAGAAAGAGCTCGGCAGACGATCTTGATCTGCCGATGGTGGGCCGGGAAACCGAGACCGCGGAAATCATGCGGCGGATCGCCGCTGACCGGTCCCGCGGCGAAGTCCTGATCCTCACGGGCGACCCCGGTGCCGGCAAGAGCATGCTGCTCGACTTCGCGGCCGGTCACGCGCGGCGCGAGGGCGGACGGGTGCTGCGAGCGGCCGGCAGCGAGTCTGAGGCCCATCTGGGATTCGCGGGCCTCCACCAACTGGTCCGCCCGGTGCTCGGCGAGCTCGACAGCCTGCCGCCGTGGCAGCGCTCCGCGCTCCGGACCGTCCTGGGGCTGGACCAGGGCACCGAGGCCCCAGACGGCGTGCTCACCGGATCGGCCGTTCTCACCTTGCTGTCGGACCTGGCGGAGCCGGCGCCGCTGCTCGTGGTGGTCGACGACGCCCAGTGGATCGACCGGGCATCGCTGGACGTTCTCTCCTTCGTGGCCAGGCGCATGGACGGCGAACCCGTCACGCTGCTGCTGGGTGCACGCGCCGAGGCTGCGGTGCCCGGGTTCAACAAGGGATTCGAGCGCCTGGAGATCGGCCCGCTGAGCGGAGGGGAGGCGAATCGCCTGCTCGACCGGCAGCCAGCGCCGCCCACCGGCCGAACCCGGGTACGGATCCTGCAGGAGTCGGCCGGCAACCCGCTGGCCCTGGTCGAACTCGCCCGCGCCGACGCGACCCGGCCTTCAGACGGCGGCAGCGTGGCGGGCCCGCTGCCCGTCACCGATCGACTGGAGCGGATCTTCGCGGAGCAGGCGCGGTTCCTGCCGGAGGCGACCCGTCGCCCCCTTCTGCTGCTCGCGGCCGCTGACGCGACGGACGCGCCCACGGCCTCTCGCGGACTCCCCGAAGCCGGCGACAAGGCGTGGGAACCCGCGGAGCGAGCCGGTCTCGTACGCCAGGACGCCCCCTGGATCTCCTTCCGCCACCCGCTCATCCGCTCGGCCATCTACCATGCCGCCTCCTTCGAGGAACGCAGGCATGCGCATCTCGCTCTCGCGGAGCTGAGCGAGGAGCCCGACCGCCGGGCCTGGCACCTCGCCGCCGCGACCACGCGTCCCGACGAGGAGGTGTCGGCCGCCCTGCGGCAGACGGCCGGCCGGGCACGGCGCCGGGGTGGCTACGCGGCCGCCGCCGCCGCTCTGGAACGCGCGGCGGAGCTGAGCCCGCGCCGCGCGGACCAGGCGCGGCTGCTGACCGAGGCCGCCGACATGGCCGTCCTCACCGGTCAGCTCGGCTGGGTGGAACGGCTGGCCGCCGAGGTTCGCGAGCACAGTGACGACCCGTCACTGATCGGCAGTGCCGCGCTGGCCACCGGGCGGCTCAGGTCCCTGCGCCGGCCTCATGCGGCGGCCTTCGCCCTGCTGACCCGCGTCGCCGACGAGGCGGCGGCCGTTCACTCGCCCCGCGTGCTGGACGCGCTCGCTGCGGCCGCGGTGGTCCGCTACTACTCGGGCGAGGAGCCACAGCGGCAACGGATCGAGAGCCTGCTCTCCGCCGTGCCGGACCTCACCGCCAGGGGCCCCTTGCGCGCCTGGGTGCAGGCCGTCTCCGACCCCAACGGCGCGGGGGCCTCCCTGGCTCCGGCGCTGCCCGGACTCATCGCCGAGGCCAGGGACGACGCCGGCAGTCTGACCACGCTCGCCATCGTGGCGTGGATCCTGGACCAGACCGCCCTGGCCGCCAGGACCTTCGACGAGGCGTACGACCGGTGGCAGGCCCGTGGCTCGCTGCCGGACGGCCTGGGCTCCGCCGTCGGCTGGACCTACCTGGATCAGGGCCGATGGACCGAGGCCCGTTCGGTGGCCGCCGACATCTCGGCGGTGGCGTCAGCGGCCGGGCTGGACCACGCCGAGGCATGTGCGTACGCGCTGGACGCGACGGCGCTCGCGCTGCTCGGCGAGTCTGGCGACGCGCGACACGGTGCCGAGCGGGCGCTGGCCCTCGTCGACCCGCTGGAGAGCCGCTCCATCGTGGTCTTCGCACGCCGGGCCCTGGGCCTGGCGGCCGTGGCCGAGGGCGACTACGACACCGCGTACGCGCAGTTCCGCTCCGCCTTCACCGGCGACGGCGATCCGGTCCACTATCACGTCTCCTACACCGTCCTGGCCGAACTCGCCGCGGCGGCCGTCCGCCTGGGGCGGCGGGAGGACGCCGCCGACCTGCTGGAGCGATCGGCGTGGCGCCTGGGTACCGGCATGTCGGTACGGATCACCGCACTGCTCAACCGAGGCCGCGCCCTGCTCGCCGAACGGGACCACGCGGAACCGTACTTCCAGGCGGCGCTGGCGGACGATGCGGGGGAGCAGTGGCCGTTCGAGCGGGCACAGACACAGCTGGACTACGGTGAGTGGCTCAGGCGGCAGCGTCGCATCGCCGAGGCCCGCCCGCTGCTGACCATGGCACTCGACACCTTCCAGCGGCTCGGCGCTCGGCCATGGATGGAGCGGGCGAAGGCGGAACTGCGCGCCGCCGGCATCGAGGCCGCCGACAGTGTGGCGCCCGGCGCTCTCACTGAGCTCAGTCCCCAGCAGCAGCAGATCGTCCAGCTCGCGGCCCGCGGCCTGACGAACCGTGAGATCGGAGAGAGAATGTACCTCTCGCCGCGCACGGTCGGCTCCCACCTCTACCGGGTGTTCCCCAAACTGGGCATCACCGCCCGCGCACAACTCCGCGACGTGGTCGAAGGCACCCTGTCGAGGGTCGGCGGCCAGGGCCGGGATCCGGTCTGACACATGCGTGGACCGGAATGCTGCTGCCTATGCTCAGCCGCAAGGGTCGCGCCGGCGTCGCCTACCGTTGTCCTCCAGCAACCGGCCGCACCCTCCGTCTGCCTGAAGGATGTCAAACTGGGCCTAAGTGGTCTCGCCTGGAAGTCTCTCGGGGGTTGACTTCTGACTGATCGGCGACCTCATCGGCGAGTTCATGGTGAACGCCGGGGTGGCCGACGCGGTGGTCGATGGCGCCGTCCGCGACGTCCGGGCGCTGTCGGCGGTGGGCCTGACCGTTTACGCGCGGGCGGTCACCCCCGCTGGGCCTTTCAAGGACGGGCCTGGCACCATCGGCGTCCCGGTGGCGGTCGGCGGCGTGGTGGTGGCGGGGCCGGTGACGTGCTCGTCGGTGACGCCGACGGCGTCGTCGTCATCCCACGCCACCGCGTGAAGGAGGTCGTGGACGCGGTCGACGGGATCGTCGAGAAGGAGGAGGTGCTCCGGCGGTGCATCCTCGCCGCGCGCTTCGGGCATACGGTGGTGAGCCGATGACCGATCCGACGACCACCGTGCCGCCGGCGTTTCCGGATGGGGGGAACTACGCCGCCAGTCACGGCGCCCGGCCCTGGCCCCGGCCCCTCTGGGAGCCGTCTCCCTCGCCATGGGCGAGCCGGACTTCCCGACGCCGCCGCCAGTGATCAAGGCCGCCGCGGCCGCCCTGCGCGCGGGACACACCCACTACGCCGACCAGAAGGGCCTGCCGGAGCTGCGCGCCGCGCTCGCCGCGAGGTTGCCGGGGTGCCCCGGCCGGACCTGGACCACGGACGACATCCTGGTCACCCACGGCGCAACGGCCGCGCTGGCGGCCGTTGCGCTCGCGATGATCGGCCCCGGCGACCGCGTGGTCATCCCCGAGCCCGCCTACTCGCTCTACGCCGACCTGGTCGTCCTGGCCGGGGGGACCGTGGACTTCGTTCCGCTCGCCCCGGACCTGCACTGGGACCTCGACGCCTTGGCCGAGGCCCTTCCCGGCGCCGCAATGATGATTTTCTCGAATCCGTCGAACCCGACCGGTATCGTGCACTGCGAGCAGGAGCTCAAGGCCCTCGGGGATCTCCTTGACGGCTCTGGCATCCTGGTCGTCAGCGACGAGGCGTACCACCGGCTGGTTTACCCGGGGCATGTGATGACCTCGGCGCTGGAGGTCGAATCGCTGCGCGACCGCACGGTGTACGTACAGACGTTCTCCAAGACGTACGCGATGACCGGCTGGCGGGTGGGCTACCTGACCGGGCCGCGCGAGGTGGTGGACGCCGCCGCCCACGTGCACCGGACCCACAACGGCTCGTTGAACACGGCGGTCCAGCACGCGGCCCTTGCTGCCCTTGAGCTGCCGGACGGCATCGTCGACGCCATGGTCGAAAGGTACCGGCAGCGCCGCGAGCTCAGCGCTGATTTTGCTGGTGAGTAGTAGGAGCGTTTGCAGTGTCAGGCCCTGATCTCCTCGGCCAGCCCTCTGAGGGACTCGAGCGGGTGCTCGACTTCGATCCACGGCGGGGTGAGGTCGGTGGGCTCGAAGCGGGACCGTGCCCGCCCAGGACCTGCTGACCCGCCGTATCGACGGCCTGCTCTGCGAGCGGCGCCTCGCGATATGAGTCAGCAGGATGGGAGCGTCGCGGAAGGGGGATGGCCCGGCCCAGGTCGGAAGTCCGGTCTCAATCTTGCGCGGCGCTCCCGGCTCCCGCACGGGCCTCGGGCGTGAATTCGGGCAGGGTGAGGGCCGAATGGGCCGGTCGCGGCTCGGTGGGGGGCATGGCGCTGAGCTTGCGCAGTCTGTCGTTGCGCTGTTCCAAAGCCTGGGCCGTGACCGGGAAGAGCGCGGCGCCGCCCTCGCTGACCAGCCCCTGGTTCACTGCCACGAACTCGCGCGTGCCGGCTTCATAGGCGGCGAGCCCGGCGGAGTAGTCCTGGCCGGCCAGGGAACCGGCGAGCATGTACGCGCCGACGAGTGCGAGGCTGGAGCCCTGTCCGGTGAGGAACGAGGGCGCGTACGCGGCGTCGCCCGCCAGCGCGACCCTGCCGCTGGACCAGCGGGGCATGCGGATCTGGCTGACGCCGTCGAAGAACACGTCCTCCGCCTCGTGCATGGCGGCCAGCATTCCGGGGACCTCCCATCCCGCGTTGGCGAAGACCGCGGCGACGAGATCCCGTTGGGCTTCCGGGTTCGCGAACGCCTCGAGCGGCGGTTCCGGCTGGACGAAGTTCAGGAAGGCGTGCACCTCCTCGTCCTCCCCTACGGCGTAGAGCGCCGCGGCCCTGCCCGGGGTGTTCCACATGACGGTCTCGTGGGAGAGCCCGAGGGTGTTGCGCATGGGGAAGACGGCGAAGCAGTAGCCGAGGTACCGGTGGAACTGCTCCTCGGGGCCGAACACGAGCGCCCGGGTATGTGAGTGCATGCCGTCCGCGGCGAACACCATGTCGAACGTGCGCCGGCCGCCGCCGCGGAAGACGACGTCGACCCCGCCGCCGGACTGGTCGAGGGTGTCGATGGAGCCGTCGAACAGGAACTCCACGTCGTCGCGGACCGCCGTATAGAGCGCATCGGTCAGATCTCCGCGCCGCACCTCCAGGTCCCGTCCCTCGACACCGCCGGTGACCGCGTGCGGGTGGACCGAGGCTACCTCACTGCCGTTCGCGTCGAGAAAGGTCAACCGGCGCAGGTCGATGTGCGCGTCCCGCAGCCGCGGCAGGATCCCCATCCTCTTGACGACCTCCAGCGCGGTACCGCGCACGTCGATGGGATAACCACCGCTACGAACCGCGCTCGCCTTCTCCACCACCGTGACCGCGTATCCGTAACGGGTCAGCCAGTACGCGAGCGTGGGCCCGGCGATGCTGGCCCCGGAGATCAGGACCCTGCCCTTCGGCGTGGTACGGGTGTTCATCAGGAACATGCCTTGGCTCCCTTGTCCATGGTGCGGGTGACGAGCAAGGCCAGCGCCGTGATGACGCCGGCGAGGATGAATCCGGTGATGTACGACGATTCGGCCGCGACATCCGACCCGGACGGGGTCCCGGCGGCCAGGAGCACGCCGCCGAGCATCCCGCCCGACGCCATTCCGAGCACGCGGGTCACCAAGATCAGGCTGGTGGCGGCGCCGGTCTCGTTCGAGGCGGCGGAGGTGGCGATGCTGGTCGTCATCGCAGTGACGATCAGGCCGTTGGCCAGTGCGACCAGTGCCTTGCCGACGACGAGATGCCACGCCTCGAAGTGCACGACTGCCATGGCGATCAGCGCGACCGCCATGACGACGACCCCAGCGGTGGCCACGGCACGTGAGCCGGAACGCCGCTCCCAGTTCCCGCCCATCGGCCCCGCCAGCGCCGCGACCACTGTGCCGGGCAACAGGAAGAAGCCGATCTCGGTGGCGCCGGCCCCGAAGCCGTACCCGGCACCGGACATGCTCCACATCTGCGTGACGAGGAAGATCGACATTGAGGTACCGACGCAGATCATGAACGTCAGCACGCTCGACTTCCAGATCGCCGGCCGAGCCAGCATGCGAAGATCGATCATCGGCGAGGCCGCGCGACGCTCGACGGCGATCCAGCCCGCCACGAGGACGGCCAGGAGCGCGACGAGGCCGAAAAGCACGAGCGGCTGCGAGGCGAGGTCGAGGGCAAAGTTGATCACGAACATGAGCGTGATCAACACCCCGCTCAGCAGGATTAGGCCGGGCCAGTCGACTCCGGCGTCGTCCGACCGGTCCGCCGGGTCCTTCGGCACCAGCCGGTTCACCAGAAGGGTGGCCACGATGACGGCGACCGTCGGGAGTGCGAACATCCAGTGCCGGGACAACTGTTCCGCCACCGGCCCTGCCAGCAGCGTGCCCAGCATCCCACCGCCCACGAACAGTCCGCTGACCACCCCGATGGCCGCCTTCGACTCGCCCGCGGGCAGGTGTTTGCTCATGATGATGAACGACAGGGGCAGCGCGCCCACCATCGCGCCCTGCAGTACCTGGCCGGCCAGTAGCACGGGCAGGCCCGGCGCCAATGCGGATGCCATGCCGCCGACACACACCACGATCATCAGCGGGATCAGGACCCGTTTTCCGCCGTAGCGGTCGCCGAACCTGCCCGCCAACGGTGTGACGAGAGCGCCGGTGATCGGGAGCAGGATGTTGAGCAGCGCCCCTCCAGCGGGCCCAATGTCCAGTTCGCGTTGCAGAAGCGGGAGCGTCGGTGCCACCACCGACTCCAGGGCACCGCTGGCGACCGCCAGCATGCCGAGGGCCCAGACCGCGGCCTTCCCGATTCGCACCGGGGGAGCCAGGGTTGTGGTCATGAGCGTCCTTTCCGTGATGGCATGGTGAGTGAGGAATCGGCACCACCGCGCGTTACTTGGGACGGGCCGTCGAGTCGTCCTCTCCGGCCCCGGGACCGCCTGGGCGCACAGGGAGCCGGCCCGGGCAACGGAAGAAGGTTGCTATTCGATGGCGAGCGCGGCCTCGGCCGGCCGGCCGCGCGTCGCCCGCCATACGGGCAGGAGCGCGGCTCCGAGCGTCAGCAGAACGGTCAGCGCGGCCGTCAACACGTAGATCCACGGGGACCCGGCGGGCAGCACCGAGCCGAGGCGCTTGAGGCTGACGGGCACCAGAATCCCGAGGACGGCAACGGTGCCCAGCGCGATGCCGCCGACCGCCAGGATCGCCCCTTCCAAGCCGGCCATCCGCAGCACCTGACCACGAGTCGAGCCCGCGAGCCGCTGCAGCCCGAACTCCCGCCTCCTCGCCGTCATGCTCGACATCAGCGTGTTGATCACCGTGATCGCCGCGTACCCCGCGATCATGATCACCGTGAGGTAGATCGCGAAGTTGGCGGTCGTCTTCTGGTCGTCGAACTCCCTGAGCAGGACGTCTCGGCCGGTCACCCTCAGACCGCCCTCGGCGGAGGTCACCTTGGTCAGGTCCGCCACCAATTGTTTGGGGTCAGTGTTTTTGTCGCCTTTGACCAGGATTCGCGTCGCGTGTCCCTCAGTGGTGTGAGCTGCCAAGGTGTCGGCGGGAAGCAACATGGTGTTGTAGCCGTCCGGAGCGGAGAACAGTGCCGCCACCCGCACGTCGAGAGTGGTGTTGTCGCCCATCCGCAGCGTGATGGTGCCGCCGACGCCGACGCCCAGCTTCTCGGCGTGCTGGCTCCCGATCGCGATCGTGTCATGGCACAGGTCGGCGAGTTTGCCCGCAGTGACCTGGACCGGTGTGGTGGCCTCGGCGCCCTTGGCGGTGACGCCCTGGAGGGTCCAGCCCTCGGTCATCGGCGAGCTCTCATCCGGCTTCTCGATGAAGCCGACGCTGCTGACGTACTCCGAGGCACCGGCGACGTGCGGCAAGGCGTTGATACGTGCCACCAGGCCCGCGTCGAAACGGTCCCGGGTGGTCACCACGGCGTCGGCGACCAGGTTGCCGGCGAAGCCCCGCCGATCGGCCTCGTCATTGGTCGTCTGGAGGTACACCATGCCAGTCGACACCGCGGTCAACAGGATGACGGGGCCCAACACGGCCGCCATCCGGCCGCCGCGGCCACGTGCGTTGAGCACGGCGAGCTGGCCGGTCACCCCTCCCAGCGCGCGCACCGGCCACTGCACGGCAAAGGTCGTGATCGTCGTCAGCACGGGTGCGAGCATGGCGAATCCGATAGCGAGCAGGATCACGGCGGGCGCGGCGGTGGCCGGCGTGAGTGGTCCACTCATCACGGCGATGGTCACGATCATCATGGCGATTCCACCGGCCAGGGAAGCCACCGCCAGCAGCATGCGTCCGCGGCCGATCAGCTTGCCTTCGACAGAGACCTCCGCGAGCGCCTGGGTCGGCTTGACGCGCGACGCCCCTCTGCCGGCGCCAAGGGCACCGGCAAGGGCCGCGAGGATCGCCACCGCCATGGCGGCCACGGTTGGAATCCAGCCTTGCCGGAAGGCCAAGCCGTCCGCGGCGATCCCGCGCTCGACCAGCTGGTCAAACATGAACTGGCCCAGGAACCGGCCCGGAAAGTAGGCCAGTGAGGTGGCGAGTATGGACAGCAGCAACGTCTCGCGGGAGATCAGCCGGCGCAGGTGACGAGGTGTCGCTCCCACGGCTCGCAGCAACGCCAGATCCCGCTGGCGCTGGGCGATCGAAAGGGCGAGCATGGAGGCCACCCCGAAGATGGACACCAGGATCGCGAAGGCGGTGATGACACCGGCCAGAGCCATCACGGTGACGCCGCTCGCCTTGGCCTCGCGTAGTTCGGCCTGCCCCCGCTTGTCGCCCACCAGGGTGACGGTTCCGCTGCCCAGCTTGGCGTCGATTCGCTCCTGGAGCTCGCTGACGTCCGCTCCCGGCTTGGCCTGCACACCGATCGCGTCGACGGTATCCGGCGGTGGGGCTCCCTCGAAGACGAAACTCTTGGTCTTTTGTACGCCGGGCAGCGCCGCGATCGTGTCCGCCAGCCCTGCGTCGATGCGGACCCGCTCGGGCAGGATAGGAGGTTCGTCAGTGTCGCCGCCGGAGCCGCGGTATTCCTGGTCGCCGGTGACGATGACGTCGGCCGAGGCCAGCCGCTGCGGCGGCACATCCGTGCGGATGCCGGTCTCGATCAGGCCGCCACAGGCCATCATGATGGCCGCCGCGAGGAACATGGCGAGAAAGGCCGCCACGAACATGCCCGCGCGAAACCGCAAGGTACGCAGAGCGAGCTGCAGCATCAACGCTGCCCTCCTCGGTTCCTCGCCGGCTGCGGGCGGGGGCCTTCGACGGCGAACGCGCCCAGGTGAGTCATTCGGTCGGCAACGGATTCGGCGGTCGGCGAGTGCAGCTCACCGGCCAGCCGCCCGTCGGCGAGAAATAGGACGCGGTCGGCGTACGACGCCGCGACCGGATCGTGGGTCACCATCACGATCGTCTGACCGGCCACCCGCGAGGAATGCCGCAGCAGCTGGAGAATGTCTCGCGCGGTCCTGGTGTCCAGCGCACCGGTCGGCTCGTCGGCGAAGATGACGGCGGGGTCGCTGATCAACGCCCTGGCGATGGCGACCCGCTGCTGCTGTCCGCCGGACAGCTCCGCCGGACGGTGGTTGCTCCGCTGGGCAAGGCCGACCTGGTCGAGGACCTGCGCAACCCGGCCCCGTTTCGGTTTACGGCCGGCGAGCCGCAGCGGCAACGTCACGTTCTGCCGCACGGTTAGGACCGGAAGCAGGTTGAACGCCTGGAAGACGAAGCCGATCCGGTCTCGCCGTAGTTTCGTCAACTCGGTCTCGTTCATCTCGCTGAGCTCGTGCTCCTCGAGCAGAACCGAGCCGGACGTCGGCTGATCGAGCCCGGCCGCACACTGCAACAAGGTGCTCTTGCCGGAACCGGACGGCCCCATGATCGCCGTGAAGGTTCCTCGGCCGAACTGCGTCGTCACCTCCTCCAGCGCCACCACCTGGTTATCGCGCCTTCCATAGACCTTGCGGACGGCCGGCAGCCGAATCGCGTCGGCGTAGTCTCCGGTGTTCTTCAACGTTTATTCCTGCCGCTTTGCCGGACAATTCCGCCACCAACTCTTCCGGGCACCGCGGTGCCGCACATCGTTCGCCGAGACCGTCTTCGCCTGGTGCACGCGGACCAGCCCGGCTCGCTCTCTGGTGCGGACGCACTACACACGTGCGGCAAGGCTGATCGTCGGCGGCTGTGCGGAATCAGGAGACGCCCTCTAGGCTGAACGAGTGTTGCGGTGGATGGACGTCGATGACGAACTCGCGTAGTTCACTCGCGCCGCCGGTCGGGTCGTGGTGGCGGGAGGGAACGGTCGTCGCGGTGGCGTTCGTGCTCTGCCTGCTCGGTGGGGCGCTTCAGGTCGACGACACGGTGACACTCCCACCAGTGCCGGCCTACTTCCTCGCCGCGGTGTCGTCCGGGTTGCTCCTGGCGCGGCACCGCGCGCCCGTGACCACTTTGATCTCCACGACCGTGTGCGGCATGGTCGTCGCGCCGATGGGTTCGCTGTCAACCCCGCTCATGCTGGCCCCCGCCGCCATCAGCGCCTACTCACTCGCCAAACGCGCCGAACGACGACTGGCGCTCGCCGTCCTGCTCCCATCGGCGACGCTGCTGGCCGCCGTACCTCCCTTCTTCGAACCCGACTTCTCGTGGGCGGATATCAGCAGGTTGGCGACCGTGGCCGCGGCGCCGCTCGTGGCCGCCGTGTTCGGTCGCTCGACGCGGCACCGGCTGGCATACCTGAAGATCATGGAGGAACGGGCACGCTGGGCCGAGGAAAGCCGGGACGAGGAGGCCCGCCGGAGGGTGGCCGAGGAACGGCTCCGCATCGCTCGCGAGCTGCACGACCTGGTGGCCCACCAGATCACCCTGGCCAACGCGCAGGCCACCGTCGCCGCCCACCTCTTCGCTACCCGCCCGGAACAGACCCGCACGAGCCTGAACGAACTGGTCAGGACCACTCGCCAAGCCCTCGACGAACTGCGGGCCACTGTCGGTCTGATGCGCCAGCCCGACGACACATCCGCACTCACCGATCCGGCGCCCGGGCTGTCGCAGGTCCCCACGCTGCTGAAGACCTTCCGCAGCGCGGGCCTGGCGGTGTCGATGCACGAGGACGGCACAGCCAGGCCGCTGCCACCGTCCATCGACCTCACCGCCTACCGCATCATCCAAGAGGCCCTGACCAACGTGACCAAGCACGCCGCCACCGGCAGCGCCGAGGTGCGCCTCACCTGGAACCGCGACCACGTGACCATCACGATCATCGACGATGGCGGGGGACTCCGTAAGCTACAAGCGCACCCGCCCGGCTACGGTCTGATCGGAATGCGTGAACGGGCCACTGCGGCCGGCGGAACTCTCACCGCGGGTGTACGTCCCCAAGGGGGTTTCCTCGTCTCCGCCCACCTGCCTCTTCCCGCCGCCGAGAACACAGCGCGGATAACCGACGGAGCGACCGATGGCGAGGGCCGATGATCCACAACGCACCAGGCGACGAGCCGGACACCGGTGGGGCGGCCGGGGATGACACTGTGCCGCTCCGGGTTCTCCTCGCCGACGATCAGGCGTTGCTACGCGGCGCCTTCCGCACCCTCCTCGACAGCGCCGACGACATCGTCGTGGTCGGCGAGGCGGGCGACGGCAGGCAGGCGGTGACCCTGACCCGCACGTTGCGCCCGGACGTGGTGATCATGGACATCCGGATGCCCGGCACGGACGGCCTCGCCGCCACCGTGGAGATTTGCGCGGATCCGGATCTGCGTGCCACCCGCGTACTGATCCTCACCACGTACGAGACAGACGAGTATGTCGCACAAGCCCTGCGCGCAGGGGCCGGCGGCTTCATCGGCAAGGGGATCGAGGCGCAAGACCTGCTCGACGCCGTACGCACGATCGCCAGCGGCGACACCCTCCTGTCCCCCGCGGCGACCCGCTCCCTCGTGACCCGTTTCCTCGCCACGCCGGCCGGTACCGCAGCACGCCATCCCGAACGACTCGCCGCCCTCACCCCGCGCGAACGCGAGATGGTCGCTCTCGTCGCGACCGGTCTGTCCAATCTGGAGATCGCCGATCGGATGTACCTCAGCCCCTTCACTGTCCGCGCCCACGTGCAGCGCGCCATGACCAAGCTGGACGCACGCGACCGCGCGCAACTCGTTGTCATCGCCTACCAGACCGGCCTTGTAACCGCCGACCCCAACAGCGGCACCGCCCAGCCGTGATGTGAGAGGGCGTTTGATTTGAGTAGATTGCGGCTTATGTTCTAGTAGGTGCCTCGCCAGGTTGGAGTGGTCTCGTCCGTTATACGCTTGATCAGATTGTTGATCGACGCGATGTGAATCACGGCTTGGGAACTGGCGGGTAGAGTCTCATATTATTCCGCGATCGGGGTTATCCCGAGCTGACGCTGTCGAGGTGGGGTGGCGGATGGCCCGGTCGGGATAATTCGGTGTCTTCGTGTCCTGTTCTGCCGGGGGCCTCTGTCTGAGTGGGTGGAGCTCAGAGGGGAGGACATTCATGTACGTACGTGATCCGTTACGAGTAGTGGTGCCAGAGTCGCTGGGGGCGTACGCGGCCGGTTTCTGTGGAGCGTTGCAGCAGCAGAGCTATGCGGCGCACCCGGCGTGCGAACTGGTCCAGCTGATGGCGCATCTCAGCCGCTGGCTCGACGAGCGTCGGCTGCGGCCGGAAGACTTGACCGAGGAGGTCGCCGACCGGTTTCTGAGAGACCGACGGGGCGAGTACCGCAAGTTCCGCAGCAGGCGAGGGCTTGCACCGCTACTGGTTCATCTCCGGCAGATCGGCGTGGTGCCGCCGCCGGAGCCGGTGCCGCTGGACCTCCGCCCTGACGTGGCAATGCTGGTGCGGGAGTATCGGCAGTTTCTCGTGCATGAGCGTGGGCTGGCCAAGGTCTCCATCCGCCGCTACCTGATCGCTGTCCGCACCTTCCTGACGCTGCTGTCCAGCCCGTTGGACGGCGGGCTGGACCGGCTGTCGGCGGCCCAGGTCTCCCAGTTCGTGCTCGACCAGGCAGGACTGCGTAGCGTCCCCGACGCCAAGAGCATGGTGACCGCGTTGCGGTCGCTGCTGCGCTTCTTGTTCGTGACCGGCCGGATCAATCGGGACCTGGCTACGGCGGTGCCCACCATTGCCAACCGCAGGCTGAGTTCTCTGCCCGGGCGGTTGCAACCTGGGCAAGCCGATCTGCTGCTGGCCAGTTGTGATCGCGACACCGCTCTCGGCCGCCGCGACTTCGCGATTTTGACCGCGCTGTCCCGGCTGGGACTGCGTGTCTGTGAGGTCGCCGCCATGCAACTCGGCGACATCGACTGGAGAAGGGGACAGATGGTCATCTCGTACGCCATGACGTGCGGGACCAGCCACTTGCCGAACTGGCCGCCGATCGGCCTGGCCGCCGCGAACCCGGCCCGGAAGGTGGCCGCGTGGTCCTGGTCGTAGTCGTCGCCGCTGGGCAGCAGCAGCAGGTCGGGACGGAGCCGGTCCATCCGCTCCTGCAGCAGGTCCACCAGCTCGCGCAGGCCGACGGTGTCCAGCCGCTCGGTGAGCTGCCGATCCCCGTAGGCGATCTCGTAGCCGAACCCCCGCAGCTCGCTCACCTGCTCGATCTCGGCCGTGCGCTGCCGGTACGTCGTCGGCTCGGCGAGGCCGTAGTGGCTCATGCCATCGACGGCGAGGTAGAGCACGTGAACCTCGCAGCCGTCGTCCGCCAGCCTGGCGAGGAGCCCTCCGCAGCCGAGCACCTCGTCATCGGCGTGCGGCGAGACCAGCAGAACACGGTCAAAGCGGCGCATAGCGCCCCCTGACGTCCTCGCGGGTCTCGTAGTAGTCCGCCGTGGTCCTGATGAGCTCGTCCAGGTTGACCACCGGCTTCCACCCCAGGGTGGTCGCCGCGCGCAGCGCCGGCATCTTCTCGAACGACTCCGCCTCGGCGTAGGCGCCGCCGTGCAGGCGCCGCCCGTCGGTGTGCGTGATGGGCGAGTCGCTGCCGAGCAGGTCGCGCACCCGTTCGGCGAGCCTGCCGATCGTCGTGCGATTGGCCGGGTTGCCGATGTTGACGATCGGCTCGCCGGCGTCGATCGCGGCGTCCATGTAGTCGAGGACGAAATGGGTGAGGTCGTCGGCGGCCGTGAACGCCCGCACCTGCTTCCCGTCGCCGAAGACCGTCAGGGGCCGCCCGGCGAGCGCCTGCTGCACGAAGGTGGGCATCACGAAACCCCCGGCGCGCGACTGCCGCTGCCCGGCGACGTTGAACGGGCGGATCAGCACCGCCCGCAGCCCCCGGGCCATGCTGTTGACCGTCATCGCCTCGACCACGGCCTTGGCGACCCCGTACTCGATCCTGGCGTTGTAGGCCGTGGGCACCCGGAGGGGGTCCCGTTCGTCCAGGACGCCGCTGCGGCCGTAGACCTCCGCCGAGCTGAAGACGCACAGCGGGACGTCGGCCGCCAGGCACGCCTCGACGACGGCGCTCGAACTGGCCACGATGTCGTATCCCAGCGTGCCCGCCCGGGGCAGGATCCCGGCGGGGCCGACGTGCGAGGCGGCATGGATCACACGGTCGACCTCGGCTGCGGCACCGGCGGGCAGGCCCGCGCCCTGGCCGCGCGCGGCTGGACGGTCACCGCCGTGGACTACGCCGCGCCCGCGGTGGCGGCGGCGCGGCGTCTCGATCCGGGCGCGTCGGTGACGTGGCGGACGGCCGACGTCACGGACCCGGCGAGCGTCGACCCCGGCGGCCGGCTCGGCGGCACCGTCACGCTGGTGCTCGACAACGGCTGCCTGCACGGCATCCCATCCCGGCGGCGGCCCGGATGGGCCGCCACGGTCGAGACGCTCGCTGCACCCGGCGCCGATCTGCTGGTACGGGCCGCCGCCCCGCGCCGCCTCGGTGTCGGCCCGGCCGGGATCGACGCGACCGATCTCGCCGCGCTCCTCGGTGCGCGCTGGTCACCCCGGCCCGCACCGGACCCCGGCTGGTACCACTACCGCAGGCGGGCGTGATCGCGCTGCCCGGCCCGTGAACGGGCTGGCGGGGAAGCACCGGCCAGGTTCACCGGCCGCACCCAAGGAGCCGGATTCACCGGCCGCTCCCGGCCGCACCCGAGGCGCCGGGAAGCGCCGGGTCAGGTTGACCGGCCGCTACCGGCCGGACCCGAGGCGCGGAAGGTGCGCCGGTACGCCGACGGGACGACCCCCGCCTCCGCCGCCAAATGCCGCCGCAGTGAGGTGGCGGTGGCGAAGCCGACCTCGTGGGCGACCCGCTCCACCGGCAGGTCGCTGGACTCCAGCAGGTGCCGCGCCCGCCGCAGCCGCTGCTGGGTCAGCCAGCGGCCCGGGCTCAGACCGGTCTCCTGCCGGAAGCGCCGGGCGAAGGTACGGGTGCTCATCGAAGCGTGCGCGGCCAGCTCGTCCAGCGACAGGGGCAGTTCCAGCCGCCGCAGCGCCCAGTCGCGGGTCGGCCCGGTGCCGGCTTCGCTCGCCGGCGGCAGCGGCCGCTCGATGTACTGCGCCTGCCCGCCGTCCCGGTACGGCGGCACGACGCACTGGCGGGCGACCTGGTTGGCGACCTCGCTGCCGTGGTCCTGGCGCACCAGGTGCAGGCAGACGTCGACGCCGCTCGCCGCCCCCGCGGAGGTCAGCACGTCGCCGTGGTCGACGAAGAGCACCCCGGCGTCCAGCTCGACCCGGGGGAACAGCTCCTGGAAGATCTCGGTGAGCGCCCAGTGGGTGGTGGCCCGGCGCCCGTCCAGGAGACCGGCGGCGGCCAGCAGGAAGGCGCCGGTGCAGATGGACACCAGGCGGGTGCCGGGGCGGACGCGCGACAGGGCGGCGAGAGCCTGCTGGTCCGGGGCGGTGGGCGAGGTCACGGAGATCGCGCACGGAGGGATGATCACCGTGTCCGCCTCGGCCAGCACCTCGGGACCGTGCCCGGGGACGATCGTCAGGTCGGCATCGGTACGCACCGGCTGCCCGTCCACGCTCGCCGACAGCACCTCGTAGCGGCCGTCGGCGGAGCCCAGCACCCGGTGTGGGATGCCGAGCTCGAAGGGGTAGACGCCGTCGAGAGCGAGGACGACGACCTTGTGGGCATCGGGTCGCGGGGGCGGGGCCAGCGCGGCCGCGCGGCAGGCGAGCTCACGGAGCCGCTGAGGTGCGGGACGGGTGGAAGGATCGGCAGGCATGGCATGAATGTATCGGAGGCTGACCTTCTTGCCATCGACCCGGGCGCGACCGTACGGCCAGGATCGAGGCATGACGACGACGTACAGCAGTGCTGCCCCCACCATGCTCGCCCTGCACCAGACGGCCCTCGGCGGCCCGGAGGTGCTGCGGCTGACCGAGGTTCCGCGGCCCGTGCCCGGTGTCGGGGAGATCCTCGTGGCCGTGCACGCGGCGGGGCTCAACCCCACGGATTTCAAGCACCGCGCCATGAGTATTTTCCTGCCGCCCCCGCCGCTGACCCTCGGCTGGGACGTCTCCGGCACCGTGGTGGAGACCGGCCCGGGTGTCACGCTCTTCCAGCCCGGCGACGAGGTGTTCGGCATGTTGCCCTACCCGCACGGGGCGGGCTCCCACGCCGAGTACGTGACCGGCCCCGCCCGCGCCTTCGCCGCCAAGCCCGCGGAGATCGACCACGTCCAGGCGGCCGCCCTGCCGCTCGCCGCGCTCACCGCCTGGCAGGCCCTCGTCGAGACGGCGGGCCTGCGGGCCGGGCAGCGGGTGCTGATCCACGCGGCGGCCGGCGGCGTCGGTCATCTCGCCGTGCAGATCGCCAAGGAGCGCGGCGCGCACGTCACCGGTACGGCCAGCGCCCCCAAGCACGACTTCCTGCGCGAGCTCGGCGCGGACGCCTGCGTCGACTACCGCGTCGAGGACTTCGCCGGCACCGAGGAGCGCTACGACGTCGTCCTCGACGCGCTCGGCGGGGAGACCACCACCCGTTCCGTGGACGTGCTCCGCCCCGGCGGCGTCCTCGTCTCCCTGCTGCGGGGCGCCGAGGACACCCGCGCCGCGGCCGAGAAAGCGGGGGTGCGCGCGGTCACCCTGATCGTCGAGCACGACCAGGCGGGGATGCGCGCCATCGCCGGCCTCGCCGCCTGGGGCAGGCTCCGCGCGCACGTCTCCGGCACCTTCCCCCTCGCCGAGGGCGCCCGGGCCCACGCTCAGGGGGAGACGGGCCGCACGACGGGCAAGCTGGTCATCACCGTACGCTGAGGCGCAGACGTCGCGGGCCGTCCCTGAAGATCTCGAACGTCACGCCGGCGGCCGGTCGAGCTTGGCGGCCACGGCGTCGAGCACCCAGTCGAGGCCGGTCGCGAAGGACGTCTCGGCGTCCACGTCCGTGCCGTCGTGCACGAACTTGGCCACGGCCGGGAAGCGGCCCGTGGCCAGCATCTTCGTCACGTGCGGGCCGCGGGCGTGCTGCCAGTCGCGCACGGGTTGACTCCTGGCGGCTGCCGGGATCGGAGACGAAGCGCGATGAGCTTGCGCGCGCCTACGGCGCCGATGGCTATGCGCTGGTGGAAGCGGTGTATGCGCCGTTCTCCCCGGCCTGGTTACGGAATCTGCCCGCGGTGCAGGCGCTGCAGGTCATGTTGATCCAAAACTATGTGCGCGTCACCGACCGCAAGGGGCGGGAGGTGGTTCAGCGGCGGCGGCCCCTCGAAGACGGCGGAGAGGGACTGCCGCCGGTCAGAGTGCGGCTGACCTCCCCCTACGACACTGATGCCCGGTGGGCGGCCAAGGGCGACGACATGTTCTGGAACGGTTACAAGCTGCACGTCAGCGAGACGTGCCACACCCCCGCCGGCACGAACGGCAAGACGATCGTGCCGCCCAACCTGATCACGAACGTCGCCACCACGGACGCGACCGTGCCCAACAGCCAGATGACCGAGAAGATCCATCAGATGCTCGCGGCACGCAGGCTGCTGCCCGGCGAGCACTACCTCGATTCCGGCTACCCGTCTGCGGAACTCCTCGTCGATGCCCGCAAGAGGTTCGGGATCGCGCTCATCACCCCGGTTCTGCTGGATCACTCATCGCAAGCCCGCGCCGCCGCCGGCTACAACCGTGCGGCGTTCACCATCGGCTGGGACGCCGAACAGGTCACCTGCCCGCAAGGACGGGCGAGTTCCTCGTGGAGCCCGTGCGCCCAGCGCGACACCGAGGCGATCGTGGTCAAATTCAGCGGCGAGATCTGCCGGCCGTGCCCGGTTCGCTCCTTGTGCACCTCGGCCAAGAAGGGCGGACGCCAGCTCACCATCCGCGCCCGCCCCCTTCAACAAGCCCTTGACCAGGCACGTGCTGATCAGACCACCAAGGACTGGCAGGACAAATACAAGCTCCGCGCCGGAGTCGAAGGCACCATACGCCAGGCCGTCGCGGTCACCGGAGTCCGCCGAGCACGCTACCGAGGCCTGGCGAAGGTTCACCTCGAACACGTCTTCTCCGCCGTGGCGCTCAACCTCATCCGCCTGGACGCCTGGTGGAACGGGAACCCGCTCGACCGGACCCGCACCAGCCACCTTGCCCGCCTCGAACTGGCAGAACTCGCTCTCGCAGCCTGAGGCGAGTTAACCAGCAGGGTCCGCGATCTCGGCGTACCAGGCGTCGCTCGCCGCCGTGGCCGGGCCGTGGACTGGTTGGGGCGAGCACGAGCCGTCCAGTGTGGTCGAAACCGAGGAGGCTGGTCGGCATCAGACAACTGCTCGACGAACTCGCCGCGACCCGAGCCGGGTTCCAGGCGCGCATGACGGTCACCGGTGACTACCCCGCCCGAAGTCCGCGGGGTCAGCTACTTCTCCGACGCTTCCCTCCAGCAGCCCGCGGCCGGCGTTCCCACTCTCCTGTGCGGCCCGGCGACCCGAACCTCACGCACCAGACCGACGAGCGGGTCGACGTCCGGGCGCTGGAACACGCCGCCGAAATCCTCACGATGCTTCCTTTGGTTCTGGAGGCACCGGAAGCCGCGTGACAGTCGGTGGGCCGGCGCCCGGCCACCTCCCGTCAGCTCAGCAGGGGGAGCCGTTTGTCAACTCGGTGACCTGGTTGCGGGGGCCCGCGAAGATCACGCCGACGATGTCGGAGTTGGACTCGGCCGGGGTGGCGAGCTCGGCCAGGTACGCCTCGTAAGTGCGGGCCCGGAGGCCAGTTGCTCCCGCTCGCCGGCGAAGCGGTAGAGGCGGGTCGGCTAGGCCGGGTCCGCGGTCAGGATGGGCACCGGCGCCGGTGCCGAGGACGGTCGCCGCGTTGACCGTCTGGTTGGTGGGTAGCGCGGCTCGGGCGACGAGCTTCCGGGACGTGGGGCCCTACCGCTGAGATGCGTGCCAGAACCCAGGTCACAGGTTGTCGACGAGCCCCTCGAGATCCCGCTCGCCGTCACGGGTCTGCACGCCCGCGGCCAGCTGCTTCCGGGCGATCTCGACCATGTCCTCGGTGAACAGTGAGTACAGGAAGGCGTTTTCGACGACGTAGGCCGTGTTGGGGGCGGGCGGGGTCGCGGCCCTGACGGTGGCCTTGATCGCGGCAACGACCTCGGGGCGTACTCCCGCGATCCGGCGGGCCAGGGTGTCGACGAAGGAGTCGATCTCGTCGGCGGGCAGAGCCCGGTTCACCAGGCCGTAGCGCTCGGCCACTTCGGCGCCGACGAGCTGGCCACCGATGAGCAGTTCCAGGGCCCGGGCCGGGCCGAGCAGGCGGGTCATGTTCACCGTGCCACCGCCCCCGGGAAGGATCGCCAGGGTGGACTCGGGCTGGGCCTGACCCGATTTGCCGATCGCGGCGAACCGCATGTCGAGGGACATCAGGAACTCGTTGCCGGCGCCCCGGGCGAAACCGGCCACCTTGCCGATGGTGACCTGCGGGAGGTCGCGGACCTCGGCTCCCATGGCTTGGAGGATGTTCAGGCCGTCGGGGATCACGGCGCCCGGCGCGGCGTCGATCGCGGCCTGGGTGGCGGCGGGCAGGGCCTCCGGGTCGGTGAGGTAGGCCATGTCGCCGTGAGCGCTGAAGAACTCCGGATCGGCGCTCTGAAACACGATCACCCGCACGTCCGCATCGGTGCGCACCTGATGTGCGAACCCACGCAGTGACGGCAGCAGCACGCCGTCCATCAGATTGAGAGGCGGATGGTCGAGCGACACGGTGGCCACACCGTCCGCGACGGTGATCTCGAGGCCTGCCCAGCTGTGGTAGTCCATGGTGACTCCTTCTCGATGATGCCGGATGTGAGTCCCGGCTCCCAAGACCATATGTGGCAACCACTGAGGCGAACCATGCCCGCACAGCTCAGATGATTGATTATCTGCCTCATCTGCGTCTGATCAAGGTGCTAACGTCGACGTTATGGATCCACTGACCGACGCCCTGGCGATCTCGGGCGTCAAAGGGGCACTGAGCACCCGTGTCGAAGCAGGCGGCCGATGGGCGATCACCCTGGACGACTATCCCGGGGCGGCCCTGCATGCCGTGACCGCAGGCAGTACCTGGCTCACGGTCGCCGGACACGAACCGGTGGAACTAGCGGCCGGCGACGTGGTCCTGCTGCCCGCCGACACCCCGCACGGCCTCACCGACGACCCCACGGACACGGGCAGTGCCGGACGCGGTCGATGCGAGCATGTGGCCGCTCGCGGGCGCGGCACCGGTGAGGTGATCAGCCTCGGGTCGCAGCCCGCGACCACGCGGATCGTCACCATTCACTACGACTGCGACCCGGCCGCGCTCACCCAGATCCTGACCCTGTTACCAGGTCTCGTGCACGTGCGGGCCGAGGCGGGGACGCCCGGGCTGACCGACACGGTGCGCATGCTCGCCCGGGAACTCGCCCAACCGCAGCTCGCCACGCCTGCCGTACTGAAAAGCCTCATCGACATCATGCTCGTGCAGATGCTGCGCGCCTGGCTCGCGGTGAATCCTCCTGAGTGCTTCGGCACCTGGCTGGGTGCCCTCTACGACCCCGTCATCGGCAAAGCGCTACGGCACCTGCACGCGAATCCGGCCATCCCCTGGACGACCTCGACGCTCGCAAAAGCCATCTCGGTCTCCCGTGCGACCCTCGCCCGCCGCTTCCCGGCAGCCACGGGATACACCCCCGCGGCGTACCTGGCGAACTGGCGCATGGATTTGGCCGCCGTGCAGCTACGCGACAGTCATGGCTCCCTCGAGACCATCGCCGAGGCGGTCGGTTACAGATCGGTACCGGCATTCACCCGCGCCTTCACCCGAGCCCACGGACGCACGCCCGGGCGCTACCGCAGCGAGACACGCAGCCACAACGGTACGGCCTTCCAGTTGGAGACGCCCGCCCCGTCGAGCCTGACGATCAGTCATGACCTCATGAAAACGCCGACCGGAGAGCCGCCCCCTTGATCATCTTCGGGCATTCGACTGCGCCCGACCCGATGGGGATCCTTCAGCCAACCAGGGCTTCCGCCTGTGGCCGCCGCGGGTCATACGCTGCCCAACCTGGGTCGCCGTGGGTCGCGAAGGCGACCCAGGCGCCGTGCACGCGGGCTGCGAGCCCGGCAGGCGCCGGGTCGGGACCGAGCAGACCGGCGTCGCCGTGCAGCCACGGTTCATCGGCGATGTCGAAGACGAAGGGCAGCTCGACCGTGTGGGTGGCACCCAGCCGCCCTCCCAAAGCCGTCGAGCGGTAGCCGAACGAGTAGGCGTGGGTGCGGCCACCAGACAGCCGGGCGTGGGCCTCGGTCATCCGCGCGGTGCCGGCCAGGAAGAGGTCTTCGCCCAGCACCGCGGAGCGCAGCACGCCCGGGGTCGCCCCCGGCCGGGCCGCCCGATGGGCGGTGACGACGGCGGCGGGGTCCGCGTCGACCTTCGCCGCGACGGCGAGCAGATCGTCGTCCGTCGAAGATTCCAGCTTGCCCTGCGGTACCAGGTAGAGGTGGCCCTCCTCGGTGTTGGTGCCGATGAGCAGGTCGATCTCTCCCGCCGGCCCCTCCGCCAGGGTGTCGGCCGGCTGCACGGGCAGGACCAGGGAGAACGGGCTCAGCTCGACGAGGGGGTCCGTGGCCGTCGCGGTCCGCAGGTCGATCCCCGCGAGATCCGGCAGGATCTCGAGGAACCTGTCGTCCGGGATCTCGGCGAAGGCCTCCGCGGTGGGCGGCACGCCCAGCGACCGCGCGGCCACGGCCGTGACCCGTTGCGCCTGCTCGGGGGTGAAGGCGCCGGTACCGCTGCCGCTCTGGACGATCGCGCGCCGGAACAGCCCCTTGGCCTCCGGCGTCGCCAGCAGGGCTCCGATGATGGTGGCTCCCGCGGACTGGCCGAACAGCGTGACGTTCCCGGGATCGCCACCGAACCCGGCAATCGTGTCCCGCACCCAGCCGAGCGCGGCGAGGACGTCGAGCAGTCCGCGGTTGGCGGGGGCACCCTTCAGGTCGAGGAAGCCGGGGATGCCGACGCGGTAGTTCACCGTCACCAGCACCACGCCGTCGCGGGCGAACGCCCGGCCGTCGTAGAGCGCGGCGCGGGTGGAGCCGGTGACGAACCCGCCGCCGTGCACGAAGACCATGACCGGCCGCTTCCCGCCGTCGGTGTCGGGAGTCCGGACGTCGACGGTCAGGTACTCCTCGCCGCGCACCCAGCCCGGGCCGAAGTAGGGGATCATGTCGAGCCGCCCGAAGTCGCGGGTCGGCTGCGGCGCGGTCGGCGACGGCGAGGTGGCGTCCCGGACACCGAACCAGCCCGGGTGGGACACCGGGGGCGCGAATCGGCCGGCGCCCGTGAGGGCCGCCGCATACGGGACGGCGCGGTCGAGCTCGCCGAAGCGGTCACGAACACCGCGCACGACGCCCGCCGGGGTCTCGACGATCGGATCTGCCTGCTGGGACACGGGAAACGCTTCCTCTCTCGGGCTGTTGCGGAGCAGAGCGACGAAGGGGTGGAGCCGACCGTCCCCAACCGGGCTCAAGCGATGCGGGAGAAGCCCGCCCACTCCTTGATGGCGAACTTCGACCCGTCACGCTCGACCACGGCACCGCCCTGGCCGCCGAGGTGAGCTGGGAAGACCAGCGTGTTGTCCTCGGCCGCGCGGCCGAGGAGCTTGTGGCGGGTCGCCCGGGCCCCGGCCGGGTCCTCGCAGAAGCAGGAGTTCGTCTCCGGCTCGAGGAGCTGCAGCGGGTTGTGCCAGATCGCCGACGAACAGGGCGCAGTCGCCGCGCGACTCCAGGGTCAGCACGGACGACCCGGGGTGTGGCCGGGCGCGAGATCCAGCCGGAGGTTCCGGTCGATCCGGTACGAGCCGTCCCACAGGTGGGTCAGCCCCGGCCTCGTGCACCGGGGCGACGCTGTCCTCGAAGACGTTCTGGTTGCCGCGACCCAGCAGCGGTTCGTGGTTGTTGGCCGGGCTCCAGAAGTCGAAGTCCTGCCGCGTCATCAGGTACGTGGCGTTCGGGAAGGTCGGCACCCAGGTCCGGCCGTCGAGGTAGGTGTTCCAGCCCACGTGGTCGATGTGCAGGTGGGTGTTGATGACGACGTCGACGTCATCAGGCCGGACTCCGGCGGCGGCGAGGTTGTCCAGGAAGTTCGTGTCCAGCCGGCTCCAGACGGGCGCGTAGGGGCGGTCCTTGTGATTGCCGACCCCGGTGTCGACGATGATGGTGCGGCCTTCGCTGCGCAGCAGCCAGGTCTGGATGGCCGAGACGCATTCGCCGGTGCCGGAGTCCAGGAAGTCCGGGGCAAGCCAGCTCTGGTGTTCGTCCCAGGCGTCGTCGGGGCTCCCGGGGAAGAAGTCCGCGGGCCCATCTCGACCGAGCCGTAGTACTCCTTGACACGGGTGACGGTGACGTCGCCCAGTTCGATCTGATCCATGCTCACTCCTTGTGAGTCGCGGGCCGCCGCCCTGACCAGGCCGAGCCTGATCGTGTCCGCGCACGCCAACCAGCCCCGCGTTGTCCTATCCCTCGGAGGGTCTGGCTGGGCGGTGCCGCGGACGTGGATAGTGGAGTGATGAACGGACCAGGCCCGCTCGGCGATTTCCTGCGAGCACGGCGGGCCAGGCTGCGCCCGGAAGACGTGGGTCTCCGCGACCTCGGGCCGCGCCGGCGGGTGGCGGGGCTGCGCCGGGAGGAGCTGGCGCAGCTGGCGGGGGTCAGCGTGTCCTACTACACCCGGCTCGAACAGGGACTGTCCCATGGCGCGTCGGCGGAGGTGCTCGAGGCGATCGCCGGCGCTCTGCTGCTCGACGACCACGAGCGGAACCACCTGGAACGCCTCGCCGGGGCTTCCCGCCGCGTACCGCGGGCGCGAAGGCCCCGGCCCGAGAAGGTCACCGACGAGACGCGAGACCTGCTGCGCTCCTTCGACGGCGTCCCGGTGCTCGTCCTCGGCCGGCGCACGGACGTGCTGGCGTGGAACCCACTCGCGCACGTCCTGCTCGCCGGCCACGTGGACCCGCTGAGCCCGGAGGACGGCGCGCGCCGGCCGAACATGAGCCGGATGCTGTTCCTGGACCCGCACTGCCGGGAGCTCTACGGGGACTGGCGGCGCAAGGCGCGTGCCGTCGTGGGCAATCTGAGGATCGCCGTCGGCCGTCATCCGGAGGACCGTCAGCTCGCCGAGTTGATCGGTGTCGGCACGTCCAGTCGTACTTACCTCAGTACTCCCAGGAGTACGCCGACAATCGGCGAGTTGACGATGAAGAGCCCGGAATTCGTGGCGTTGAGGGGTGACCATCGGGTGACACCGTGCGACGCCGCCACCTACGAGCTGCGCCATCCGGTCGTCGGCACAGTGACCGTCACCCAACAAACCCTCGTGCTCGCGCGTTCGCCGGGGCAGTCCGTCGTGGTGTGCACGACGCCCGCTGGGTCACCGTCGGAAGCGGCACTGGCCCTGCTGCGGCAGGCGAGTGCGGCGGACCGCTCCACCGCCGCCCGGTGATCACCTTGTAGCCCGGCTGCCGTCGCTGTGCCGGCAGGACGATCTCGTGGTGTCCCACCGCGTCGAGGCCGGGGGGAGCGGGCGACGATGATCTTCCAGGCGATCGGCTCGAAATCCCCGCGGAAGTGCACCGAGCTCGTCACCACGAGGAGCCGCTGGTCCTCCGGGACGATGCCGACCATCCGGAACAGGTTGCGGTCGAACACCTGGGAGCGCCCGGTCGTCACCGCCACCCGCACGGACCCGGAGCGCAGGCATGTGGCGGGCCCGAGGTCGACCCCGGTGCCGTGCGGTATCGGCCCGTCGAAGCGGCGGCGTCCGTCCGACAGCGCCTCGACGACGAACCGACCCCGCACTGGTTCGTCCCCCGGGCACCGCGGGATCACCTCCGATCCGGAGGTCCGGACGAGCAGGCCGCGGCTTACCGGGCCGTCGGCCTGCCAACCGAGTTCGCCGCTGCCCTCGCGACCGTCGAGGACAGGATCCGGCGCGGGCGCGAAGACCGCGTCAGCACGACGGTGCTCGACCTGACCGGCCGGCCGCCCCGCACCTTCGCGATTCGTCTCGGAGCACGCGAACGAGTGGCGCGCGAAATGACCACCGGGCTGGGTGCCCGTTGCCTCAGGCCGGCAAGGGAAGCCGCTTGGTCGGCTTGGTCACCTGGTTGCGCGGGCCCGCGACGATCGTGACAGTCCGAGCATCCCCAGCATCATCGGCAGGGCCGAACGCGGGACGAGTAGGGGCGCGAGCCCGGCGATGCCCGTGGCGCCCCAGGCCTGGCGTCACGCCTCGTCATGGTGGATCCCTTTCCTTCTTGACACGGACATCGTTCTCACCGCGACGTGCCCGACAGCGCCGGGGCGTGCGGACCGCCCGCCTCCGTCGCCGGTCGGCGGCCGCGGATCCAGCGGACCAGGCCGAGGAGGACCGACCGCAGCGCCTCGGCCCGACGGCTGGACGGGACGAACATCTGCTGCTTGAGCCGCGCGGTGCGCTGGTGCTTGGTGATGAACGGCCGCAGCCCGGCCTCCCAAGCGTCCAGAGCGGCGGCGAGGTCGTCGGGGTGCTCCCGCAGGGCCACGCCCAGCGCGGCGCCGCCGCGCAGCGAGGACGTGGCACCCATGCCCGAGTAGAGGTTCATGCACCACGCCGCGTCCCCCACCAGCACGACCCGCCCCTTGCTCCACCGCGGCATCCGTACCTGGTGCACCGAGTCGAACAGGTGGTCCGGGGCCTGCTCCAGGGAGTCCAGGACGTGCCGCACCACGGGATCGTCCATGCCCGAGAAGACCGAGCGCAGCCGATCGACCCGCGACCCGCTGAACTGGTCCTGGATGTCCGACGTCCGGTAGGTCAGCAGCGCGGTGGGCGCGTGGTCAGCGAGCCCGAACACCCACACCGCCCGCTTCGCACGCGCGATGATGATGCTGTCACTCGCCTCGTAGGAGGGCGCCTGCTCCTTCAGCTGGAAGGCGCAGATCATCGCGTTCCAGGTGGTCAGGTAGTCCTCGTTCGGACCGAACACGATCCGGCGCACGCTCGAGCGCATCCCGTCCGCGCCGACGACCAGGTCGAAGCTCTCGCGGGACTGCGCACCGGTGCCGGCGTTCTCGAGCAGGACCTGGACTTCGGCAGGCCCCTCGGTGATCGCGACCGGAGTGGTCACTGCCACGGCTCGCCGGCGGCCGCGGCTCCGCTCTCCACAACGTCCCGGTCGAGGAGCACCTCGATGGTGCGGACGTTGCGTTCGAAGTATCCGGCGTCGGTGTAGGCCCGCGTCAGCGTCGCTGGGGTGATCTTGGCGTAGTACTGGGTGGACTGCGGGGAGCGGTGCCCGAGCCAGGCCTGCAGCTCGAACAGCGTCATCGGCTCCTTGGCGTTGTAGAGCTGGCTGGCGATGGTGGAGCGGGCCCGGTGGCTGGTGATGTTCCCGCGGACGTCGGCAGCCGGAACGCCGGCCTTGCGGCAGAGCATGGGGATGACGGTGTTGTTGATGTAGGCGGAGGAGACACGGCGGGCCCGAAAGGCGAACAGCAGGTTCAACCGCTGTTCGGTGCGGAGGTCGACGAACAGCGGCTGGTCGGGGCGGACGGCCTGCCAGGCGTCGATGGTCTGGCCGAGAATCGGGTCGACGGGCTTGGCGAATGAGGTTCCGGTCTTGTGGGTGGGAACGTCCAGGAGGCAGACCGCGTCGCGGGCCAGGACCTGGTCGGAGTCGCCGGGGATCGGGGCCTCCCGGTGCTGCCAGCGGATGCATCCCAGGCGCAGCCGGGCGATCTCGTCACTGCGCAGCCCGCTGAACAACCAGGTCACGGTGATCGCGCGGACGAGCTCGATCGGATAGAAGTGCCCCGATCCGGTCTGCGGCAGGTCTTCCTGATCGAGGTTCAGGCCCGCCCATAACAGCTTGGCCCAAATCTCGTCAGCGATCACGCGGGGATTCGGGCCGAGCAGCGCGGCGATGCTGCGCGGGGTCGCCAGTGCGCGTTGCGGGTCGAAGCGGCGGCGCAGCCATTCCCATTCCTGGCAGTCGGTGAAGAACCGGCGCAGTGCGGCGAGTTGCCCCTCCTTGCTGCTGGCTTCCAGCGGCTTGCCGATACGGTCTTTGAGGCCGACGGTGCGCTGGACGTAGTCACCGACGTTCATCCGGTCGAGCGCGGCGACCCAGGCCACGCAGGTCTGCCGGGTCCAGTCCGCCGGGTCGGCGGCATCGGGGTGTTCGGCCTGGAGCCAGCGGCCGACTTTGAGCAGGTTGGAGCGAACGCCGCTGCGAGTTCGGGGTGTCAACGTCGAGGTGGCGTGCCAGCGGTCGACCCACCGTTCCCATTCTGGTGCGCCGCCGGTGGCCCGGGCCGAGTGACGGCCGGTGCCCTGCCGGGGCGGATCGCAGAATCCCAGCGCGCTCACCGCCCGTTGCAGGGCGTGCAGGGTATTCATCTGTGCACCCGGCAGCAGACGCTCGCCCCGGACACGATCGAACAGCTCGGTGGTCAACTCGTCGATGTGAGGGCTGCGGTTGAGCAGGAACAGCCGGCAGGCCACCATCGGCAGCAACGGGTCGTCGTCGCGGCCGAGCCGGTAACCCCACTCGGCCAGGACGGCCCGAACCTGGGCGAGCTCGTCACTCAACCGGTCACGTCCAAAGATTGTCGAGCGGAACTGGCTGGTCAACTGCTCGAAGGTCGTTAAGGCCCATTCCCTCGGCTGGCGCGACAGGCCGGGTGGTCGTGCAGGGCGGCGTGGCGGAACTGGTGGATCGGCCCGACCGCACGCAGCAATCCGAGTCGGTTGGGCGTCGTCAAGGAAGTCCATGAGCCGCCAGGGCAGCCGCCGTGCCACGGCCAGCCAGGCGGTCGCGAAGGTGCACGCCAGCCACGCATGATGGCCTCCGACCACGACCCCAGACCCGATCATGATCAGGAACCCGATCACGAACCAGGGCACGAGCCATTCCACGAGCAACACAAGGCCAGCCAATGTGCCCTACGTTCCTGACAAGATCATAAGTATCTGACCTGCGGGAAGAGCCAAAACCTAAGATAACGATGGCGTCCTCAACTCAAGAACTGTTGCTCACCCTAGTAGCCATTTCCAACTGAGAGTGATGATGCGGGGATGATCGAGAGACGCTCGGCTGGCCGGCCGGGACCGGTGATCACCGCGGCGTACACCGCGTGCCCGCCGCCGACGTCCCGGCCCACAGCGAGGTCAGGCTCGACGGGGATCATGTGACGCTGGAGGTCAGATCCTCCACCATGGTCTGCGGCTCAGAGGTCCCCTACCGGGGGTCTTCGATGAAAGGACGTAGTCTCCAGTCGCGTTCGTCATCATCCGGTCTCAGGGGAGCAACTACGTTCCGCTGATAGTCACGCAGGTTTCGCGGACACCGGATCTCCTTGCCGGGCAACGTAAAAGTCTTCACCAGCCTGCCGGTACGGGCCTCGTAGACGGTGTAGGCGTATTTCGCGTCGACTGCCGGTATCGAGAACGGGCGGATCGCTTCAGGGCTGGGAGTCCCGATGATCTGGGAGACCCGGTAGTCGCAGAGGGTGACGCGCTTACCCACCGATTTCAAGTGCTCGCAGACCACGAGCTGGATCTGGGCGCGGTATGCCTTGTGCCGGGCGACGTCGCTGAGGCTGGGCTCCTGCAGCTGCCATTTCCCCTCGCAGCAAAGGCTGGGTGTCGCCGTACTCGGCCTGGACCTGCCCGTCGAGCAATTTCACTCTGTCCCCCACCGCCAGGTGCGGTCCCGGTCCGGCATACGGCGCCGCGTCCGTGGCCCACGGCCGGGGCCAGGGCCGGCCGGGCCTCATGGCACATGGCTGCGCATCCACCGGAGAGACGCGCAAGCGTGATCGCCTCAGCTCTTCCCGTTGGTGATCTCTTTCTTCCAGCGCGACGGGGATCCCCACGGCAAGGATGGCCGCAGCGAAGATGAGAGCCACGATCCAACCCGACCTCATGGCACTCGCATCAGACGGCCCGCGGTCACGTCGTTGACGTAGTCAAAGGCCCGGAATCGTCACAACAGGCGGGTGGTGATGGCGGCGACCCGCGTTCCGGCGGCGCGACCGCTGAGCGCCCCCGGGCGAGCCCGCGGGCGTGCTCGAACGTCGCGGCCGGCGAGGACGGGCGGTTCGCGGTCAGTGGCGGCTCCGCCCGTCCGTGCGGATAGGACGACTCCCCCATGGGGCGTCCTGACCACCCTCCAGTGTTGTTCAGGGCTCATCGGGGGCCGACTACGTGCCTTACGTGCCTGACAACTCCAGATGCCCGCTGACCTGCTCAGACGGCCCCGGAACTCCAGATAACGGCTGAAGACGCTGTGGCGGATGCTGTACGAGACGGCGGCCAGAGCGGCCGAGATCCTCGCGCTCAATGTCGAAGATCTCGACCTGGAGCACCGCCGCGCCCCCGTCCGTTCCAAGGGCGGCGCCATCGAGTGGGTGTACTGGGACAGCGGCACCGCTCACCTGCTGCCCCGGCTGCTCCGCCTCCCGGACGGCAGCACGCACACGCACGGGCCGCTGTTCCTGTCCGAACGCCGACCCGTTCTGGCCCGCCGCCCGGCGGCCGCCGACATCTGCCCGCACACCGGCCGCGCCCGCCTCGGCTACGACCGCGCCCGCGTCCTGCTGGACAAGCACGCCGGTCTCGACCTGCACCAGCTGCGCCACAGCGCCGCCACCCACCTCGGCGAGGCCGAGGTACCGCTGCAGCTCATGGGCAAGACCCGGCACAAGAACCCCCGCACCGCCATGCGCTACGTCAAACCCGGCGCCGAAGCCATCGCCAGGGTCACCGAGGTCCTGGCACCCCGCCGCCGTACTCACTGATCAGCGATCTCTCAGGTAGGGCAGGACACTGCCCCTTTCTCTCGTACTTGGTACTGGCCTCCGTCCAGACGAGCCGCGACCGCCTGGCCGTGGCGGTGCGGGAGCGGTGCCGGAGCAGGGGCCGGCGGTGGAGCCCGGGCCCGCGGGGGGTACGGACGGAGCCCCGCCTCTTGACCTTCGGCGCCTTGCCGGTGGTCAGACCTGGCCGATCCCGCCGTCGACGGGCAGGTCGATGCCGGTGACGAAGCTCGAGTCCGCGGAGGCCAGGAAGAGCGCCGCGGTGGCGATCTCGTGCTCGTCACCGAGGCGGCCGACGGGCACCCGCGAGGCAATCTGCTCCTTGAACCCCGGCGGGAGGTCCGCGAACGCGGCGGTGTCGATCGCGGCGGGGCTGAGGACGTTGACCCGGATTCCGCGCTGCTTCAAGTCGGTGGTCCAGGTCCGGGCGAACGACCGCAGCGCCGCCTTGCTCGCGGCGTAGACGGTCGTTCCCGGATCGCCCTTGTCTGCGGCGCCCGACCCGATGAGCACGATCGAGGCGCCGTCGGACAGCAATGGCAGCAGTTTCTGCACGGTGAAGAACGTCCCGCGCACGTTCACCCCGAACACGGCGTCGAACGACTGCTCGGTCACGTCGCCGATGTGCTCGTTCCACGTCCAGACGCCGGCGCTGGCGATGAGCACGTCCACCCGGCCCGCTTCGACCGCCACGACCTCGGCCAGGCGGGCCGCGTCGGAGATCTGGCCGACGTCGCCGAGCACGCCGGTCACGCCGTGGCCGATGGCGGCCACCGCCGCGTCCAGCCGGTCCTGGCGGCGGCCGGTGATGACCACGTGCGCGCCCTCCTGGACGAACAGCTTCGCCGTCGCCAGTGCCAGCCCAGAGGTTGCGCCGGTGATCACCGCGACCTTCCCGCCGAGCTTCGCCATGTCGCTCTCCTTGTCTTGAAAAATGAGCATGCTCTCATTTTTTGGGTGCTGCTCACTGTAGCGAAGATGAGAGCACCCTCAAAGTTGAGACGTATCGCACTTTGCTACGGTGACCTCATGCCTGCCACGGGGAACCCGCTGCCCGCTCGCCGGGATGCCCGCCGCAACCGCGAGCGGCTGCTCGAGTGCGCCCGGCGCGCGTTCGCCGGGCAGGGCGCGCAGGCCGCCCTCGACGGCATCGCGCGCGAGGCGGGCCTGGTGGTCGGCACCCTCTACCGGCACTTCCCGACGCGCCTGGACCTGCTGTGCGCGGTGCTCGAGCCGAAGCTGCGCCACGTGATCGAGGAGGTGGAGGCCGCGCTCGGCCTGGAGGAGCCGTGGCAGGCCTTCCGCGGCCTGCTCGAAGTCCTGTGTACGGCCCAGGCCGGGGACCGGGCGTTCGCAGACTTCCTGGCGCGGCGCTTCCCCGGCGACGACCGCACCGAGACCGCGCACAGCGAGATCTGCGCGCTCGCGCAACGGGTGCTGGGGCGGGCGCAGGCGTCCGGCGTCGTCCGCCCGGACGTCACCGGCGCCGACCTCTTCCTGCTGTTGTGGGCGAGCAGCACGGTAGCCGAGGCCACCCGGCACGCCGCCCCGTCCCTGTGGCGGCGCCACGTTCACCTGGCGCTGGACGGGTTCCGGGCGCCGGACCGGCTCGACCTGGGAGAACCCGCGTGGGACGCGGACCGGCTCTGCCGCGCGATCGCCACCGGGCCATCATGGCAGCCATGACGAAGCTTGTGATCGCGGTTCCGCTGGTCTTCCTTCTGGCCGTGCTCGGGTGGAGCGCGCGAACGCCTGCGTGAGCAGGTGGCCAAGCTCAAGGAAACTCCGCAAGGAAGACCAGGACGAGCTGTCCCGGCTACGCGCCGACATCAACGCCCTCGTCCGCGTCGTCAACCAGTCGACTCTGGATAACCGGCAACTATACGGTGGCGACTCAAACTGATCACGGTTGACCGCTGACCGTACGTACGCCTACCGGCCGAAAGGGGTGCCAAGATCGGGTCATGGCCGTTCTGGCCGCATCTCGGCTGGATACCCGATGTGGAACGAAATCCGGCGTCAACGGGGGTTTCCACTGGTCAGTGAGTCTTTGTTGGCTCCCGCTTACGGAGGAGGCTTGCGCCGGATTCCGATCGATCTCACAGCGTGACTTCGATCTACGTGTCGCGTGCGGCGAGCCGGGCGAGCGCGGCGGCGCTGGGGCTGCCCGGTCGCGCGGTGTAGATCACCATCCGCAGATCGGTGCCGGGCAGCAGCAGAGTCTGGCAGTCCAGCTCCAGGGCGCCCAGCTCGGGGTGGTGCAGGTGCTTGCGCAGCGTCGGTACGGGGCGTACCTCGTGGTTGCGCCAGCTGGCGGCGAAGTCGGGGCTGTGCGCGGCGAACTCGTTGACCAGCTCGCCAAGTACGCGTTCGGCCGGGTACCGGGCGCTGGCCGCGCGCAACTGGGCGGCGGTCTGCCGGGCGTATTCGCCCTGCGAGCCGTCGGCGGCCGAGCAGAGGGTGCCGTTCAGCCGGATGGACAGCCGCACGGCGTTGCGTTCCCCAGCGGGTAGCGACCCGAAGTCGATGATCAGGTCGGCTGCCGCGTTGTTCCAGGCCACAATGTCCTGGCGTTCGTCGGTGAGGTAGGCGGGCACCGGCCCGAGCCGGTCCAGCAGCTCGCGGGCGAAGGCGGGCACCGGCGCCCGGCCGGTCTCCGGGGCGGGCAGGGCCTGCCCGGCCAGCCGCGCCAGGTGCTCGCGCTCGGCGTCGGTGAGCCGCAGTGCCGTGCCCAGCGCGGCTATGACCTGCGGGGACGGATGCGGAGCGCGGGCCTGCTCAAGTCGTTCGTAGTAGCTGGTGGAGACCCCGGCCAGCGTGGCCACCTCTTCGCGGCGCAGGCCGGGAGTACGGCGGGCGCGGCGGCCTGGCGGGTGGACGGCCGTGGCCGGCAGTTGGTCCGGGCGCAGCGCCTCCCGCCGGCGACGGAGAAAGTCGGCCAGTTCAGCTCTGCTCACCCGTCCAGGCTGCCACAGTGGCGGCCGCCTTAGCCACGGACCAGGGGTCCGGGGCTTACCCGTCCGTTCCGCGGCGCCCGGATCCGCGGCCAGGCTGGCATGACCACATTTCACGGGACACCGGAGGACGAACATGCCACGCACTCCTGAGGAGACGATCCGCCGACTGCTGGATCTGCTGCTGGCCAAGGACATGGATGCCATCGCCGATCTGTGGGCGGAGCAGGGCACCGGCGAGTTCCCGTTCGCTGCGGGAGACGCGCCGCGGCGGCTGGCGGGGCGGGATGCCGTCCGTGACTATCTGGCCGGATATCCGGAACGGATGGACGTACGGGAGATACCTGTAGTGACCGTGCATCACACGCAACGACCGGACACCATCGTGGTGGAGTTCACCGCGCACGGGTACACGGTGCGCACCGGCGAGCCCTACCGCATGGACTACATCTCCGTGATCACGGTCCATGATGGCCTGATCACGCACTACAGGGACTACTGGAGCCCGCTGGCCGCCGCCTCGGCGACCGGGACGCTGCCCGAGCTGCTCGGCTCGCTGCGCTCGGGGGCCGCCCGATGAGCGGCGTGCTGGTCACCGGCGGCACCGGGAAGACCGGCAGCGTGCTGGCGGAGCTGCTGCGGGGCAACGGCGTACCGATCCGGGTGGCCGCTCGCAACCCATCTGCCGGGGATCCTGACGCGGTCCGGTTCGACTGGAACGACCCGGGCACGCATCGGGCCGCGCTGCACGCGATGGACCGCGTCTATCTGGTGCCTCCAGTGAACGCCGTGAATCCGATACCGCTGGTCGAGCCGTTCCTGGACGAGGCGGAGCGGCTCGGCGTGCGCCGCGTGGTGCTCCTCGGCTCCGCCATCGTGCTGCCGAACGCCCCCGGCGCGCTTGAGCTGGCCGCACGGGTACGGACCCGGCCCGGGTGGGTCGTGCTGCGCGCGTCCGGGTTCATGCAGAACTTCCTGCGCCCGCATCCGCTGGGCGAGCGGCTCCGGCGGCACGGCGAGATCCACACCGCCGCCGGTGGCGGCCGGCTGGGCTGGATCGACGCGCGCGACATCGCGGCCGCCGCCTCCGCCCTGCTGACCAACCCCGATGACGGGTCCAGCGAGAGGCCCAGTGAAGGGCAGGGTGAGTGGCCCAGTGAGAGGCGGGGTGAGTGGCTCAGTGATGGGCCGGGCGACCGGCGCGACTACCTGCTCACCGGGCCGAAAGCGTTGAGCTACCGGGACGCGGCGGCGATCATCACCGCCCGCACCGGCAGGCCGATTCAGGTGCTGCCCGTCGAAACCGACGAGCTGGCGGCCGGCTACCGGGCCGCCGGCATGCCGGCCGAATTCGCCGCCGCCCTTGCCGCCGTGGACGCCGGCCTCAGCGCCGGCCGGGACGACCTGGTCAGCACCGCGGTGCTGGACCTGACCGGCCGCCCGCCCCGCTCCTTCGACGAGTTCGTCCAGGACCACGCGTCCGAGTGGGCGAACGGCGTGGCGCCCTAGCCCGATTCTTCGCAGGTAGGTGAATGCTGTCGCTGGCTGATCGTCTGGATCATGATTACAACATCAGCCAGCGTGGCCGGGTGGGATCGACGTTCAGCAACTCCAGCAGCCGGTGTTGCAGAAGGTCAGGGATCAGGACCTGGGGTGGGCTGGTGGCGGTGGCGGAGATGAGCCGGATGCGTTCCAGGGCGGTGAAGATCAGTCGTCCGGTGGGCCGGCCGGGGCTCTGCTCGGCTTTCTGGTGTGGCGCGATACCAAGGCCGCCCTGCTGATGTTCATTCGGACCAAGGACGTGACGGCGACCGTCCAGTCCGCTACGGCCGCCATCGAAGCCCACCCCAACTACAAACGGCGCGGTGCCCACGACAACGACGGCCGCATCGACGTCGTGATGCATGCCAACGGCGACCCCGACCGCGAGATCAAGCTCGCGTTCCTGCCGTTCTCCCCGCCACGAGACGCCACCAGCCGCTTCGCCAAAGCCAAGCGCTGACCGGCCCGCGGAACGACCCGTCCCACGGCGGTGATCGATCAATCACGCGGGATAGTCAGAAGCCGACGGGGGTTGAGCAGCATGCGAACGAAAAAGTCGCGGTAACGGGCCGGGCAGAAGCGGCTTGGCGTGACATTCCGTTCCGAACTCATCTGGACGAGAACGATGCCAGTAAGCCTTTGAGTGGCCCATCGCTCGGGACCTGCCCGACCGGACGCAAGGTAGCTGTGTGTAGCGGTCGCCTTCCCCAGCCGGTAGTGCACCAACGGCAGCCACCGCGCCACGCCGACGAGGATGCCGCGACCAGCGACACCTTGTCACATGGCACACACTGCGTTTGACCTCCTCATGATCCATCACCTGCAGCCAGCTCCAAACGACCGGCGCATCCCGCCCGCTTGATCCATCGGCCCCATCGGTCACTGCGGGAGAACTGCTCCGCGATGGCCTTGCCAGAGGGCAACCGGCCATCCGGCCGACAGTTGTTCTGAGCCCACCGCCACGCCAACCGATGCAGTTCCTGCGCGCGTTCCCGCGTCGGCTCCGTGCGTTCCTCCTCGCCGAAGGCTGATGCACTCAGACACAGCTCTGACTCCGTGTCGTCCACCGCCAGCGCCTCTGCAACCCGACTCTGCCGGATCTGCCCCATGAGCATTTCATACGCACCGATCAGCGCGAACGATGGCCAAGCCGCGATCACGCGGGCGGTTAGGGTGGGGTCAGCGATGGCCACATTGGCCGCCAGACTGGCCAGGCTACCCACGACCAGCAGCACCCACGGCAGGACTCCCCCGCGACGCCCACACCTGCTCGCGTGCAGCACTGACATCGATGAGGCCACGATCATGCCGTCCACGGCGAGCGGGATCAGCGTCGCCCCCAGCCAGCTTTCTCCGTTTCGTATCGCTAGCTCATGCATGTGCTGGTACGACACGACCGCAGCGATCCCTGCCACCAGCACTACCGACGTCGTAGTCGTCCGTCGAATCCAAGCATCAGCGGACGCGGCGAGGACCGAAGGCATCCTCATCGCTCAACACCGCCCTTGACCACCTCGGTACGAGCCTCAACGATTAGGCGGCCATGCGTAACCGCTGGTGGGAACGCCGAAGATTTGGTGGGTGCCCCGCCGGGGGCACTCATCTCCACCAGGCATTTCGCATGTTGACCTGCGGTTTCTCAGCCGTAGGTCTTTTGCTTGTCAGGCTCTGGTAGGTCGCCGAGGGCATCCGTATGCAGCCGTAGGACCATGATCCGGGGATATGGTCGGGATGATCTTGACGACGTTTTCCGAGGTCAACCGCCGGTTCGGCGTCATCCGGGTGTCCCACGACCCTCACGGTCAGCAGTGCGCAGCGCGATCAGGACCGTTTCGGCGGCCTCCGTGGGGACCTTGACCTGAGAGGGAAGCAAGGGCGGCAGGCATCCGCCTCGATGCAAGCTGCCGGAAGTCGGATAGTTTCGCCATGGGGATCGGGGACGAGTTCCACTACGTCGACATTCCACGTTGCGGCGCCTGCCGTTTGTAGGGCGGCCGAAAAGGTGCTCCTGGGGTCGATCACGACGCCGGAACGCGCCGACGGCCAGGACATCAAGCACTGGTTCCGCGGCCGGGTCGCCGCCGAACTGGGCGATCAGCGTGCCAGTTTGGTGCGGAGGAGCTCGGCGTCCGGCTGCACCAGCTCTTCAAAAATGGACAAGGCCTGCTGCCACGCCTCGCGGGCGGCCTCCTGGTCGCCCGACGCCGAGTGAGAGTCACCAATCCTGGTCAGGACGTCTGCCTCGTCATAGCGATTGCCCATGTCCCGCCACAGAATCAGCGCTGCCTCGTAGTGGGTGAGCGCCTGCTCATGTTGCCCTAATTCGGCGTACGTGTAGCCGAGGCTGTCGAGAGTGTCCGCCTCGCCATCGTGGTCGTTGAGGTCTTGGAAGAGCTTCAGCGCGGCGTTGCATGTCGCCAGCGCCGCTGGATACTCGCCGAGATGGGCGTGGCACCAGCCGAGATTCTCCAGGGCGTGGGCTTGGCCGGCCGGTTCGTGATGGCGCTTGTGCAGGCTCAGCGCGCGTTCGAGGTGCTCCTTAGCCTCTCCGTAGCGGTCCTGCTCCTCGTGGACGATGGCCAAGGCGATGAGCGTGTTGGCCTCATGCACCTCCGAGCCGACCTCCCGCAGGATGGCCAGCGCCTCGAACAGTTGCTCCTCGGCTTCGGCAAAGTGCCCGATGCGCGAGTGCGCGTAGCCGATGCTGGTACGGATCAGCGCTTCAGCCTCACGGTCACCCAGTCGCCTGGTCGCCCGCAGCGCGGCCTCGCTGGTGTGCAGCCGGTCGGACGCGTGACCGCGGCGGTCGAAGTAGACACCGAGCGTCCAGGCGAGCCGCCAGGCGTGCGTGTCGAATCCGTGGCGCAGGGCGTGATGGATGCTCTCCACCAGGCCGGTGTGCTCGGTTTCCAGCCAGTTGATGGCCTCTCCGTAGGTGGAGAACACGGGCACGGGGAGGCTGTCGGCGGAAGGCGGGAGGTCGATGCGGGTGCGGTTGGGAGTGATCAGGCGGTCGGCCGCATCGGCTGCCAGCAGTAGGAAGTCGAGGAATCGCCGCATGGCCTCCCTTCGGGATTCTGCGGGCTCGTCGCGCTCCACCTGGTCTGCGGCGAAGGTACGCAACAGGTCGTGGATGCGGTAGCGGTCGCGGGTCAGCTCGCTGACGAGGTTGGTCTCTACGAGCACGCTGAGTAACTGTCGGGTCAGGGCGAGCGGTGAGTCGGCCAGCGACGCCACGGCGGCAAGGCCGATCTCGGGGCCGGGGGCCAGCCCGAGCAGACCGAAAAGCCTGGCGGGATCGGGGGAAAGGCTGCGGTAGGACCAGGAGAAGACGGACGTGACGTTTGTCGTTTCGCTGTCGTGCAGATCCAAGGCGTAGAGCCGATCTCTCTCGGAGCGCAGGTCATCGGCGAGCGATTCCAGAGACCAATTGTAAATCGCCGCTCGTGCCCCGACTATGCTCAACGCGAGTGGTAATCTGCCGCAGAGTTCCACAAGTGTGGCTGCTGCGCTTCTTTCATTTTTGACGCGTTCGCTGTTCAAGTAGCGGACCAGTAGGTTGATCCCTTCCCGTCGGCCCATGAGCTTCATCGCCAAGGGTATGGCGCCGTGCTCCGCCACCAGCGCTCCCAACTTGTTTCGGCTGGTGACGATGGCCATGCAGGTCGGCGAACCGGGAAGAAGAGGGCGTACCTGATCGGTACTGAGAGCATTATCCAGTATGACCAGAACTTGTCGCCCATCGAGCAGGGATCGATAGAGCGAAATCTGATCATCCAGCTCGAACGGAATACTATCCGGCCTAATTCCCAACGCCGCGATAAAGCCCTTCAATGCTTGGCCTGGCGTCACCGGGACGCCGCTGGAGTCGAATCCCCGTAGATTCACATAAAGGTGCCCGTGGGGAAAACGGTCCGTGACCCCGTGGGCCCAGCGCAAGGCGAGCGTCGTCTTGCCGATCCCGGCCATGCCGCTGATGGCGTAGATGGCGCCAGGGCCAGGCCCGCGCTCGTCCAGGGCTCTGTCGAGCGCGGCAAGCTCGCTTTTCCTGCCGATGAAACGACTTGTCGCCGGTGGGAGCTGCCGCGGCACCACGGGAGCTGAGGACGTCTGCCAGTGGATCTGCACGCCCCCGCTGATCGATCCGGCCTGGATCGCCGGGCCATGGACCGAACCCGACAACACATTGGCCGGCTCGTCCTCCGACGACGCGGAAGGTGACACCTGCGCAATCACGGTCTGACTGGTTCCCTGCCGACGACACCGGCTTACCATCGATTCCAGGATTGCATGGTGCCTCTATCATGTCATTAAGCTCAAGAGATTAATACGCCTGAGACGAATGCGACTTACCGGGATAAAGAGGTCGACATGGACGAGACCGCCTTGGCTCTTGTGACCGCGGCCATTACCAGCCTCATCACCGGGGCAACCGGCGAGGCGGGCAAAGGGGCGTGGACGTCGCTCGTGGCCATGGTGAAAAAGACGTTCGGCAAGAAGGGCGAACAGGAACCGCCCTTGGAGCTCGTCGAGGCCGTCAAGGTGGAGGATCGGGACGTCATCGAACTGTCGGAAATCCTGGTGGAGCGGGCCGGGCAGGACGCCGAGTTCGCCAGCGAGCTGTCCGCCTGGCTCAAGGACGTCAAGGTGCTCGCGAAGTCCGACGGGCCCACCAATGTGGTGGCAGGAAACGCGAGGATCACCGGTCCTCTGATCCAGGGACGAGACTTCTCGGGGCCGATCAGCTTCGGCGCTCCTCCACCGGGCGCGAGCTGAAAGAGTCGAACGGAAGCTCGCACAGTGGCGGGAGACCACGCCCGACGCCCAGGTCAGCTACCTCTGCCACTCCATGGGCGGGCTATAGCCCGCTACTACTTGGAGGTGCTCGGCGGCAGGAGCACCGCCCGGCGACTGGTCACCATCGGGACACCGCATCAAGGAGCGGCCAAGGCCGCCGTCGCGCTCAGCCTGGGACCGCTGCCCGCGCTGCGGGCCCGGTTGGGGAGTTACGGCGACTTCCTGGGACCGGATCGGCGAGGTGATGAGCGAGTCTCCCTCAGTGCACCAACTGTTGCCGACCTACCGGTGTGCCCGTAGTGGACGAGCTTGCACAGGCTTGTGAGCGTTAGACCGGCGGCTAGACGTCGCCTGCGAAGTTCCCGGCCAAAGCTGAGTGGCTGCTGAACCACCTGGACCTCCCTCGCAGTCCGTTGCGCAGCCGAGAGTCGCTGCTGTAAGAGTGCGTCAGCGGCGCCAGTTGATCAAGGCCCGCTATGGTGTTTTCCGTTTCCACCTACAAGCCCCGTGCCTGACCAGCGAGGTTGCCAGCCAGCGTAAATAGGTGCATGCCTCCTGTGGTGATGCGCTCTACGAGCAGAAGGTCGGTGGCGTGGATATGCACATAACCGAAAGCTGAGCCGACGGCGCTCTGCTGCTTGATGGCAAGGGCGCGATCGGCGGTACGGCGGAGGGTGAGAGCGAGGTCGATCTCCACTCGAACGTGCATGTCGACCTGGGCCTCGGGGGCTCCGTACAGTACGGCGTTCAGTTCCTCGATATTGCGGATCTCCACGGCTTCGCGGGAGACCAGCGAACGCAGCGCTGTGGCCAGTACCCATTCGCGTTGCTGAGAGTCCATGGCGGATAGATGCGGCTTGGGGTTCTCCTGCCCTGGCGGCGGATACAGGCGGCCGGTGCCACGGGCGGGTCCGTCATGCTGGGAGAGTAAAGGTTCGACGTCTGACGGAGTGTTACGCATGTCCATAGAACTCCAGTCCACCGGTATGTTCACGATCGGCGACAAGAGCGTTCATCGCCTCGGCTTCGGCGCCATGAGTCTGACCGGGCCCGGGGTCTGGGGGCCGCCCCGCGACCATGACGAGGCCGTCCGGGTGCTGCGCCGGGCCGTCGAGCTGGGCGTCGACTTCATCGACACCGCCGACTCGTACGGGCCGTACATCAATGAGGAGATCATCCGGGAGGCGCTGTACCCGTACCCTGAGCAGCTCCTGATCGCGACCAAGGCCGGGTTCGTGCGTCCGGGGCCGGCGCAGTGGGTGGTCGTGGGCCGGCCCGCGTACCTGCGGCAGGAGGTCGAGATGAGCCTGCGCCGGCTCAAAGTGGACCGGATCGACCTGCTCCAGCTGCACCGCATCGATCCGGAGGTGCCGCTGGAGGACCAGCTCGGGGAGCTCAAGGCGCTGCGCGATGAAGGCAAGATCGGCAGTGTCGGCCTGTCCGAGGTGAGTGTCGAGGAGCTGGAGCGGTCGCGGCGCATCGTCGAGATCGTCAGCGTGCAGAACCGGTACAACCTCACCAACCGGTTCTCGGAGGGGGTGCTGGAGCACTGCGAGGAGCAGGGGATCGGGTTCATCCCCTACAGCCCCATCGCCAAGGGTGCGCTTGCGGCGCCCGGCAGCCCCGTGGACCACGTCGCCAAGGCCGTCGGCGCCACGCCCGCGCAGGTCAGCCTGGCCTGGCTGCTGGCCCGTTCGCCGGTGACGATGCCGATTCCCGGCACCTCCACGGTCGCCCACCTTGAGGAGAACCTGGCGGCCTCGACGGTGGCGCTGACCGCCGAGCAGTTCAGCGAGCTGGGCTGAACGGGCCGGCCCCTTGACAGGGGCCGGCCCTCTCGTGGGTCAGCCCAGGCCGTTCCTCATGGCCGTGAGCAGCTCGGCGTTGGTGGTGTCGCCGCTGAGCTCCCAGAAGAACGCGCCGCCGAGGCCCTGGCTCTTCGAGTAGCTCATCTTGCCGCCGATCGTGTTCGGCGTGTCGTAGCTCCACCACTGGCCGCCGCAGTACGCGTACGCGGTGCCCGCGACCGTGCCGGTGGCCGGGCAGCGGGTCTTGAGCACCTTGTAGTCCTCGATGCCCTGTTCGTACGTGCCCGGCGCCGCTCCCGTGGCCGTGCCGCCCGGCGCGGCCTGCGTGACCCCGGTCCAGCCGCGGCCGTAGAAGCCGATGCCGAGCAGCAGTTTGCTCGCCGGCACGCCCTTGCCCTTGAGCTTCTGGATCGCGTTGTCGGAGTAGAACCCGGCGATCGGGATGCCGGCGTAGGAGGTGAGCGGCGAGTGCGGGGCGGTCGGGCCCTGTGCCGCCCAGGCGCCGAAGTAGTCGTACGTCATGACGTTGTACCAGTCGACGTACTGCGCGGCGCCGGCGTAGTCGGCCGCGTCGATCTTGCCGCCGTTGGTGCCGTCGGCGGTGATGGCCGCGGTGACCAGGTTGCCGGAGCCGAAGCGGGAGCGCAGCGCCGACATGACGTTCCTGAACGCGGCCGGGCCGCTGGTGTCGCAGGTGAGGCCGCAGGCGTTCGGGTACTCCCAGTCGATGTCGATGCCGTCGAACACGTCCGCCCAGCGCGGGTCCTCGACCAGCTTGTAGCAGGAGTCGGCGAACGCGGCCGGGTTCTGGGCGGCCTGGGTGAAGCCGCCGGACCAGGTCCAGCCGCCGAAGGAGAACAGCACCTTCAGGTTCGGGTACTTCTTCTTGAGCTTGCGCAGCTGGTTGAAGCTGCCGCGCAGCGCGCCGGCGTCCCACGTGTCGGCCACGCCGTCCACGCTCTCGCTCGCCTGGTAGAAGCGGTCGTAGTCGGCGTAGCTGTCACCGATCGTGCACTGGCCGTTCTGCACGTTGCCGAACGCGTAGTTGATGTGGGTCAGCTTGGCGGCCGAGCCACTCGTGTCGATGTTCTTGACGTGGTATCCGCGCTGGTAGACGCCCCACTGCACGAAGTAGCCGAGCACCTTGTCGCCGCCGCCACCGCCGCCACCGCCGCCCGTGGTCGTGGCCGTGATGGTGTTGCTGTTGGCGGAGCGGTTGCCGGCGGCGTCGCGGGCGCGGACGGTGTAGGTGTGGGCGGTGTTGGCGGTCAGTCCGGTGTCGGTGTGGGTGGTGCTGGTGACGGTGGTGATGAGGGTGCCGCCGCGGTAGATCTCGTAGCCGGTGACGGCGACGTTGTCGGTGGAGGCGTCCCAGGCGAGGGAGACGCTGCTGGCGGTGACGCCCGTTGAGCGCAGGTTGCCCGGGACCGATGGCGCGGTGGTGTCCGTGCCGCCGCCGGTCGCGGGCTTCCACAGGGCGGGGACGTTCGGGGGCTCCCAGCCGGGCTGGGAGGTGTGGCTCTGGATGCACTCGTACTCGACGCCGTTGTACGTGACGTGCGTGCCGGCCGTGTACGCCGTCCACGGCGCCCACTCTGCCGCGGCGGCGTACACCGAGGCCGAGGCCTGCGGCGGGGCGACCGCCACGGTGGTGAGGGGGAGCAGTAACGCCACCAGGATCTTGCTCAGGGTGCTGTGTCTCATGGCTCTCCGACATCCGGTTGGGGGTGTATGGGGGGTTGGGATGTCAGGAAACTATTAGGAAAGTTTCCTTTAAGTTATGAGACGACGTTAGCCTTTGCCTGCGGAGGCGTCAACGGGGTGGCCGTAGTGTCACTCGGCGGCGATGGGCGTCCCGGTGAAGAACCGCAGGCTCCGCTCCGGCTCGGGGGTGGGCAGTTCGACGTGGCCGATGGGGGCGATGCCACCGGCGCCCGATCAACGGCTTTGATCATTTGAGCCCGTTCTGTCAGTGGGGTCGGGTAAGTTCCCGGATCAATTGATCAGCCGGCCGCGCAGGAGCGGGCACTCCCGCCTGCACCCGCGAGCCGGCCGGGGCGGGAGGTTCTGAGGTCGTGGACGCGGACATAACCGCGTGGGAGCAGCGCAGCGTGGTGCAAGTGGTGCCGCCTGTCAAGCCGCGCAAGCTGGCGAAGGTGCCCTTCGTCGAGCTGGCCGACGGGCGCTTGCAGGGGGTCGTGTCGAGCGGGTCCGACATCGAGCGGGTCTACGTCTCGTCGATCACCGCCGGCGCCCACGCGCTGAGCTGCAGCACCAACAACAACCGGCCGTGCGGCGCGCTGCACGGCTACGCCTGCAAGCACATTCACCAGCTGGCCGACGAGGCGGTCCTGCAGTACGGCTTCGAGCGGGTCACCCGTTACCTGGGGGTGGAGGTGCCGGAGGGCCAGGGCCTGATGTCCGCCATCAACGGGCCGATCGAGCGCACCCCCGCCGCCGTGGTGTTCAGCCGGTTCCTGCGCCACCTGGCCTACCTCGAGGTGCCCGGCAGCACGGAGCCGCTGGCCGAGCTGCACTGGTTCCCTGCGACGGGGGCGGTGCGCTGATGCCCGGGCTTCAGGAAGGAAAGGCGGTGCGGTGATGCTGGACGTACAGCTCGGTGAGCTGCTCGGCGACGCACCCGCGGGGGTCGGCGAGGCGCTCGACCTGGTGGCGGGGTTCGACGAGGCGCTCACCCACGGGTTCGCCCGGCTCGGTGAGGAGGCGTCCGCGGGGCTGGCGGCCCTGGCGGGCGCGCTGGCCGCGAGCCCGCTCGGCGACCGGATCGGCGAGGCGGCCGAGAAGGTGAGCGCGGGATCGATCGGCGACGAGCACCTCGCGGCGCTGGCCGGTGGACGGGCGGCGCTGTTCGGGGCGGTGCACGACGCGCTGCTCGCCCGGCTCGACACGGCGATCGGCCGCACCCGCGCGGCCTGGGCGCCCGCGGAAGGCGCGGACGATCCTGAGAGCATGCTCGCCGGATGCCGTGGCTGGCTGCGGGAGCTGGCCATCACCGGCTGGCGCGGCGTCGACCACGACCTCGTCTCCTCCTCCGACCAGGCGATCGAGGCGCTGCTCGCCGTGCCAGGCATGCGCGGGCTGGCGGTGCTGCTCGACGGCCTGGCGGCGGAGCTGCGGGCGTCGTGCCCGGTCGCCACGATGGACCTGCTGCCCGCGCGCCGCTGGGGCGACCTGTGGACGCGCGCCCTGCTGCTGTCCCAGAAGGGCGCCCAGCAGAGTGCCCAGAAGAGTGCATGGAACGGCGCCGCCGAGCCGGTCTCGGGGCGGCTGCTGATCCTCGGCACGGACGTGCACGAGCACGCCACCGCCGTCCGGGTGCAGGTCCACGGCATACTCGAGCCCGGCGGGGGCGCCCACTCCAGGCTGGTACGCACGAGCGTGGCGGCCGCGAAGGTGGACACGATCTCCGGCCCGTCCGTGTGGCGGCTGATGGGTGACCACCCCGTGCTCATGGGCGCGCTGGCCGAGCACCTCAGCCTGGAGATCACCGGCATGCCGCTGCTCCCGGGCGGCGACCTGGTGTGGCACGACGACCGGGCGAAAGCCGGCGAGGCGGCCGACCCGTTCGCGACGGCGCGGGTCCAGCTCGCCACGGCCGAGGCGCCGCCGACCCCGCCCCTCGACCGCCATCCCGTACGCATCGCGGAGCCCGTCTTCCTCGAGGGTTACACGATCGACGGCGAGACGCTCGACCTGGGCGGCAACAGGCTCCCGGTGGCCCTCGACCGGCTGCCGGCCTGCGGACCGCTCACGCCCGAGCTGGTGTCGGCCTCCTCCGCGTGCATCGGCCTGATGCGCTGGGACGGCGGGCAGTGGCTCCTGCAGCCGCTCGCCGTGCAGGCCACCGTCAAGAAGAAGCCCGTCGTCGCGCACACCGGCGACTGGGCCATGGGCCCCACCGACCCCAAGGTCGTCAAGGCCGGGGCCAAGGCCGGCGACGTGGTCGCCGTGCTACGCGAGCGAGCGGGGCGGTTGCTGCGGAAATGACCGATTCCCAGACGACCTCGGACGGGACGCGGCGCCAGGTGCTCTACTGGCGGTTGCTGTCCCGCCTGTTCGGCGCCGACGAGCAGCCCACCCTGGAACGGGCGAGCGTGGCCATCGTCGACGACCTCGGCCTGCCGCCGGCCCTGCTCGACCCCGGCATCTCGGTCGACAACCTCGTGCAGCGCTTCCCCGGCCTGGCCGCCGAGTTCGAGGGCCTGATGGCGGAGCGGGACCACGAGGAAGGCGACGAGGTCCGCCGCGCGGCCCTGGTCTCCAAGCTGCTGCTCAACGTGTTCGCCACGGGCTCGGGCAACGTCACCGCGGGACAGCTGGAGGCGTGGAAACAGGACGCGGCCTGGTTCGAGCGCGGCATGGGCTGCGAGCCGGGCGGGCTGCGCCACAGCCCCGGCAACGAAGAGCTGGCCGGGCTGCTCGCCGGGCTGGAGGGCGACCTGGTCAAGCGCATGCACCTGCGTGAGGTGCTCGCGGACCCGGCGCTGGCCAGGCAGCTCACGCCCAGCATGTCGCTCATCGAGCAGCTGCTGCGCGACAAGTCCAACCTGTCGGGCGTCGCGCTGGCCAACGCCAAGGCGCTGATCCGCAGATATGTGGACGAGGTCGCCGAGGTGCTGCGTACCCAGGTGGAGCAGACCAGCGCGGGCGTCATCGACCGGTCGGTGCCGCCGAAGCGGGTCTTCCGCAACCTCGACATCGAGCGCACCATCTGGAAGAACCTCACCAACTGGAGCCCGGAGGACCAGCGACTCTACGTCGACCGGCTCTACTACAGGCAGACCGCCCGCCGCACCACCCCGGCCCGGCTGATCGTGGTCGTCGACCAGTCGGGCTCGATGGTGGACTCGATGGTCAACTGCACCATCCTGGCGTCGATCTTCGCCGGACTGCCGAAGGTGGACGTGCACCTCATCGCGTACGACACCCGGGCGATCGACCTGACCCCGTGGGTGCACGACCCGTTCGAGGTGCTGCTCCGTACCAAGCTCGGCGGCGGCAACGACGGCCCGGTCGCGATGGCCATGGCCCGCCCGAAGATCGCCGATCCGCGTAACACCGTGATGGTGTGGATCTCCGACTTCTACGAGTTCGACCGCTCTCAGCCGCTCTACGACGGCATCGAATCGGTCTACCGCTCCGGGGTGAAGTTCATCCCCGTCGGCTCGGTCAACAGCTCGGGCCAGGAGAGCGTGGACCCGTGGTTCCGCAAGAAATTCAAGGACCTGGGCACCCCGGTGATCTCAGGCCACATCCGCAAGCTCGTCTTCGAGCTGAAGAACTTCCTCGCTTAGGAGACCCTCTTATGAGTGACGATATGCTGCGCGCCCCCGCAGAGGTGAAGTACGCCGAGGAGCTCGACTATCTGGAGTCGATCGACGACGGCCCCAAGCCGTTCTCGTGGCGGCTCAGCCCCCGCATGATCCGGCTGTTCGTCCTCGGCTCCGAGCGCTCCGACGGGCTCGACAGGGAGATCCCGCAGAAGTGGTTCGGTGACCGCAGCTTCGTCGAGCGCAGCATCGTGACCCTGGCCTCCGACCGGGGGCTGCTGCTCATCGGCGACCCGGGCACCGGCAAGAGCTGGCTGGCCGAGCTGCTGTCCGCGGCCATCTGCCGCAACTCCACGCTGGTGGTCCAGGGCACCGCGGGCACGACCGAGGACCACATCAAATACTCGTGGAACGTCTCCATGGTCATCGCCAAGGGCCAGTCCCGGGAGTCGATGATCCCCTCGCCGATCATGACGGCGATGGAGAAGGGCGTGATCGGCCGCTTCGAGGAGCTGACCCGCTCGACCAGCGACGTGCAGGACGCGCTCATCTCGATCCTGTCCGAGAAGTACGTCTCCATCCCCGAGCTCGACGACGACAACATCGTCTTCGCCCAGCCCGGCTTCTCCATCATCGCCACCGCCAACAGCCGCGACCGGGGCGTCAACGACCTGTCGTCCGCGCTCAAGCGCCGCTTCAACTTCGTCCGCATCCCCGTCGTGACGAACAAGAAGAGCGAGGCCGAGATCGTCCGCTTCCGCACCGAGGAGCTGCTGCGCAGGCACCGGATCGAGCTGGACGTCCCGCCCACGCTGCTGGACATCCTGCTGCAGAGCTTCGCCGACCTGCGTTCGGCCGCCGCGTCGGCCACCAGCGACGACGAGAAGCTGGAGTCGGCGCTGTCCACCGCCGAGCAGATCGGCGTACTGGAGGACGCCATCCTGCACAGCCAATTCTTCGGCGACCGCACGCTGCGCGCGCAGACCCTCGCCGGCTCCCTGGTCGGCTCGCTGGCCAGGCGCAGCCCCGAGGATCTCGCGATCCTGAACAAGTACTGGCACGGCGTCGTCGAGCCCCGCAGCAAGAAGGACGGCGGGGAGTGGCCGGAGTTCCTCGAGGGCGGCCGCGAAGCCATCGCCACCCTGTCATGAGCACGTTCGACCCGTTGCGGGAGCAGCTGACCCAGGCGGCGCGGGAGTTCGGCGGCGACGTCGTGTCCGACGTCCTGACGGGGCTGGTGGACGACGTGGACCGGGCGCTGCGTGAGGAGCTGGAGATCTTCCCGGTCTGCCACCACTCGCCGGCCTCGGCGCTGGCCATGGTGCGCAGGCTGCGGGAGAAGCAGCCGAAGGTCATCTACCTGGAGCTCTGCGAGGACCTGCAGCCGCTGCTGACCGAGCTGCGCAACTGCCGGCTGCCGGTGGCGGTGCAGGCGTTCGCGACCGACATCGACGGCTTCCCCGCGTCGTGGGCGCCGCTCAGCGTGGTGGCGCCCATCACGGAGGCCTCCGCCGAATACCAGGCCATCTCGTACGCGCTGGAGACCCCGGGCGTCGAGCTGGTGCTGGTCGACAGGTCGACCGACCACGTCTTCCAGTGGGCACCGAAGGAGGAGCCCGACAAGAAGGAGCACACGGAAGAGGGCGGCCTGCACGGCGACGCGGTGGGCGTCGAGATCGGCGACCTGCGCCCCCGCTTCGCCGAGTTGGAGGAGCACCTGCTCCACCACGGCAAGGTGCGCCACTGGTCCGAGTGGTGGGACCAGTACGTCGAGCAACCCCTCGCCGGAGCGGACTACGACACCTACCGCCAGGTCATGGTGCTGATCGGCAGCCTGTTCCGCCGCCTTGACCGCGGCGGCGACCGGCTGTCCGTGGACGAGGACCGCGAGCGCTACATGTGGACCAGGATGCGCGAGCACCTGGCGGCGTCCGGGGCCGACCCCGCCGACTGCCTCTACGTGTGCGGCGCCTTCCACGCCGCCAGCCGCGTGGAGCAGTTCGGGCTGGGGTCCACGGCGAGCTTCGAGATCAGCCCGCGCACCGGCACGAAATGGCTGTACGGGCTCATCCCGTCCAGCCACTCGGCCATCGAGGCCCAGTTCGGGCTGGCCTCGGGCTCGGTGTCGATCGCGGCGGCGTCCTGGGCCAAGTCGCTGACCCGTAACAAGCTGACGCCGTTCCAGCTGGCCGGGCAGAAGGGCGCGCGCAAACGCGCGGCCAAGCTGCCCGTGCCCGTCACCCGGGGCGAGGTGGCCGACCGGCTGACCGGGTTCCTGTCGAAGCCGCCCGCGCTCGACGAGATGGACGAGGCCGAGCTGCTCGGCTGGAGCGTAGACATCGTCCGGCTGGCCCGCCGCAACGGCTACCTGGCCAGCACCGCCGACGCCATCGCCGTCTTCGAGACCTCGATCCTGCTCGCCGGCATGCGCAACCGGGCCAGGCCCACCCCGTACGACTTCCAGGACGCGGCCGTCACGTGCATCGAGAAGGACGTCGTGCCGGGCCGCCGCGACGTGCGGCGGCTGTGCGAGATCCTGCTCGGCGGCGACCGCGTGGGCGAGGTCGGCTACGACGCGATGCCGCCGCTGGCCCGCGACGTGTACGACCGGCTCGCGCCGCTCGGGCTGGACCTGGAGAAGCGCACGATCCAGCGGGCGCTGCTCGACCTCAACGCCGACCCCGACCTGGTGCCCTGCTCCGACCTGCTGTGGAAGCTGCGCTACCTGCTGCCTTCCGATGCCGTGCGCCCCATCATGGGCGAGCGCGGGCTGGGGGAGCGCTCGATCCAGGAGAGCTGGGACGTGGCGTTCGGCAAGCACCAGCGTTCGATCATCGAGCTGGGCTACGCGGGCGTCACCATCGAACAGGTGCTGGAGCAGCGGCTGCGCCGTTCCGTCTGGGACCCGAAGGCCACCGCGGCCGTCGCGCTGGCGGCGGTCGAGGACGCGGTCATCTTCCTCGGCAGCCGGCGCTTCGCCGACGAGCTGGGGGCACGGGCGGTGGAGCTGCTCGCCTCCGAGCGGAGTGTGGACGACGCGCCCGAGGTGCTGCGCAGGATCCGGCGGCTGATGGCGTACTACCGCGCCCACGAGCCGGAGCTGCCGGCCTGGTGCGAGGAGTTCGCGACCGCCGGATACGCCCATTACTGCACCCTGCTGCCGACCGCGTTCGTGGCTGACGACACCGGGGTGCGGCAGGTCGCCGCCATGCTCGGATTCCTGTTCTCGATGGAGAGCCTCGCGATCTCGCTGGGCTGCGACCGGGCCCAGCTGGAGCTGGCCGTGCAGCAGTCCCATCCCGAGTCGCCGGCCAAGGTGGCGCTGCTGTGGGCCGCGCGGTCCCAGCTCGGGCTGCTGTCGCAGGCCGAGCTGCGGGAGCGGTGCGACGAACTGCTGGCCAACCCGCTGGTCGTGCCGTCGTTCCCGCACTACATCATCGGGTTCGTCCAGGCCATGGAGCCCGTCCCCGCCCTGTCGGGCTTCGTGGTGGAGGTCATCTCCAAGGCGTTCGGGCGGCTGCCCGACCGGGTGCTGCTGCCGTGGTTGCCGAAGCTGATCACGGCGCTGCGGGACCAGGCGGGGGAGCTGGTGCCGGTGCTCGTACGCGAGGCGGGGCGCACGTTCCCCGGCACGCTGGGCGCCGTGGACAGCTGGGTGCCGCCCTGGTCGGCCCGCCCCGCCGCGGCCACGCCCGCCGCGCCGGCGGCCTCGGGGCCGGTGGCCGAGCTGCTCATGGGGCATCCGGCGGCGTGCGACGCGGTGGCGGGACTGCTCGGATGCGAGGGCTCCTGGCAGGCTCCGGCGGCAGGCGGGGCGGACCACGGGGAGGTGACCGCGCTCCTGGCCGACCACCCGGAGCCCGCTCTGGCGGTCGCGGGCCTGCTCGCCTGAACCGGTCTCCGCTCGCCGGGCGTTCTGGTCCGAGGACCGGTCAGCCCCGCAGCCCGCGCAGGCCGGCAGCCCGGCCGGCCCGCGCGGTGTCCCTGCTGCCGGTGTCGCAATCCTTTCTCCTCGGCGCGCGATCACCGCTCACACCGGGAGATACGCCGGGAATGCGAGAAGGGTTCAGATCAGTGTTTCTTCGGCGGGGCGGCGCCGAAGGCGACGTGCGGCGGGCGGCCGCCGAACAGCTCGCTGACGGTGACGAAATGGTAGCCGCGCTTGGCCAGGCTCTTCAGCACGCGCGGCATGGCCCCCACCGTCGTGCGGTGGATGTCGTGGAACAGGACGATGCTGCCCGGCCGTACCGATCTGAGCGTCCTGCGGGCCACCGTGGCGCTGTTGCGGTAGCGCCAGTCCAGGGTGTCCACGTTCCACATCACGATGGGGCGGGCGATCTGCCTGCGCACGGCTCTGTTGAAGGCCCCGTACGGCGGGCGGACCAGGTGGGGCATGACGCCGGCGGCCGCCTTGACCGCCCGGTCGGTGCGGGCGATCTGGGAGCGCACCCGGGCGGCGGGCAACCTCGTCAGGAGAGGGTGCGACCAGGTGTGGTTGCCGATCTCGTGCCCGGCCGCGACGGTGCGGCGCAGCACGCGGGGGTACGTCACGACGTTGCTGCCCAAGACGAAGAACGTGGCGCGGGCGTGGTACTTCGCGAGATGGCGCAGCAGGGTGCCGGTGTGGCGGCCGGGACCGTCGTCGAACGTGAGCGCCACGCACTTGACGCGGCGGCAGTCGACCCGGGGCCGCGGCCGGGCCTCGGTGGCGGAGTCGCCTAACGCCTCGAACGGCGCCACGCCAGGCGTGTCGGGCGGCGCCACGCCTAACGCGTCGGACGGCGCCGCTCGAGTGCCGGCGCGCGCGGCGGCCTGGGCAGCACCCGTGGCGGCGGTGAGCGTGACCAGCAAGGCCGCGGCGAGCACCCCCGCGGTCACCCGCTTCGCCCCAGCCAGGAACGGCGGGTGCGACCTACCCCAGACATCCATCAATCCCCCTTGTGCGCAGCGCCCCAGGCGCGTCCCTCCCATGAGGACGATCCCGGACGGGGATCGTTCCACCAGGTACGACAACCGCCGCGCACACATGGTTCGCAAAAGATCGCATTCTGGATGAGGAATCCGCGCCGCTGACCGTGGAGAGGATCGACCCTCAGCTCGACCACGAGCGTTGTACGGCGTCGCGCACGCGGCGCCGGGCCGGGGGCGGCACGTCGCCGTCGGCCGCCGCCGGCAGCGCGGGCGGCGCGGCCGGCACGAGCACGGCCGACTCCTCCTCGGTCGCCGGCCGCTCGATCTCGGCGAACGCGCCGTCCGCGCTGCGCACGATCACGCCCGTCTCCACCCCGTGGGCGACCGTGTGCCGGTCGCGGGCCCGCAGCCCGAGGCAGATCCGCCGGGCGATCACGTACCCGAGCACGGGCCCGGCGATGATCAGGACGCGGAAGATCCAGGTGGTCGTGTACAGCGAGATGTGGAAGGTCGAGGCGAGCAGGTCGTTGCCGCCCGCCATCCAGAGCACGCCGTAGTAGACGATCCCCGCGACCCCGAGTCCCACCCGTGACGGCACGTCGCGCGGCCGGTCCAGGAGGTGGTGCACGGCGTTGTCACGGGTGATCCACCGCTCCAGGAACGGGTACAGGGCCAGCCCGGCGAACAGCAGCCCCAGCGCGCCCAGGGCCGGGATCAGCACGCTCATGGGCACCGTGTACCCGAAGACCATGAACTCCCACGGCGGCATGATCCGCAGCGCGCCCTCGAGGAAGCCCATGTACCAGTCGGGCTGGGAGCCCGCGCTGACCGTGCTCGGCGAGTACGGACCGTACAACCAGACGGGGTTGATCTGGAAGACCGACGCGAGCAGCGTCACCGTCGCGAGCACCCACAGGAAGAACACCGTCGTCTTCGCCAGGAACGCGGGGAAGAACGGCGCGCCGCGCACCACCCGGTCGCTCAGCCCCTTGGCCCTGAACTGGGTGTGCGTCTGCCGCCAGGTCAGCACCACGGCGTGCAACGGGATGAGCACGAGCAGCAGCCCGGGGATCAGCAGCACGTGGATGCTGAACAGCCGGGAGATGATGTCCTCGCTGGGGAACTCGCCGCCGAACAGGAACATCGCCAGGTACGTGCCCACCAGCGGCACCGACACCGTGATCCCGTGCAGGATGCGCAGCCCCGCGCCGGACAGCAGGTCGTCGGGGAGCGAGTAGCCGAACAGCCCGTTGAACATCACCAGCAGGAACAGCACCACACCGATCAGCCAGTTCAGGTCGCGCGGCTTGCGGAACGCGCCGGTGAAGAAGTTCCGCAGCATGTGGATGACGATGGCGCCGAGGAAGACGAGCGTGGCCCAATGGTGCATCTGCCGCATCAGCAGGCCGCCGCGCACCTCGAAGCTGATCTCCAGCGTCGAGGCGTACGCCTGGCTCATCCTGACGCCGCGCAGCGGCGCGTAGGCGCCGTTGTAGATGACCTCCTCCATGGTCGGTTTGAAGAAGAACGTGAGGAAGACGCCCGTGATCAGAACGACCACGAACGCGTACAGCGCGATCTCTCCCAGGAGGAAGGTCCAGTGATCGGGAAAGACCTTCCGCATCGCCTTTTTCAGGAACCCGGCCCCGCCGATCCGATCGTCGAGCGCCTGGGCCAGTGAGCTGACCTTCATAGTCACCCCGCCTATGACTGGTGTGGTGTGTCACCAGACAAGACGGAATGGGATGAAGAAATGTGACATCACCCTCCGACGCGGCGCCTCCAGGCGCGGACTGCCCCCGCCCGGCGTCTGGCGTGCGGCGGTCACCGGGAGCGGGGTCACGCCGTCCGAGGTCTTGCCGAGGTCGGGGATCACCCGGTCATCACCACGACCGATAACAGGAGCCTGGCGAGCTTCGTCATCTGAAACTTTCACCCTCAAGGAGAAAATTTCGGGCAGAGGTAAAGCGGATGCTAGACGGCGCTCAAGTGGCGGTCAATGCGTCCCGGCATGGCCCCCCGGTTCGAGGGCAGAAGTCGCCGGGATCACCTACTGTGAATCTGCCCCATTTGTCAGGTTTGGGAGGCATTGGTGATGCGGAACGGCCGCACCATACTCGTCAGCACGTTCGCGGCCCTGCTCCTCGCCGCCGGCTGCAGCTCGGGCGGCTCATCAGGGCCCGCCGCGAAGCCGCAGGAACAGGGGCCGGTGGCCAAGCTGTCGATCACGCCTGCCGACGGCACGAAGAAGGTCGCCCCCGACACCGGGATCGGCGTCAAGGTCACCGACGGCAAGGTCACCAAGGTGATCGTCGCGGACGCCAAGGGACGCGAGGTGAGCGGGAGCACGAACGCGGATGGGACGTGGCGGCCCAGGTGGCCGTTGAAGCCGTCGACCGCATACACGGTGAGTGCGCAGGCCACCGGCACGGACGGAAAGCCGGTCACGGCGCAGGCCGAGTTCACCACGCTCAAGCCGAAGCGGGTGCTTGAGAGCGGCATGTCGCCGCTGGACGGCGAGAAGGTCGGCGTCGGGATGCCTGTGCAGCTCCTGTTGTCGCAGCCGGTCACCGCGCGCGAGGACCGGGCCGCGGTCGAGCGGTCGCTGGTGGTGCGGATGTCCAAGCCGGTCGAGGGTGCGTGGAGCTGGGTGAGTGACCGGGAGGTCCAGTTCAGGTCGCGGGAGTACTGGCCGGTCGGCGAGCAGGTCACGGTGGTCGCGCACCTGGCCGGGCTGCGTGCCGGGCAGGACCTGTGGGGCACCAAGGACCGCAGCCTGACGTTCACGGTCGGGCCCGAGCACATCACGAAGGTCAGCAACGCGGACCACCAGGCGGTCGTGCGGGAGAACGGCAAGGTCGTCAAGACCATCCCGGTCAGCCTGGGGAAGCCGGGGGACGACAGCTACTCCGGCGTCATGATCGCCCAGGAGAAGGCCGCGGAGACCATCATGGACTCGGCCACCGTCGGCAAGCCGGGCGAGTACCGCATCCGCACCAAGTGGAACGTCAGGATGACCTACAGCGGCACGTTCTTCCACGCCGCGCCCTGGTCGACCGGCGCGCAGGGCAACCGCAACGTCAGCCACGGCTGCGTGAACGCCAGCCCGGCCAACGCCCGCTGGTTCTACGAGTTCACGCAGCGGGGGGACATCATCGAGGTGACCGGGACGTCGCGGAAGCTGCGGTTCGGCAACGGGCCGACGCCCTGGGCGAAGTCGTGGGACGAGTGGCTGGCGGGCAGCGCCCTCGGCAAGCCGATCAACGGGTAAGGGGAACGGCGGCGCTTATCGTGGTGCCTTCTCCTCGTACGCCATTGACGGTGAGGCGGCCGCCCAGTCCGGCGAATTCGGCCCGCCGGCTGCGTAGACGGGCCTCCAGCACCTCCGCCGACATCCCGGAGTCGTCATGGCTGACGGTCAAGCGCAGCCCGCTGGGGGCCACGGTGAGGGCGATGGCGACGGTACGGGTCGATGCCTGCCGTTCCACCTCCCGCAGGACGTCACGGATCGTGCCATGGATGACCTCGGTGATCACGGTGGGAAGCGGTTGTTCCGGCAGAGCCCATACCTCCACCGTGATCCCGGTCTGCAGCGACCATTCCGCCAAGTAATCTGCCAGGGCCTGTGAGGCTGTGCGGCTGCCTGATTCGAGTTCCCCGTGTGAGCTGTTGGCCATCTGTTTCTTCCCTTGCTCGTCACCGGTGCTCAGATTCTCTGCAGAAATCGGCGCGCAGTCCTCAACCCTCGAATTGAATCGGCGGAACCATCCGCAGCAACCGCGACTCATCCAACTGCTGTAGACCCGGGAACTACTGCCCCTCCTGGCCCACCGCAGAAGTTTACGGCGACGTGATCATCTCAGCCGACCGTCGGCACCGTGGCGCGGCTGTCAGCGCGAGCCCGGTTTGACCAGGCCGCAATCATAGGCGAGGACAACGACTTGGGCGCGGCTGCACAGGCCCAGCTTGGTCATCAGACGGTTGAGGTGGGTCTTCACCGTGGCCTCGCTCACCTGAAGGGCCTGGGCGATCTGCCCGTTGGACATCGCCCGGCCGACGAGCTGGACCACCTCGGTCTCCCGCGCGGTCAACCCGGCCAGGGTGGGCGGCGGCGTGTGGGCCACGGGGGTGTTGAACGCCTCGATGAGTCGCCTGATGGCGACCGGGGCCAGCAGGACGTCACCGGCCGCGACCGTATGGATGGCGGCGATCAGGCGCTCTGGAGGAGTGTCCTTGAGCAGGAATCCGCTGGCACCGACGCGGAGGGCGTTGTAGACGTACTCGTCGAGGTCGAACGTGGTCAGAATGATCACTTTGGGCCCGTCTTCACCGCATGTCATCAGGATGTGCTCGGTCGCGGTGATGCCACTCATGCCGGGCATGCGGATGTCCATGAGGATGACGTCGGGGCGCAGGGCGGAGGCGAGCCGCATCGCCTCCTCGCCAGAGCCCGCCTCGCCGACCACGTCGATGCCGGGGGCGGCGCGCAGCAGGGCCGCCAGGCCGGCACGGATTAAGATCTGGTCGTCTATCACGGCTACCCTGACGTCCACTCGCACCACCATCGGGGTCTGGGGGACCGGCCCCTACGGAGACGGGGGCAGGGGGAAGGACGCGGCTACGTCATAGCCACCTTGGGGAAGCGGGCCTGTGGTGATCGCGCCACGGTAGAGCTTTACACGTTCCGCCATGCCCAGCAAGCCGTGCCCCCCGGACATCGTCGCCCGCGTGCCGCGCCCGTCGTCGGTGATGCGAAGGGCCAGCTCGGCCGGGCCGTAGGTCACCACTATCCGTACGCGGGCATCATCGCCGGCGTGCTTGAGCACGTTCGTCAGCGCCTCCTGCACGATCCGGAACGCGCACAGGTCCAAGCCCGGGGGCAGCGGCCGCGCCGTTCCCTCGACGGTCATGTCGATCGACAGGCCCGCCAGCCGCATCCGCTCGACCAGCGACGGCAGGCGTTCGAGACCAGGAGTGGTGGTGTAGAGCTCCTCATCCTCGCTGGCCGGCTCGACGCGCAGGATCGACAGTAGCCGCCGCATCTCGGTCAGGGCCGCGCTGCTGGTGCGGGCGATGACCTCCAGTGCCTGCCGCGCCGTCTCGGGCTCGGACGATGCCACATAGCGGCCGAGCCCGGCCTGTACGGAGATCACCGACATGTGGTGGGCGACCACGTCGTGCAGCTCGCGGGCGATCTGCATGCGCTCCAGCGCGACCGCCCGGTGCGCGGCGGCCTCCTGCTCCCGGTGCAGCCGGTCGGCCAGCTCCGCCAGCTGCCTCGTACGCGACTCCAGCAGCCGCATGCTCGCGCCGACGCTCACGGCGCAGCCGGATACCACCAGAGCCTGCCCCAGGGCGGACCATACGGCTACTCCCGGCACGTGCCAGGAGGCGTGCGTCCACTCGGCGACGACGGGCGCGGCGCAGACGAGCGCGGCGCGCAGCGGCCGGTGCGCGGCGACGGTGTAGAGCGCCAGCAGGGGGCCCATGTTGTTGAGCCCGTGGTGGTAGCCGAGCAGGTGGTAGACGGCCGCCCCTGACACGCTGACCACCAGCACGGCGTAGGGTGCGCGACGGCGGGCCGCGAGGGGGGCGTTGACCAGCAGTATCAGGGCCAGCGACGGCAGGTCGGCCGGACGGCGTCCCTGGCCCGGCTCGGCCACGGCCCACAACCAGCTCGTGATGATCAGGAACAGCGCCAGTGCGGTGTCGACGATCGCGGGGTTGATCTCTGACAGCCTCCGGATTGCCGGTGGCGCGCCATTGAGCATCCGCCAGCGTAACTCCGCGCGGTCCCGGCCCGCATGCACCCGTGAGTGGAGATTGCGTACCGCAGAAGTCGTACGCCAGGGCGTCTAGAGCCCCCTCGTCCCCGGGACCACCAGGCCGGACTCGTAGGCGACGACGACCAGCTGGGCCCTGTCGCGCACGCCGAGCTTGGTCATCGACCGGCTCACGTGGGTCTTGGCGGTGGCCCCGCTGATCACCAGGTGCTCGGCGATCTCCTCGTTGGACATGCCCCTGGCGACCAGGGTCACGATCTCGCGCTCCCTGTCGGTCAGGCGTTCCAGGCCGGGGGAGGGGGTGGGGCGGGGCGGGGTGGAGACGTACTCCTCGATCAGGCGGCGCGTCACCGAAGGCGACAGGAGCGCGTCGCCGCGGGCGGCCACCCGCACCGACTGGAGCAGGTCGCCGGGCTCGATGTCCTTGAGCAGGAACCCGCTGGCCCCGGCGCGGAGCGCGGCGAAGACGTACTCGTCGAGCGCGTAGTTGGTGAGGATCACCACGCGGACCCCGTCGAGGTCGGAGGCGGCGCCTATCCTGCGGGTGGCCTGGATGCCGTCGAGCAGCGGCATCCGCACGTCGAGCAGCGCCACGTCGGGCAGCAGGCGCCTGGCCAGCTCGACGGCCTCCACGCCGTTGGCCGCCTCGCCGACCACGGTGATGTCGTCGGTGAGCTCGAGCAGCGCCTTGAAGCCGGCGCGGATCAGCGGCTGGTCGTCCGCCAGCAGGACCCGGATCACCCCGGAGTCGTGCGCCGTCATGCCGGGACCTGGACGGGCAGCTCGGCGCGTACGGTGAAGCCGCCGTCATCGTGGGGACCGGCCGTGAGCGAGCCGCCGAGGGCGACCGCGCGCTCCCGCATCCCGATCAACCCCATCCCCGGCCCGGGCGTGCCCGGCTCGCCGTCGTTCTCCACCCGCAGGACGACCCTCGAGGGATCGTATTCGACGGCCAGCGTGACCGTGGCCGCGCCCGCGTGGCGCAGCACGTTGGTGAGCGCCTCCTGCGCGATCCGGTACGCGGCCCGGTCCACCTCGGGCGGCAGCTCGTACGGCGCCCCCACCACGGTGTGCGCCACCCGCAGCCCCGCGCTCTCGGCCCTGGACACCAGCTGCGGCAGCCGGGACAGCCCGGCCCCGTCGGGCTCGGTCTGGCGCAGCACGCCCAGCGTGGCCCGCAGCTCGCTCATCGCCTCGTGCCCCGACTCCTTGATCGCGGCCAGCGCCTGCCTGGCCCGCGCCGGGTCGCGGTCGAACAGCTCCATGGCCACCGCGACCTGGACGTTGACCACCGAGATGCTGTGGGTGAGCGAGTCGTGCAGCTCCTGCGCGATCCACAGCCGCTCCTCGCCGGCCCGGCGCAGCGCGGCCTCCTCGCGGGTGCGCTCGGCCTCCTCGGCGCGCTGCTCCACGGCCCGCAGGTACGCGCGGCGGTGCCTGGTCATCTCCCCGATCACCACCATGGCCACCAGCCACCCGCTCAGCAGCCCCATCCAGTTGCCCGCGGCCGGATCGTCGGCGGCCAGCGCCATCAGCCCGTAGACCGCCACGGCCAGCGACACCGACAGCCAGATCGCCGCCCTGCGCCGGCCGAGCGTGGCCAGGGTGTAGATCGAGGCGAGCGCGGGCGCGCTGGCGAACACGCCCGGGTAGTGCGCCGCGTAGTAGACGACCCCGCCGGCCGCCGCCACCAGGCCGGCGGCCAGCGGCGCGGTGCGCCGGAAGGCGAGCGTCAGGGACGAGATCGTGATCAGCGTCACCCCCGCCGGGTCGAGGGGGACCTCCAGGGGGCCGGTCCACGACAGGTGCCCGTACGTGCCGCCCATGATCGCTGCGTAGGCGACCGCCGCGACCAGCGCATCGGTCTTCCGGCTGTCCATGCTCACAAGGTAGGTGACCCTGCCTGACCCGGGCGTCATCCCGTGGTTGTACGTCTGTGGCCCCGGGACGGGCGGCGTACTCCCGCGGCGGTAGGTCCGGATGCCCTCCCACGTGGGACGTCCGTGCAGGCCCCGGCACTGGAGCATGCCGTGCATGACCGCATCACCATCCGCCCCGCCCGGCTGGACCGTCTGGTCCCTGCGCGCGTTCGCGACCGCCCACCTGGCCGGGGTGCTCGGGCAGGCGGCGCTGGCCGGGCTGTTCGTCACGGGCGACGTCGACCTGCTGGCCTGGCACCGGAACAACGCCGGGTTCACGCACTCCCTGCTCTACCTGCAACTGGTGGCCGCGATCCTGCTGTGGCGGCCGGGGCGCGGGCCGCTCTGGCCCGCCCTGGCCAGTCTGGGGCTCGTGGTGGCGGAGACGATGCAGGTGGTGCTGGGCCAGTTCAGGGTGCTCGCGCTGCACTTCCCGCTCGGCATGGCCGTCTTCGGCCTGTCCGCCGTCTTCACCGCGTGGACCTGGTACGCGTACAGGAGGAGCGCCGCATGAGGGCCGTGACCAGGCGGCGCTTCCTCGGCGTGCTGGGCGGGGCCGCGCTGGCCGCCGCCGGGTGCGGCGCGTTCCGCGAGACCTCAGGGCAGCTCCTGAGCAGCGAACTGGCCCTGCCCCGGCCGTTCACCGTGCCGCTCCCGATCCCCGAGGTGGCGCGCCCGGCCGGTCCCGGCCGTTACGAGGTGACACAGCGGGCCGCCGAGGTCGAGATCATCCCCGGCACGGCCACCGAGGTCTGGGGCTATGGCGGCACCTTCCCGGGGCCCACGTTCGACCTGCGGCGCGGCAGCGGCGTCACGATCACCGTGCGCAACCGGCTGAGCGTGCCCACCTCCACCCACCTGCACGGCGGCGTCACCCCGCCCGGCTCCGACGGCTACCCGACCGACCTCGTGCAGGCGGCCGGTCAGAAGGACTACCACTACCCGCTGGAGCAGCGGGCCGCCACGCTCTGGTACCACGACCACCGGATGGACCACACGGCGCCGCAGGTGTGGCTGGGGCTGGCCGGGTTCGTGCTGGTGCGGGACGCGGAGGAGGACGCGCTGCCGCTGCCCGGAGGGGAGCGGGAGCTGCCGCTGATGATCTGCGACCGGGCGTTCGGCGCGGACGGCTCCTTCCGGTACCCGAGCCCGCCCGGCGTCCACGAGACGCACGGCGGTCATGCGGCCTCGGTCCACGGCGACTACATGGAGGGCGTCGAGGGGGACGTGATCCTGGTCAACGGGGCGCCGTGGCCGGTCGCCGAGGTGACGGCCACCCGCTACCGGCTGCGGCTGCTGAACGCCTCGAACGCCCGCAGGTACCGGCTCCGGCTCGCGCCGGGCGGCCGGTTCACGCAGATCGGCAGCGACGCCGGGCTCCTGGCCGCGCCCGTCGCGCACGACACGATCCCGATGTCCCCGGGCGAGCGGTACGACGTGGTGGTGGACTTCTCCGCCTATCCCGTCGGCAGCGCGGTCACCCTCGTCAACACCCTGGCCGACGGTTCCGCGCGGAACGTGATGCGGTTCGTGGTCGCCCGCCGGGCCGCCGACGACAGCGCCGTGCCGGCCGTCCTGTCCCGCCCGCCCGGGCGGCGGCCGCCCGTGACCACCCGGACATTCGACTTCCGCAGGTCGGAGACGGCCTGGACGATCAACGGTCACCCCTACCGGCCCGGCGTCCCACTGGCCCGCCCGCACCTGGGCACCGCCGAGATCTGGCGGCTGACCAGCGACTTCCACCATCCCGTGCACGTCCACCTGGCCCACTTCCTGGTGCTGGCCAGGAACGGCAGGCCGCCCGCCGCCACCGACGTCGGATGGAAGGACACCGTGGACGTGCGCCCGTACGAGGTCGTGGACGTGCTCGCCCGCTTCGACGGCTACCGGGGCCGGTACCTGCTGCACTGCCACAACCTTGAGCACGAGGACATGGCGATGATGGCCGACTTCGAGGTGATCTGATCCCGGGCGGCCGGAGCCCTGCCCGTCGCGACTCCGACCGGGTAGGGAAGACTCTCACCAGACCCGTCTGATGAGAATGAGGAGCAGGCAATGCACATCGTACGGTTCGTCAGCCCCCTGACCGACGCGCCCGCGGTCGGCGTCGACGACGGCGAGCGGGTGGTGGAGCTGTCCGGCGTCACCACGGTGGCGGAGCTGCTGCGGTTGCCGGTCGAGGGGCTGCGGGAGCGGGTGGCCGGGGCGGACGGGCCGGAGCACCCCTCCGGATCCGTGCGGCGGCTCGCGCCGGTTGACGGGCAGATGGAGGTCTGGGCGGCGGGCGTGACGTACCGGCGCTCGCGCGAGGCCCGGGTGCTCGAGAGCGAGCGCGCCGCCGACGTGTACGAGCTGGTCTACGACGCCGAGCGGCCCGAGCTGTTCTTCAAGTCGGTGGCCTGGAAGGTCTCGGGCGACGGCGGGCGCATCGCGGTGCGGTCGGACTCGGAGATCGACGTGCCGGAGCCGGAGCTCGGCCTCGTGCTGAACGCGGCCGGCGAGATCGCCGGCTACACGGTGGTCGACGACGTGAGCTCGCGCACCATCGAGGGGGTCAACCCGCTCTACCTGCCGCAGGCCAAGATCTACCTGGGCGCGTGCGCGGTCGGCCCCGCGATCAGGCCGGTGTGGGAGGTGTCCGACCCGTACGCGCTGGACATCACGCTGAGCATCGCCAGGGCGGGGGAGACGGTGTGGGACGGCAAGGCGTCCACCTCCCAGCTGAACCGCCGGCTCGACGACCTGGCGGGCTATCTGTACCGGGCCGACGTCTTCCCCGACGGCGCCGTGCTGGCGACCGGCACCTGCCTGGTCCCCGACCTGCCGTTCACGCTGCAGGACGGCGACACGGTGACGATCGGCATCGGAGAAGTCGGCATCCTCACGACCGGCGTGGTCAAGGGCCTGGAGCCGATGCGAGGGATCGGCGGAGTTCTGTAACTCTCATGACGGACGTGCGGATGAGACTCCCAGCCGGCGGTCAAGGTGCTCGACGGGGAGGTGAAGGCCGTCTACCGCGACGGCGACCTGCGCCTCGACTACGTGCATGACGGGCTGGCCAGGGTGCTGGTCACCGGCGGCGGGCGGCGGCCGCTGCTGCTCCTGCTCGGCACGGACGAGGCGGCGGCCGGCTTCTGGCGGGCCGAGACCGAGTCGGGGCCGGTGCTGGTGCGCGGCACCGAGCTCGTCCGCTCGGCCTCGGCAAGCGGCGACACCCTGAGCCTGGCGGCGGACACCGCGGCGGGGCAGGTCGAGGTGTTCGCCCCGCCCGCGGCACGGCGGCTGCGGATCGGCGCGGAGGACGTACGCGTCACCCGGAGGCCGAGCCCGGCTTCGATGACTCCCGCTGGACCGCCGCCGATCACACCACGACCATCAGCCCGCATCGGCCGAAGACCCTGCCCGTCCTGTACGCCGACGACTACGGCTACCACTACGGCGACGTCTGGTACCGGGGCCACTTCACCGCCACCGGAGCCGAGACCAGGATCGACCTGAACGCCGTCACCGGCCTGCGCGGCAACTACCTCGTCTGGCTCAACGGCCGCTACCTCGGCTCGGCCGCCGGAGGCGTGGAGGCGGACTCCGGCGACCAGTGGACCCCGCCCAACCCCGACCCCGGCCCCGGCCACTTCGCCATCCCCGCGGGCGCGCTCAAGCCGGGCGCGGACAACGTGCTCTCCGTGCTCGTCGCGAACATGGGGCACAACGACGACTGGATCGCCGACGACCTGCGCTTCAAGCAGCCGCGCGGCCTGGTGGCCGCCACCGTCGGCGGAACCCCGATCAGGTGGTGGATCCAGGGCGCCGCCGCCGCGGACCGGGTACGCGGCCCGCTCAACACCGGCGGCCTGTACGGGGAGCGCACCGGCTGGCATCTACCAACTTTTCCCGATAAATCACGGAAGGCCGCCGGCGGGAACCTGCCTCCCGGCGTCACCTGGCACCGGACCACGTTCCGCCTCGACCTCCCCGAAGGCCAGGACGCGCCGATCAGCCTCTTCGCCTACGGCAACGTCCGCACCGCGCGCTAGCCGCGCATTGACAGGCATTCATGCTTACCTACTGTTTGGATAGGAACGCGTCGGCCCCGAGGAATGCGGTCGACGCGGCTCCCGGATTTCCTGAATTTCCTACCAAATATGTGGGATAGTGGAAGAGTGAGTCTGGACAGGATCCGCGCCTCGAGCGCCCGAGCCGATTCCCCTCTGACCGCCGCCATCCTGGCGGGCCGGTGGATCAGATCCGCCGCGGCCGATGACGAGCGCGGTAGGCGCTGGCTGGCCAATCCCGATCCGCGCGGCGGGTCGGCGGTCACCCCCGAGCCCTGGTCCCTCTATTCGGGGGCGGCGGGCATCGTGCTGTTCTTTCTCGAGCTGGCCGCGGCGACCGGTCACGAGGCGTACCTCGAGGACGCCAGGGCCGGGGCGCGCAGGCTCGTCGCGACCTGGCGGGAGCAGGACGACCTCTCCCTCTACCACGGGCTGACCGGCACGATGATCGCGCTCATGGAGGCGGGCTGGGCGCTCGGCGAGGGCGACTTCGAGGCCGAGGCGGCCGCCGTCGCCGAGGTGATCCTGCGCAGGGGGCGGGAGTTCGGGAACGGCGTCGGGTGGTCGCGGGATCCCGCCCAGCGGGGTGAGGGCGGCATCATCCTCGGGCTGCTGCGGGCGGCGGCCCACCTCGGCGTGCCCGCGTACGAGGAGGCGGCCGTGGCGGCGGGGCTGCGGATCGCCCGGCTGCCCGTCCCTGGGCACCAGTTCGGCGACTGCGCCGACCTGCCCGTGGACGCGGTCACGCCCGGCTTCCTCGCGGGCACGTCCGGCACGGCGTTCCTGCTCGCCCGCCTGTACGGGGTGACCGGTGACGAGCGGTTCCTGTTCGCCGCCCGCAGCGGGGCGGCCTTCGTCCGCGAGGTCAGCGTCGTGAGCGGCAGCTGTGCGGTCGTCCCGCACCACGTACCGCACGCCCGTGGGCTGCACTACCTGGGCTTCTGCTCCGGCTCGGCCGGCGTGGCCAGGATGTTCTACGAGCTGTACCGGGTGGGCGGCGACCCTGGCGACCTGGAGTGGGTGGAGCGGCTGGCCCGCGGCATCGTCAAGAGCGGCGTGCCGCGGCGCCATACCGAGGGCTACTGGAACGTGGCCTGTCAGTGTTGCGGCGCGGCCGGCCTGATCGAGCTGTTCGTGGGGCTGTGGGCGGCGACGGGCGACGAGGCCCACCTGGAGTTCGCCCGCCGGCTCGCCGCCGACCTGATCGGCCGGGCCACCGACCATGACGGACGCGGCTACCGCTGGTACCAGGCGTACCGGCGGCTGCGCCCCGGCGAGGTGACGGCCGACACCGGCTACATGGTGGGCGCGGCCGGCATCGGCGCCGCGCTCCTGCACCTCGACGCCGCAGGTCAGGCCGACCGCCCGCGCCGCGTGATCCTGCTGCCCGACAACCCGTTCCCGGCGATCCCGTTGCCTGCGTCCGTGCTCCGTTGACAGCAATTCATGTATATCCAGTAGGGAATGTTGACTTTATGGGCCGGAGCTCGTAGTTTCATAGTCATGGGCTTTTACCTGACCACGCGCCCGCACGTGGACTTCGGCCACGTCGCCAGCGCGCAGTGTCGCTGATCACGGAGCTCGGCTATCTCGGCGACGTCAAGCTGAAGTGGGTCGGCAACACCACGTCGGGCCCGCAGGACATCCAGTCGGCGGCCACCGGCCAGACCGACTTCGGCGGCGCGTTCAACGGCGCGATCGTCAAGCTCAAGGCGGCCAAGGCCCCGATCAAGGCGGTGATCGGCTACTACGGCTCCGACAAGGACACGTACCAGGGCTACTACGTCAAAGAGGACAGTCCGATCAGGACCGCCCGCGATCTGATCGGCAAGAAGATCGGCGTCAACACCCTCGGCGCCCACCATGAGGCCGTCATCAAGGAGTACCTCGGGCGCCAGGGGCTGACGCCCGAGGAGAGCAAGCAGGTCCAGCTCGTGGTCATCCCGCCGGTCAACACCGAGCAGGCGCTGCGCCAGGGGCAGCTCGACGTCGGCACCCTCGGCGGCGTGCTCAGGGACAAGGCACTCGAGCGTGGCGGGCTGCGTCCGTTGTTCAGGGACGTGGACCTGTTCGGCCCGTTCACGGCGGGGTCGATCGTGCTCAGAGAGGACTTCATCGCCGAGAACCCCCACACCGTCAAGACGTTCGTGACCGGATTCGCCAAGGCCGTCGAGTGGGCGCAGACCCACTCGCGCGAGGAGGTCATCGCCGAGTTCCAGCAGATCATCGCCAAGCGCGGGCGCAACGAGAGCGCCGACACCGTGCGCTTCTGGAAGAGCACCGGCATCGCCGCCAAGGGCGGTGCCATCGCCGACCAGGAGTTCAAGACCTGGATCGACTGGCTGGAGCGCGAGGGCGAGATCAAGCCCGGACAGGTTAAGGTCTCCGACCTCTACACCAACCAGTACAACCCCTTTGCCGGTGGGAGCGGCTCATGACCAAGATCAGCATCCGGAACGTGACCAAGACGTTCCAGGTCAGGGACGACCCCCGGCCATTCACCGCGCTCTCCGGCATCGACCTCGCCGTGCGCGAGGGCGAGTTCCTCACGCTCGTCGGCCCCAGCGGCTGCGGCAAGTCCACCCTGCTCGACCTGATCGCCGGGCTGACCGCGCCGACGTCCGGTGAGATCCTCATCGACGGCGTGGCGGTCGCCGGGCCCGGGCTCGACCGGGGCATCGTCTTCCAGCAGTACGCGCTGTTCCCCTGGCGCACGGCCCAGTCCAACGTGGAGTTCGGGCTGGAGGCCACGGGCGTGCCGAGGAAGGAGCGGGCGCGGCGGGCCCGCGAGCACCTCGCGCTCGTGGGGCTGGCCGGGTTCGAGGAGCGGTACCCGCACGAGCTGTCCGGCGGGATGCGGCAGCGGGTCGCGATCGCGCGAAGCCTCGCGTTCGACCCCGACGTGCTGCTGATGGACGAGCCGTTCGCCGCCCTGGACGCGCAGACCCGCGAGTCGCTCCAGGAGGAGCTGGTGCACCTCTGGGAGCAGACCGGCAAGACCGTCGTGTTCATCACGCACGGCATCGACGAGGCCGTCTACCTCGGCCAACGGGTCGCGGTGATGACCTCGCGGCCGGGCCGGATCAAGGAGGTCATCGACGTGCGCTTCGACTCGCGTGAGGGCGACCTGCGGGCGGACCCGGCCTTCGGCGAGTACCGCCACCGCGTGTGGAGCCTGCTGCGCGAAGAGGTCGCGGCGGCGCAGGTGCAGGAGCGGAAGGCGGCGACGACGCATGGCTGAGCAGCGCCTGCTCCCCGGGGACATCCACTGGTACGACCTGCCCGACGACGAGGCCGAGCAGGACGTCCCGCGGGAGAGGCCGCGCCGGCGGATCCCCGGCCGGCGCGTCCGGCGGGCGGCCACGAACTCCACGGCCATCCTGCTCCTCCTCGCCGCCTGGGAGGCGCTGCCCAGGCTCGGCGTCGTGGACCCCGTCTTCGTCCCGCCGCTCTCGGAGAACCTCGTCGCCTGGTACGACCTCCTGGCCGGCGGCCAGCTCTCGGAGCACCTCGAGGCCTCGCTCGCCCGCTCGCTGGCCGGCTTCGGCCTGGCCATCGTGCTGGCGATCCCGCTCGGCCTGCTGATCGGCTGGTACAAACCGGTCGCCGACTTCCTCACCCCGCTGCTCGAGCTGTTCCGCAACACCTCGGCGGTGGCGCTGCTGCCGGTGTTCACGCTCATCCTGGGCATCGGGGAGACGACGAAGGTCACGTTCGTGCTGTACGCGTGCTCCTGGCCGATCCTGCTCAACACCGTCAGCGGCGTGAAGACCGTGGAGCCGCTGCTCATCAAGTCGGCCAGGTCGATGGGCCTGGGCCCGGTCCGGCTGTTCCAGAAGGTGATCCTGCCCGCCGCCGTGCCCACCATCTTCACCGGGGTGCGGCTGGCGGGCGCGTACTCGATCCTCGTCCTGCTGTTCGCCGAGATGGTCGGCGCCAAGGCCGGGCTCGGATATCTCATCCTCGACACCCAGTCCAGCTTCCGCATCCCCGACATGTACGCGGGAATCATCACGATCTCCGCGCTCGGCGTGCTGTTCAACCTGCTCCTGGTCGGCGTCGAGCGCCGATTCTCCACCTGGAGGACCACGTGACGAGAAAGCTCCACCTGAACGCCTTCCTCATGGGCGTCGGCCACCATGAGGCGGCCTGGCGGCACCCCCGTACAGAGCCGGCCCGCCTCACCGACGTCCGCCACTACCAGGAGCTCGCCAAGATCGCTGAGCGCGGCAAGCTCGACTCGGTCTTCCTCGCCGACGGCGTGGCCCTGCACGGCAACGTCAGGCACAACGCGCTCGGCGGCCTCGAACCGCTGACCCTGCTGTCGGCCCTGGCGGCCGTCACCGACCACATCGGCCTCATCGCCACCGTGTCGACGACGTACAACGAGCCCTTCCACGTGGCCCGCAAGTTCGCCTCGCTCGACCACATCAGCGGCGGCCGGGCCGGCTGGAACATCGTCACCTCCGCGGGCGAGGCCGAGGCCCGCAACTTCGGCGTCGTCCGCCCGTCACACGCCGACCGCTACGCCAGGGCCACCGAGTTCCTGGAGGTCACGCGGAAACTCTGGGACAGCTGGGAGGACGACGCGATCCTGCGCGACCGCGCCGGCGGCCTGTACGCCGACACCGGCAAGATCCACGCGATCGAGCACGCCGGCGAGCACTTCGCGGTCGACGGGCCGCTCAACACCTCCCGCCCGCCCCAGGGCCACCCGCTCCTGGTCCAGGCCGGGTCGTCGGAGGACGGCAAGGAGTTCGCCGCCCGCTACGCCGAGGCCGTCTTCACCGCTCAGCAGACCCTGCAGGAGGGGCAGGAGTTCTACGCCGACCTGAAGCGCCGCCTGGCGGCCTACGGCCGGCGGCACGAGGACGTGCTCGTCCTGCCGGGCGTCTCGCCGATCATCGGCTCGACCGAGCGCGAGGCGTTGCGGCTGGAGAAGGAACTGGAGGATCTCATCATTCCCGCGTACGGGCTGGCACAACTCTCCACCATGACCGGCATCGAGCTGACCGAGGACGCGCTGGACAAGCCCCTGCCCGAGGTGCCCGTCGAGACGGAGGGCGCGCAGAGCCGGCGCAAGCTCGTCGTGGACCTGGCCAGGCGCGAACACCTCACGGTGCGGCAGCTCCTCGGCCGCCTCGCCGGTGGCCGCGGCCACCGCGTCGTCGCCGGGACGCCCGATCAGATCGCCGACCAGCTCCAGGAGTGGTTCTTCGCCGGGGCGGCCGACGGGTTCAACATCATGCCGCCGATCCTGCCCGGCGGGCTGAGCGACTTCGTGGATCATGTGGTGCCGGAGCTGCAGCTCAGGGGGCTGTTCCGGGTCGACTACGAGGGCCGCACCCTCCGCGAGAACTACGGCCTGCCCAGACCCCCGTCCCGGTACGCCGCCGCCCGGCGTGACGAAGTGGCGGTGGCGCGATGAGCATCGTGACGCTGGTCGGCAACCCCCGGGCGGGCTCCCGCACGCTCGCCGTCGCCACCTCGGCCGCCCAGGCGGTCGGCGGGCGCCTCGGGGCCTCGTCGGGGGCGTACGCGGTCGTGGACCTGTCGGGGCTCGGACCCCACCTGCTCTCGCCCGACAAGCACCCCGACGTGGGGGCGGCGCTGGAACTGGTGAGCGGGGCGAGCGTGCTCGTGGTGGCCAGTCCGACCTACAAGGGCACCTATACCGGTCTGCTGAAGTCGCTCCTCGACCGCCTGCCGCCGGACGCGCTGGCGGGCAAGGCGGCGCTGCCGCTGCTGGTCATGGGGGATGCCAGGCATTCGCTGGCGGTAGAGGTGCACCTGCGGCCGCTGCTGGTGGAACTGGGAGCCTTCGTGCCCACCCCGGGACTGGCGGTGTTGGAGTCGCAGATTCCCCAGTTGGCGGAGGTACTGGCCGGATGGGCCGATCGGGTGGCGCCGCAGGTGGCCGCTGTGCTCAAGGAAGGGGCGCTTTCATGACGGAGACTGTGGCCGCTCGTGAGGCCCGGCGGGCCAAGGAGGCACGGCACTCGCGCTTTGCGGCGGAGGGCCGGTTGACGCCCGCGCGGTCCCCGGAGGCCCGGTTGGCGCCGCCGCCACGGTCGTCGGTGGAGGCGCCTGCGGTGGTGGAGGGCCGATCCCTGACGGAATCGCAGCCGGCCGTGGCGGCGGTTTCCGGCAGTCCCGTGGACGCTGACGGGTTCCGGCAGGCGCTGGCCGTCCATGCCGCCGGGGTCGTCGTCATCACCGCCCAGACCGACGGCATCCCCGCCGGGCTCACCGCCACGTCCTTCTCCTCCGTCAGCCTGGACCCACCCCTGGTCTCCTTCTACGTCGACCGGTCCTCCTCCACCTGGCCCTCGATGCGCTCCGCGGACCACTTCGCCGTCAACGTCCTGGCCAGCGACCAGGCCGACCTGGCGGCCAGGTTCGCACGCAAGGACATCGACCGGTTCGCCGAGCCCACCCGCTGGCGTCCAGGCCCCCTCGGCGCGCCCCTGCTGAACGACGTCTCCGCGCACCTGATCTGCCTCCCGCACGACACGGTGGACGTCGGCGACCACATCCTGGTCGTGGGCCTGGTCGCCGAGGCCACGGTGCACAGCCCAGGCCGTCCCCTCATCTACCACCAGGGCCGCTTCGGCCGCTTCCTCGCTCATCCCTGAGGCCCCTGAGAACGCCGACGGCCGCCCGGCGCATTGTCGGGCGGCCGTTTCTCGTTGCTCACCACGTGGTCACTGACGACCACGAGGACCACCGCCCGCATTCACGCGGATGAGGAGCGCGGACACGCGTGTGGCCCCGGCCACGTCGTCGGGGCCGGGGCCTTGCGCGGAGGGTCAGGTCAGGCGGCGATGGGGGAGTAGGCTGCCGCGTCGCCCTTCAGCACGACGCTGGGGCGGCCGTCCACCCCCACCGGCACGTCCCCGGCGATGGTGACCCGGTGCAGCCGGCGCGGCCGGTCGCCGAAGTCGTGCACCACGCGGTGCTGGGTCGCCCGGTTGTCCCAGACGGCCACGTCGCCGGGCGCCCACCGCCAGCGCACCGTGTTCTCCACCTCCGTGACGTGCTCCTGGACCAGCCGGATGAGCGAGGCGGACGCGTGCGCCGACAGCCCCGGCAGCCGCTTGGCGAAGTCGCCGAGCAGAATCGACCGTTCGCCGGTCTCCGGGTGCACGCGCACCACGGGGTGCTCGGTCTCGAACACCGTGGAGGCGAACACCTTGGCGTACTCCTGGGCCCGCTCGGGGTCCTCGGAGGCCGCGACGCGGGCGTAGTCGTACTGGTTGGTGTGCACGGCGCGCAGCCGGTCGAGCAGGTCCCGCAGCTCGGCGGGCAGGTGCTCGTACGCGCTCACGGTGTTGGCCCAGAGCGTGTCACCACCGGCGGCGGGAACGGTGACGGCCCGCAGCACCGACGCCAGCGGCGGCCGGTCCACGAACGTCACGTCCGTGTGCCAGCGATCCACCTTGTGGCCGTTGCTGTAGTCGAGGTCGAGGATGTGGTCGTTGCCGTTGAGCGAGGGCACGGTCGGATGTGCGGCGGTCGGCTCGCCGAGCAGCCGGGCGAAGGCCACCTGGCGCTGCTCGTCCAGATGATCCTGGCCGCGGAAGAAGATCACTTTGTGGCGCAGCAGCGCCAAACGGATCTCCGCGACGACGTCAGCGGGCAGATCGCCGCCGAGCCGCACACCGGAGATCTCGGCGCCTATGCGACCGGCGACAGGGACGATGGACAGGGATGACATGGGATTGTCCTTCCGTAAGGGGATTGGCCTGCGGTCGGAAGGACGGACACAGCGCGCTGGCCACGCGGCAGAAGTCCACGTGACCCCGGATGGTCAGAGCCGTGGTCGTCACACTGCAAACGTAGATCGCCCACACCAAATAGTCAATCTAATTGGTAGGGAATTAGGGTTTTGGCTCTGGTTCGGACAGCCGGTCGGCGATCTCCTCGGCCCGCAGAACCAGCGCGAAGCCCTTGCGCAGGACCGCGAGTTCGGGTTCCTGACGGGACTCGTCGTCGGTGGCGGTGACGTCCGAGCCGAACACGACCTGGTAGCCGCGCTCGTACGCCTGCCGCGCGGTGGTGCCGCAGCAGTAGTTGGTCAGCGTGCCGGTGACGATGACGGTGTCGCGGCCCAGGTTGCGCAGGATGGTGTCGAGTGGGGTGTCGTAGAACGCGCCGTAGGAAGGCTTGCGGATCAGGATCTCGTCGTCGCGGTATCCCATGGGCTCCCAGACCGCCGCCGGGCCCGGCCTGTGCCAGTCGGTGTCGGCGTGCGGGAGGAAACGCAGGGCGTGGGGGCGGTCCAGCCCGAGGTGGGTGTCGTCGAAGATGGTCCAGATCACCGGGACGTCGGCGCCTCGGCAGTGGTCGACGAGCCGGCGCAGCCGGGGAGCCATCCGGGTGGCGGCCGGCACCCAGTACGGGCTCCAGCCGGGCCGTACGAACTCGTCCTGCATGTCGATGACCAGCAGCGCGGAGCGCTCGGGCCGGACGGCGAACGACGCCTGTCCTCGCTCGTAGGCACTCCGCGCCCGCGACGTCACCCACTCCTCGGTGTAGTCCATTCCGCAGTTCCTATCTCGATTCGAGGTATGTCGATTCGAGGCCGCAGCCTAGCAGCCGCGCCCAACTGCGCGATGGCCACAGCGAAGACGCTCGGCTCCCACACGTGCACGCCACGCTTGCCATTGCGCGAAGCTCTGGTGGTCGCCGCCACCGCCGATCACGATCCGGCTGGTGCGGGTGTTTGGACCGGGTCGGTCCCGTCCGGGACGTGGCGGTGTGGCCGTGCCGAGCCGGCCAGCAGGACGACGAGCCCGGCGGCGGTGACGCCCGCGCCGACCCAGAGCGGTGAGACGAAGCCGAGCCCGGCGCCGAGGGCGAGCCCGCCCAGCCAGGCGCCGAGCGCGTTGCCGATGTTGAAGGCCGCTATGTTGGCGCCGGAGGCCATCGTGGGCGCGTCCTGGGCGTACCCCATGATCCGCAGCTGCAGCCCGGGTGCGGTGGCGAGGCCGACCGCGCCCATCAGCAGCAGCGAGACGATCGTCATGACCTTGCTCTGCGCCGTCAGCGCGAACACCGCGAGCACCACGGTGAGCAGTGCCAGGATCACGGTCAACGACGTGTTCAGGGCGCGGTCCGCGAACTTGCCGCCGGCGAAGTTGCCGGCGAACGTGCCCGCCCCGAACAGCACCAGCAGCCAGGGCACCGTGGTGGTCGCGAACCCGCTGACCTCGGTGAGCGTGAACGCGATGTAGGTGAACGCGCCGAACATGCCGCCGAAGGCCAGCACGGTGACCGCGGCGGAGACCCAGACCTGTGGCCGGCGGAACACGCCGAGCTCGCCGCGCAGGCTCGTCTCGGCAGGCGCCGGCGTCGGCGGCACCAGCAGCCGGATTCCGGCCAGCGCGACGACGCCGATGATGGTGATCGCCCAGAACGTCGAGCGCCAGCCGAGCTGCTGGCCGAGCAGCGTGCCCAGCGGAACCCCGAGAACGTTGGCCGCGGTCAGCCCGGCGAACATCAACGCGATGGCCCCGGCCCGCCGGTTCGGCGCCACCATGTCGGCCGCGACCACCGAGCCGACGCCGAAGAACGCGCCATGGCACAGCGCCGCGACGACCCGGCCCGCCATCAGCACCGAGTAGACCGGTGCGATCGCGGAGATCAGGTTGCCCGCGATGAACAGCACCATCAGCGCGAGCAGCACCTTCTTACGGTCGAACCGGGCGATCGCCGCAGTCAGCGCGATGGCGCCGACCGCCACGCTCAGCGCGTAACCCGAGACCAGATAACCGGCCACCGGCTCGCTGACCCCGAAATCCGCCGCCACCTCCGGCAGCAGCCCGATGATCCCGAACTCGGTGAGCCCGATGCCGAAGCCGCCCAGTGCCAGGGCGAGAAGCCCGATAGGCATATCAAAACCCTCCAATTGCAATGCGTCCGCCGTTATGCGGCGCTTGCAATCATTGCGCGCGCTTCGGAGTCTTCACGAGTGGCCGGGGAGCCACTATACGAAAGAATCAGGCCAGGCGGCTGGCGCTATGGCGTACGCCGCCCCGCCACACGTCCGCGATGGCCCGGGTGGCCGTGATGTCCGTGGTCGGGTCGCCGTTCACCAGGAGCAGGTCGGCGCGGAGTCCGGGCGCGATCCTGCCCCGGTCGGCGAGGCCGAAGCAGCGGGCCGGGATGCTGGTCGCCGCCGCCAGGGCCTGTTCCGGGGTCCAGCCGGCCTCCGTCAGGAGCAGGAGCTCGTGGTGCAGGCCCGCTCCGTGCACCGGTCCGAACGGGGTGGCGTCCGTGCCCGCCGGCACCGGCACGCCCGCCCGGAGCAGGGCCGCGGCTGAATGGGATGCGTTCAGCACGCCCTGTGAGTGCATGGGGACGTCCGCCCACTCCCGGCCGAACGTGCCCTTCGCGCGCTCCGACATCCGGCCCGCGACACGCGGGTCCCGCAGGAGCTCCTGGCCGTTCGGGTCGCCGGTGACGGCCTCGATGTAGGTGATCGTGCTGATCACGAACGCGTCGTACGAGGCGATCCTGGCGGCCATCTCCTCGGCCTGGTCCTGGTCCACGTCGGAGTACAGGTGCGCCAGCCCGTCGGCGCCCGCGTCCAGGGCGATGATCGCCTCTCTCGCGGTGACCGTGTGCGCGATGACCCGCAGCCCGGCGGCGTGGCCCGCCTCGACCAGCGCGGCGGCGAGCGACGGGCTGAGCGCGGGGAGCCGCATCCCGGACGAGCCACCGTCGTCGATGGCGATCTTGAGGTAGTCGACGCCCTCCGCCAGCCGCGCCTCGACGAACGCCTTGGCCTGGCCCGAGTCGGCGACCGTGTCGAGCGTGCGGTCCGTGCCGAGGGCCTTGAGCACGTCCGCGGTCATGATCTGAGTCGGATGCCCGTGCGGGGCGGTGGCGATCATGCTGGAGCTGCGGATGTCGGCCACGTCGTCGCGTTCGGCGGCCAGCCGGCGCTGGGCGGCCAGGACGGGCGGCAGGTTGTTCATGTCGAGCTCGGTGGTGACGCCGAACTTCAGCGCCTCCTCCAGATCGCCGTCGAAGGCGTGCGCGTGGGCGTCGATCAGGCCCGGCAGCAGGGTCTTCCCGGTGCCGTCCACCTCGACGTCCACGGGAGCGATGTCCGGCTCGCCGATGCTGCCGCCGTCGATCAGCACGTCGGCGGCGGGCGCGGTCCGCTCGCCGTCGAAGACCCGGACGTTACGGATCAAGGTACGCATGGTCTGCTCCAGATAGTTCGACATCTAACTAAATCTCCATCGGATAGTACGATGTCTAACTATCTGGGAGCAAGCATGCGTGCGGCCCGCGCCCCAACAGCGCGGGCCGCAGACCTGAAACGTCAGTGCGAGAACGCCTGGAACTCGGCCGCCCTCACCTGGTCCCGCAGCGGGCTGGCCGTGGCGCAGTCCGTCGCGGAGTTCGGATCCTTGTCCTGCTCACCGGCGTACCGCGGATTGCCGGTGCACTGCGTGCTGACCACCCGCAACATCAGATGCGTGGCGCTGGCGGGCCGCACCCCGAACGACTTGATGACCATGTCCGCGCCCCGCGGGCGCGGCAGACCGGCGTTGAAGGCGTCCGCCGGACTGGTGTAGATCTTCGTGAAGTTCGCCGGGTCGGCGCAGCCGGAGCTGCAGGCCAGCACCTCGAACGCGCGCAGGCTGGAGAAGCGGTTCTGCCCGCCCGGGTCGGCGGTGTCGCCGATGTTGGGCCTGAGCATCGTGCTCACCTGCACCCGCCGGACCGTGACCGGCGCGTCGCCCGCCAGGTCCACGACGACCGACTTGCCGGCGGGGGCGCCGGTGAGCGAGGCCCAGTTCGTGGCCTCGGTCTCGTCGATCAGCTTGGCCTGGTTGACGCCGTCGCCCGCGGCCGCCGCGCCGCCCGCCGCCGAGGCGAGGTTGCGGGTCAGCGGCAGCGGGAGCGGCAGTGTCACGCCGCCCACCACGGCGTACTTCAGCCGCGTGTGCCCGAACCCGTTGCCCGTCACCACGAAGGAGTACACGCCGGGCGTCATCTCCACCGTGTCGCCCAGCGGTGTCGCCGGGTCGGTGTCGGCGACCGGCACCGCGCGGCCCTCGTAGTCGCCCACGTACAGCCGCAGCGCCGCGTCCTTCGCCTCGCCCAGCGGCTTGAGCTGCAGCGAGCCGTTCTTGCCTGCGGGGTTGACGAAGCTGGGCGTCGGGTCGGCGTCGTTCGGGCCGTTGCTCGCCGCGCCCTTGCCCAGGCCGTGCTCGGCGAACGCGCGCCACATGATGTCCTGGTTCTTGCCGCCGAAGCGGATCGCGTCCGCCGCCAGCAGCGCGTCCCGGTGGTCGACGTAGCTGACCGCGCCCGAGGCCATCAGCAGCAGGGCGTCGAACGACAGCTGCGCCCAGCGCCGGTTGCCCGGGCACCGCTCGACCGGCGTCTGGCCGTCCGCGCAGGCGCGCTGCTGCCTGGTGGTGCCGTCGCCGTACCGCTTGACGAACGCCGCCCGCACGTCGAACTGCGTGGCCGACCAGATCTCGCCGTCCGCGTGCACCTGCTGGCCGACGATGTCGTAGGCGACGTCGCTGTAGTTCAGCGGGGACTTCGACATGTCGTAGTTCCTGATGCCGCGCGCCTTGTCGCCCGTCACGTAGCCGCCGGTCACGTACGGGGTCAGGCCCGAGGGACGGAAGCCGTACTCGAAGAGGTGCTCCATCGCGAACAGGTCGGACGTGCTCTCGTTCATGGCCCCGGCCTGGGCGCCGCTCCAGCCGGCGGTCGGGCCGCCGATCATGCGGCCGGAGATGGCGTGCGTGTACTCATGGCCGATGACCGACATGTCGTAGTCGCCGTCCGCGCACGGCGAGTAGAACGAGCCGGCGATGGGCTGCCACAGGTACATGTTCGTGATCGGCGCGACGCCGTCGGGCCCGGTGATCTGGTTGGCGTTGTCGCGCACCGACAGGACACGGGCGCCGGCCTGCGCGTTGCCCTGCTCGGGGTCGCCGCCGAGGCCGCCGCGCGAGCCGTTGTCGGCCTGCATGTTCCAGGCGGTCTCGGTGAAGCCGAGCCGGTAGGACCAGTCATGCATGCGGTTGTGCATGGCGTTCAGGTTGGCGATGGCGGCCTCGACGTCGGCCTCGCCGCTCTGGTCGAACACCGCGGGGTCGCACTTCGCCTCATTCCACGTGTTCCGCCACGGGTAGACGTAGTTCCTGCTGGGCGTGAGCACGTTGGTACGCGTCCCGACGGTGAACGGGTCGCCGCTCGCCCGGTTCTCGGTCGTCTTGGTCGCGTTGCCGGAGCTGGTGTTCGTCGGCTCGTTCGTGGCGTGGTCGACGTCCCACGCCTTGCCGGTCCCCGGGTCGCCGCCGGTCACGAAGTCGCAGCCAGGGCCGGCTGCGAAGCACCAGGTCTGGCGGGTGTCGTGGGAGGAGTAGTCGTCGCGCGGGTTCGCCGGGAAGGCCGCCCAGTGGGGGTTCTCGGGCTCGAAGTGGTCGACCAGGTTCTCGCGTACCAGGATGGCGCCGCTGACGGCGTCCACGTGCGTGGTGAACCCCGCGGCCTCGCCCTGCGCGCCGCCGACCAGGACCACCTGGTACGCGCTGTGCACCCCGTCGGGGGCGGGCACCGCCACCGAGGTGGTCTGCTTGGTGGTCGCCTTGGCCAGGTCGATGCCGCCGTCCCTGGCCGCGATCTCCAGCGCCTGCTGCGCGGTGATGGCCGCGGCCGGGGGCGCCTCGCTCTCCCGGGAGAGCGACGAGGTGACGTGCCTGACCTGGCCGTCCACCACGCCGACGGCGACGAGCCCGTCCACGCCGGCCGGCAGGCCGCCGAAGCGCTGGCGCAGCAGCACGGCGTGACCCGCGCCGATGGGGTTGACCGCGACCCGCTCCAGCGCGTCCACCGCCTCCGCGGACAGGCCGAAGACGGTCTGGTTGTTCTTGAGGTACGTGCGGGCGGCCTGCTCGGGATCTTCACCGAGGCCCTCGGCCAGTGGGTCCGCGCTGGTGATGGCGGCGGGCGTGCCGAGAGCGTTCCAACGGATCTCGGCCTGCTGCCCGGCGGTGCGGGCGTTCACTCCGGCGGGCGGCGCCACCCTGCCCTGCCGGTTGTCCACGTCGGGTTTGCCGTGCTCTTCTGCCTGGAAGTCGTGGACCGGGGCCTGCCTGCCGGGCTCGCCCCGGGCCGGCCCCGCGAGGGGTAAGGCCGACGCGACGAGCGCGGCGGCCAGGAGGGTGCTGCGTAACCAGGACAAGTGTGCCTCCTGCGGCTCAATGGTGCGCGGATTGCACGCACTCGCAAGAGGTAACACTGGGGGAGGAGGCTGGCAAGATCTCAATGCGGGACAGGTGGCCGGCGCTTCGATGGATGCTTGAGGGCGCGGGCGCCGGGCTGCGCGACGGCCAGTCTTAGATGATGCGGTACTTACGGCCGCAGTTGTCGAACTTGCCGGCCCAGCAGGTGAACGTGTAAACCTTCGTGATCCCCCGGCCGTGCCAGCCCTCGACCGCCTTGCCGTCGAACGAGCGGCTGAACTTGTGCCAGTCGCCGTTCTGGTAGTACTCGAACCACACCCAGCCCTTCTTGCCGCCGACCTTGTCCACGCCGTACCACCTCGTGAAGACCTTGCCGCCGGCCTGCCAGGTCTTGCCGAACGTGTACGCCTTGTCGTCGCTGGAGAAGAACTTGCCCCACTTGACAGTCGTGGTGGACTGCGTGGCGGCCTGAGCCGCAGGGGTCATGGCGATGCCGGTGACGGCCATCGAGCCGGCGAGAGCGATGATCGCAAGGGTCTTGCGCATTGGGTTTCCTCCCCGTTGTCAGTGCGCCGGTTGGCCCGGCAGCACGGACATTACGGAGACCCAGAGCGATCATCTGTGGACAAATCCGCACTCGCGAAGTGATCGGTGACACACTTGCCAGGCGATCAGCGGACCACGGCTGAGAGCGTGTCCGAGGGGAGCGGGAGGACCTGCGGCCGCGACGCCTTCGCCTGGGCCGCCGTGTCGCCGCACAGGGCCACGACTATGTGATCCACCAGGGCGTAGTCGATCGGGCTCGGCACGACCTGGCCGTTCTCATCGATCTTCTGGTACTTCATGAGGTTGATCCCGAACGACAGCTGGCGATTGCCGTCCGGGCTGGACAGCGACTGCGTGCCCATCCCGAACACGCCCCCGTCGTGCCCCCAGAAGCGGCCGCACGGCAGGTCGAGGGAGTAGAGCCCGAGCCCGTACGCGAGCGAAGCCCCGCCCACCAGCACCGGCACCGTCTTCTGCATCTCGGCGACCTGTGCCGCGCCGACCAGCTCACCCCGCAGCAGCGCCCGGTAGAAGCGGTTGAGGTCGTCCATCGTGGACACGACCGCGCCCGCCGTGCTCGCCCACGACATGTTGTAGACGCTGTAGTCACGCGGCGGGTCGATCCAGCCGAACAACGACTCGTACGCCTTGGAGTGCGGGCCCGGGATGAGCGGTGTGCGCGGGAAGGACGTGTGGCGCAGGCCCGCCTTGCGGATGACGTTGCGGGTGATGTACCGCTCGGCGTCCGTGCCCGTCACCTTCTTCAGGAGCAGGCCCGCGATGACGTAGTTGGTGTTCGAGTACGAGCCGGGCGCCGCCCCCGGCTCGCCGGTCGGGGTCGCGGCCAGGCCCAGCTTGACCAGTTCCTCCGGGGCGAACGTGCGGAAGCGGTTGTCGTCCAGGCTCTTGCCCGAGCCTTCCAGCAGCGAGGGGAACGCCGGGCCGATGTAGTCGGCGATGTGGCTGGTGTGGTTGAGCAGCATCCGTACGGTGATCCGCTGGCCGCGCTCGCCGGGGACGAGGTCGGGCAGGTAGCGGCCGATCGGGGCGTCCAGTTCGACGGCGCCGCGTTCGACCTGCTGGAGGACGGCGATGGCGGTGAACGTCTTGCTGATGCTGCCCACCCGGTGCACCATGTCTGGCCGTACGGGGCGGCGCGTGTCCACATCGGCCACGCCGGACGCGCCCTTCCACGTCTGGGCCGCATCCCGCACTTCCGAGTAGATGCCGTACATGCCGGCCTCGTGCACGGCGTCCAGCGACTGCCGCAGCGCCTGCCGGTCGAGCCCGTCCGCTGCCTGGGCGGTCGTGGGCGCGGCCAGCAGCCCTGACGCGAGCAGCGCACCCGCGCCGGCCGCGACCGCCAGCCGCCTGACGCGGCCCACGGCTGACGCCGGCATCCTGAATCGGGGAGAAGTCATGGCCGTAGCGTGATGCCAAACCTGTTTGGCCGGTAAGTCCGCTGTGTCACCGTTTTCATATGACATAGGTCATGGTTGCGGATCGGCGTCCGGGTACGCTTCTTTACCCGCCCGGTTCGCGGGCCGGCCCCTTCGCCTTCGGAAAGGACCCTGCGGATGCCCCATGCGGCGAGGCCCACGGTCACGCTGCACGACGTCGCCGCGGCGGCCGGGGTCTCGGTCTCCACCGCCTCCAGGGTCCTGGGCGGCAGCACGCGGAAGGTCGCGCCCGAGTACGAGGCCCGCGTGCTGGCCGCCGCGGCGGCCCTGCGCTACACGGTGGACGCCGCGGCCAGGGCGATGCGGCGGGCGAGCGACTCGATCGCGCTGATCGCGGACGACCTCACGACGCCGTCCATGGCGATGGTCGTGGCGGCGATGGAACGCCAAGCGCGTACGGCGGGCGCCTTCGTCACCGTATCGTCCACGATGGCGGCCTCCGAGCGGCAGTTGGAGACCGTCCGGCTGCTTCGCGCGCTGCGGCCGCGCGCGCTGGTGCTGACCTCCAGCCGTTTCATGGCGAACGCGTTCGACGGGCGGCTGCTGAAGGAGCTCGACTCCTACGAACGCGAAGGCGGCCGGGTCGTCATCGTCGGCGAGACCGACATGAGTTTCGATTCGATCGGCTTCGACGATTTCGCCGCCGGGCGCTTGGCCGGCGCCTTTGTCGCGGAAACCGGGCACCGGCGGGTGACGATATTCGGCGGCGTCAGGGAACTGCGCAACATGGCCCTTCGAACGGCCGGTTTCGTGGCGGGACTGCGGGCCGGGGGGCTGGCCGAGCGGGACATCCGGACCGTCTATTGCGAGGTCGGCCGCCAGGGCGGATTCGACGCGGCGCGACGGCTGGCCGAGGACGGAATGGGCGGTGCGGAAGCGGTTCTCGCGGTCAACGACATGGTCGCCATCGGTGCGATGTCGGCTTTCCGCGCGGCCGGTGTGGCGGTGCCCGACGACGTTTCCGTGACGGGAATCGACGACATTCCGCTCGCCGGGGATGTGACACCGCGATTGACCACTGTGGCGCTTCCGCTGGCGCAGGCGGGCGTGGAGGCGATCCGCTTCGCGCTGGAGAAGCCCGGCACGCGTGAGCGGCTCACCCTCGAAGGGCGGCTGATCGTCCGCGAAAGCACCCGCACCCGAGATTGACGCCCGTGCTGAAGGACGCGGGTCCGAGCCTGCTGGTCGAGGCCGTGCGGGCCGCGTACGCGCCCCACAAGATCACGACTCCGCTGGTCCGGAAGCGACGCTCTTGACGCCCGCGTAACGGCCGTGCAAACCTGCGGAATACGTTTTCCTGGAATGCGCTTTCCCGTGACGAGCCGCAGACCGAGATCGACGGCGCCTGATATTCCCCCCTATAGGAGCACCATCTTGACAGAACGGATCTACCGGGCCGCGATCGTCGGAACCGGTGCGATCGCCCATGCGCACGCCCAGGCCGTCCTCGGGTCCGGGCGGGCGGAGCTCGTGGCGGTGGCCGACGTGGACGCCGACCGGGTGACGGCGTTCGCCGAGAAGTACGACGTGACGAGCACCCACGCGAGCCTGGACGACCTGCTGCGGGCGGAGGAGGTCGACCTCGTCCACCTGTGCACGCCGCCCCAGCTGCACACCCCGCTGGCCATCGCGTGCCTGGAGGCCGGGGTCACGGCGCTGGTCGAGAAGCCGCCGACGCTCTCGCTCGCCGAGTTCGACGCGTTGATCGAGGCGGAGCGCCACTCGACGGCGCACGTCGCGACTGTCCTGCAGCACCGCTTCGGGGCGGGCGCGCTGCGGCTGCGCCGCCTGCAGGAGGCCGGCGAGCTGGGCCGTCCGCTGCTGGCCACGTGCAACACCCAGTGGTACCGCGACGAGGCGTACTACGCGGTCCCGTGGCGCGGCACGTGGGAGTCGGAGGGCGGCGGGCCGACCATGGGGCACGGAATCCACCAGTTCGACCTGCTGTTCTCGATCCTCGGCCCATGGCGCGAGGTCACGGCCGTGGCCGCCCGCCAGGCGCGCCCGGTGGACACCGAGGACGTCTCCCTGGCGCTGGTGACGTTCGAGAACGGCGCCGTGGCCACGATCGTGAACTCCGTCGTGTCCCCGAGGCAGACCTCCCAGCTCCGCTTCGACTACGAGCGCGCCACCGTCGAGGTCGAGCACCTGTACGGCTACACCGACGACGACTGGACCGTGACCCCGGCGCCGGGCCAGGAGGCGGTGTCGGACCTGTGGGCGCAGGGGCACAGCACCGTGCCGAGCAGCCACGACGGCTGGCTCGCCGCCGTCTTCGACGCGCTCGACCGGGGCGAGGCGCCTCCGGTGACCACCGAGGACGCCCGCCGGACGATGGAGTTCATCGCCGCGCTCTACACCTCCGCCTTCACCGGCGAGCGGGTACGAGCCGGACAGATCACTGCTGACAGCCCGTTCGCCCTGCGCATGGACGGCACGGGCGCTCCTTGGGAAAAGGTGAGGAACCCGTGACCCTGCAAGCCACGCACGTGCTCGACCGCTCGGTGACCCTCGCGGCGGGCGACGTCGACCTGTTCACGTACGTCTACCGCCCCGACACGCCGGTGCTGGAGTCGCCCAAACCGTACCTGCACCCGATCCGCACCCTCGGTGGCCGGCTGGTGTCGCTGTTCAGGCCGCACGACCACGTCTGGCACAAGGGCATCGCCTGGTCGCTGCCGCATGTGGGGGAGCACAACTTCTGGGGCGGGCCGACGTACGTGCACGGGAAGTTCTACGTGCAGCTCGAGAACAACGGCAGCGCCACCCACCGCGAGATGACCGCGCTGTCGGTCACCGGCGACCGGGCCGAGCTCGGGCACACGCTCGACTGGACCTCGCAGGCCGGCGCCCCGGTCATCGCGGAGCGGCGGTCGCTGGCCGCGCAGGTGCTGGACGAGGCGACGTGGGCGCTGGTGTTCGACACGGAGATGACGAACGTGTCGGGCGGCACGCTCGCGTTCGGCTCCCCGACCACGAAGGGCCGCGAGAACGCCGGCTACGGCGGGCTCTTCTGGCGCGGGCCCAGGTCGTTCACCAACGGGATCATCCAGTCGCCGGCCGGAGCGGGCGGTGACGAGCTGCGCGGCACGCGCGCCGAGTGGTTCGGCTTCCGCGGCAGGCACGACGAGACCGGTGACCACTCCACGATCGTCGTGGTCGACGCCGCCTCGAACCCCCAGCACCCGCCGCAGTGGTTCGCGCGGAGCGAGGACTTCGCGTGCCTGTGCCCGGCGCCGTTCTTCAGCGAGGAGGTGGAGCTGCCGGACGGGGAGTCGCTGCGGTTCCGGTACGCGGTCGTGATCGCCGACGGCGACCGGGGCGAGGAAGGGACCGGGTTGCTGGCCAAGCAGGGGCGGGCGGCGCTGGCATGACCTTCCCCGGAGGCACCTCGGTCAGCCGGCTGTCGGTCTACTCCGGCAGCCCGTGCGCCGACGGGCTGGAGGGCGGCACGCCGCACCTGCACACGGCCTCCACGGAGGCGTACGTGGTCGTCGGCGGGTGCGGCACGCTGCAGACGCTCGACGTCAACGGGCTGCGCGAGACGGAGCTGGGCGCGGGCACGACCGTGTGGTTCACGCCCGGCACCATCCACCGCGCGGTCAACCGCGGGGACCTGGAGGTGGTGGTCGTGATGTCGAACGCCGGCCTGCCCGAGGCCGGCGACGCGGTCATGACGTTCCCGCCGGAGATCGTCGCCGACCCGGACCGCTACCGCGAGGCCGCCACCCTCCCCACCCAGGGCGAGGAGGACGCGGTGCGCAGGCGACGGGAACTGGCCGTCGAGGGGTTCCTCCGGCTCGCCGGCGCCGCCGCCGAGGGCGACCTGGGCCCGCTCCACCGCTTCTACGACCACGCACTCGCACTCGTGCGTCCCAAGGCGGCGGCGTGGCGGTCGATCTGGGAGGACACGGTCGCCCAGGAGGCGCGCCGCACGGCCGAGATCCTCGACGCCCTAGAGCGCGGCGACGGCGCGCACCTGCGCCGGTCCGCCCTGATGGAGAGCCCGCCGCACGAGCGGTGGGGCATGTGCGGCCACCTGCGTGCCCACGACGTGGCCCACCCCATCGTCCACACCCCATAACCGAGCTGATCGCCCTTCGGCGCGCCTCCGAGCGTGCGGCGCGCCGAAACACCCCCTGGAGCCGGTCATGCCGAAGTTCCTGCACGTGCTCACAGCCGCCGCCATGATCCTGACACCCGCCCAGCCCGCCACGGCCACGGCCACAGTCACAGCCACGGCGGGCACCACGTACTACGTCGACGCCGCCGGAGGCGACGACGCGGCCTCGGGCCTCGACGAGGCGCACGCCTGGAAGAGCCTGGGCAAGCTGAACGAGACCACGTTCCGCCCGGGCGACCGCATCCTCCTGCGCGCCGGCCAGAGGTGGACGGGCCAGCTCTGGCCCAAGGGCTCGGGCGAGAGCGGCGCGCCGATCACCATCGACAGGTACGGCGAGAGCGGCAAGCCCCGCATCGGCAGGCACACGTACGTGGCCGAGCTGGCGAACGCGGCGGGCGTGACCAGGAGCGACCCGCTGACCGTGGCGGCCGGATGACCGGCGTGGGCGACGGGCCCAAGGCCCCGCCCACCCTCCACGACGTCGCCCGGGAGGCGGGCGTGTCCGTCGCGACCGCCTCGCGCGCGCTCAACGGCAGCTCGCGCAACGTCAGGTCCGAGAACGTCACCCGGGTGCGCGCGGCGGCGGCCAAGCTCAACTACGAGCCGCACCTGTCGGCGCAGGCCATCGCGAAGGGCTCGACCAGGACCGTCGCGCTGGTGATCCGCGACGTGGCCGACCCCTACTTCTCCTCCATCGCCGCCGGGGTGACCCAGGCGGCGGAGGCGGCGCGGCTCATCGTCACCATGGCGGTGGCGGACGGGTCGCCCGAGCGCGAGCTGGAGATCGTCCGGACTCTGCGTGGGCAACGGCCGCGCGTCATCATCGTCGCGGGCACCCGCGTCGCGGGCTCCGGGACCAGGGAAGCGCTGATCGAGGAGCTGGCGGAGTACCGCACGGCGGGCGGCCGGGTCGTGCTGATCAGCCAGCGGGACCTGCCGTTCGGCACCGTCACGATCGACAACCACGGCGGCGCCCGCGACCTCGCCCGGGCGCTGCTGGACGCGGGATACCGGCGCTTCGCCGTCTTCCACGCCCCGGGCGAGATCCGCACCTCGCGCGAGCGCCACGACGGCTTCCGCGCGGGGTTGGCCGGGTCCGGTGTGGTCGAGCCGGTGGCGATCGAGACCACGTTCACCCGCGCGGGCGGCTACGACGCGGCACGCAGGCTGGTGGAGCGGGGCTTCGCGGACGTGGAGGCGGTGTTCGCGGTCAACGACGTGATGGCGATCGGCGCCATGGCGGCCTTCCGCGACGCCGGGGTTGTCCCGGGGGTGGACATCGGGGTGGCGGGCTTCGACGACATCGGCTCCGCGCTGGACGTCGTGCCCGCCCTCACCTCCGTGGCCGTGCCGCTGGAGGAGGCGGGCCTGAGCGCCATGCGCCTCGCGCTCTCCGACGACGAAGGGGCGCCGGACGTGCCGCTCCCGACCCGCGTCGTCCTGCGCGAGAGCACCCCGCCCCGCCACGGAAAAGGGCGTGCGGGGCGGAGTGCCCGCAGAGCATGATCGCGGCATGGGCTATGAGGAGCTGATGCGCGAGGCGCTGACCACGTCGTTCGAGGGCTGGGACTGGGCCGTGTTCCGCGGCCGGATGACCACCGCCGACGATTTGCCGTGGGACTACGAGGAGCTGGTGCGCGAGCGCCTGCCGGAGGCGGCGTCCCTGCTCGACCTCGGCACCGGAGGCGGTGAGCTGCTGTCGTCCCTGGCCCCGCTGCCGCCCCGCACCGCCGCCACCGAGGAGTACGCCCCCAACGTCCCGATAGCCCGGCGCCGGCTGGAGCCTCTGGGCGTCGAGGTGGCCGAGACGATCTCCTCGTTTCCCGACGGCTCGTTCGAGCTGATCGTCAACCGGCACGAGGCGTACGAACCGGGAGAGATCCGCCGCCTCCTCGCTTCCGGCGGCACGTACGTCACCCAGCAGGTGGGAGGGCGCGACCTGGAAGAGATCAACCAGGCGATGGGCGCCCCGCCGCACGAGGACCACGGCTGGGACCTCGCGACCGCGACCGCCGCGCTCACCGAGGCCGGGCTCGACGTCACCTGGCGGCGGGAGTCGAGCTATCCCGTCACGTTCCACGACATTGGCGCGCTCGTCCTCTATCTCCGCGTCATCTCGTGGCAGATCCCCGGTTTCACCGCCGACGAGTACGCGGACCGGCTCCGTGCGGTGCACGCGGAAATGGCGAGCGGCCGCCCGCTGAGAGCGACCGCCCACCGTTTCGCCTTGATCGCTACGTGATGCGGACGCTCCGGGTTTCCGATACGTGCGCCCGCCGCTCTGAAGTCAAGTTCACGACCTTCGAGTGGCCTGTGGGGCGGGGGCGTCAATCTTGCATCCGAGGCCAAGAGATTGACGTCCGCGAGTGGGTTTTTCCATCCACCTCCCGCCCCCATGGGTAGCCGGTGCCCCGGTCGGGATGGAAAGCTTCCCGCAGCCGACCCTGTCCTCCCGCGAAGAGGCAGGGCGGAAACTCCGCAGTGCACTGGAAGGAGTACGGCATGACTCAAGACGCCGGCCGCGTCGCGGCCAAGCGGATCAACGATCACGTGGAGGTCATCCACGTCGACAACCCGGACAAGGTGCTGGAGGTCCCGCGCCGCGACTGGGAGGCATTCACCGCAGCGGTCAAGTCGGGCGCGTTCGACCTTGAGGCGCTCCACCGGGAGGCCGAGGAAAGCGCGGCCTGACCTTCTCCGCTGCACGAAAGGCGCCCGCTCTCAGCGCAGTGGAGCGGGCGCCTCTGCGGCACCCGGCAGAGGCTCACCAGACGCCAGGCCATTGCTCCCGGGGGAGTCAGCGCTTGCGGCCGACCCCCGCGTACATCCAGGTCGGGGGGTCGTCGGGGAAGAGCGGCGTGTCACGCCACTCCGGGGCCGGCACGAGCCCGGGCTCGATCAGGTCGAACCCGTCGAAGTAACGCGCGATCTGCTCGCCCGTCCTCGGCGTCCTGTGCATCGCCTGGTGGCTCGTGGCCGTCAGGTAGGTGTCGGCGGTCTCCTTGGACACGAAGTCCAGCGTCAGGTGGCTCAGCACGAGGTAGCTGCCCGAGGGCACGGCCGCGGTGAACGCCTGCACCAGCCCGGCGGGGTCGTCCTGGTCGGGGATGTGCATGAGGATCGCGACCATCATGAGCGCGATCGGCTGCGTGAAGTCGAGCGTGTCCAGCACCTCGGGGTGCTCGAGGATGGCGCGCGGTTCGCGTACGTCGGCCTCGATGTAGGCGGTCCTGCCCTCCGGCTTGCTGGTCAGCAGCGCCCTGGCGTGCGTCATCACGATGGGGTCGTTGTCGACGTAGACCACGCGGGCGTCCGGCGCCTCCGCCTGCGCGACCTCGTGCGTGTTGCCCTGGCTCGGGATGCCCGTGCCGAGGTCGAGGAACTGCCGGACGCCCAGCTGAGTGAGGTGGCGCACGGCCCGGCCGAGGAAGGCCCGGTTGTTCCTGGCGCTCTCGCGTACGCCCGGGACCGCCGCCATGGTCTGCTCGGCCACCTGGCGATCCGCCTCGAAGTTGTCCTTGCCGCCCAGCCAGTAGTCGTAGACGCGGGCCGAGTGGGGGACGTTGGGGTTGATGCCGTGGGGAGCGGTCACGGTCACGATCTTATGACATCCGCTCGAGCGCGCGTCAGGGGGCCATGACGCGCGCTCGGGGGCCGGTCAGGTGCCCGTGACGATGTCCAGCCGCCAGGCGCTCAGGACCCCGGCCGTGGCGTGTGACGGGGCGAGGTCGCTCACCCGCAGTGTCCACCCGCCGCCCGCCGGCTGGCCCACCAGCGGAGTCACGGCCGACGGCGGCTCGGTCGCGTACTCCAGCAGCTTCGAGGTGTCCAGGGTGGCGGCCCGGTGCGACAGGACGATGCGCCGGCCGGTCGGCGAGTGCAGCACGATCCGCAGGTCCTCGGGGTGGTTGTGGTCGAGGTCGATGAGGACCTTCAGCGTCCGCACGGTCCCCTCCGCCTCGATCGTGATCGTGTCGGCCACGCCGTGCGGGTCGCTGTCGGGGATGCGCAGCGCCGGCCGCGACACCGAGGTGAACGTGGCGCCGTTCACGCCCACCGGACCCGCCCGGAAGCGGATGGCCTGGCCGGGGTCGCTGATCGCCGACAGGGTCAGCCCCGACTCGGCCCCGCTCCACAGCAGGCTGGCGGGCACGGTCGAGTGCGACAGCGCCGTGCCGTCCACCCGGCCGTACAGGTCGCGGCTGTCGCCCCTGTTGAGGTTGTTCTCCAGGTCGAGGTGGCCGTCGGCCTGCAGCAGCGCGATCTGGTAGTGGTGCAGCGGCGTCCCGTCCTGCAGCTCGTTGGAGCCGCGGGTGTCGCAGTGGTACACGGCCAGGCCGCTCGCCGGCAGGTGCAGGTCGAAGCCGAGCTTGGCGCGGTTCTCCACCAGGAAGTACTCCTCGTCCGTCCCGGTCGAGTAGCGGAACACCTTGCGATAGTCGCCGTGCTCGGCCTGGAACACGCCGCCCCGGTTGAGTTCCGCCCTCTCGGGGCACCAGCCGGCCAGGTCGCGCAGGTAGGCGCTGACGGGCGCGGGTGTCTTGCCGCCGTTCAGGTGGTTGCCGGCGCTCATCAGGCAGTACAGGCCGAGGCCCGAGCTGGCGAAGTCGTCGCCGTCGCGGCGGCCGTAGTCGTACAGGTCGGGGAAGCGGCACAGGAGGTGCCCGGTCTCGTGGCAGAACGTGCCGATCGTCAGCTGCTCCGGGCCCTCGCCCATGCTCGTCACCATGTAGAAGTGGGTGCGCATGTCGCCGGACTCCAGCTCGACGACGCTGTTGTGCGGCCACAGGACACTGTCCTTGATGTACTGCGTCTTGCCGGCGTACATGACGATCAGGGCGTCCACGACCTGCTGGCCGAGCGAGTCGTACCGGGTGAGGTCGACGCCCGAGTCGACGGCCGCCCGCAGCGCCTCCGGGACCAGCACGTCGAAATTGTCGGGGTCGGCGTAGAAGGTGATGTTGTGGCTCATCCTGAACGGGCCCACGACGTCGTTGGTGAAGTCCAGCAGGCCGCTCGACACGGTCTTGTAGTACTCGTTGACCGAGCACGCGTTGCCGTTCTCGTGATAGCCGGGGGCGTTGAGCAGCGCGTCCACCTGCGCCTGGGTGACCGTCGTGGCCTGGTCGGGGAAGTCGACGAGGATCGTCAGGCCGCGTACGGTGCCGACGCTGAGCCTGCGGCCCTCCAGCAGCCCGCCCTTCGGCCCGAACGTCAGCACGGAGTCCTGCGCCGCCTCGGCCGAGAGCAGGCCCGGCCGGCGCCGCCGGTGTGCCGCGGCCATGGCCGGACCCGACTCGCGCAGGTGGCGCGGCACGCCGCCGGGCGCGTCGTAGGAGTCGACCCTGACCCCGGTGGACTGGAACCGCCCGTCCTTCAAGTCGGCGTAGCAGTAGGCGCCGGCGGAGGCGTCGTAGACGGCGGTGTAGCCGTCGAGGGTCTCGTAGCGGGCGTAGTGCTCGTCCCCGAACACGACGAGCCGCACCTCCTCGCCCTCCGCCTGGGTGAAGCTCAGCGTCTCTCCGAATATGGCGCTCATCCGAGGCCTCCGGTGTCCAGTGGGGCTGTTTCCTCCGATCGTCACTGAGGGCCGCGGGACGCGCCTGAGTACACCCGTACTCAAGCCGTGACGTAGTCGGCGATGATCACTGTGGCGTCGTCCTTGGGCTCGGCGGCGGCCATCTCGTCGTACAGCCGGTCCAGGCATGCGCCGGGCGACGCCCCGTCGGTGAACAGCTCCTTCATGCGCGCCGCGCCGAGCACCCTGATCGCGCCGTCCGAGACGATGACGACGCGGTCGCCAGGGCGGAGCGGGACGGCGCCGACCTCGGGGTTGAGCGCCGACGGCAGGCCGAGCCCGCGCAGCAGCGGGTCGCCGCCCGCGCCGTGGGCCGCCGCGACCAGCCGTTCCTGGACGACGTACGCGTCCGACGCCCGGCCGCGCGAGCCCGCGTACGTGCCGCCCGCCGCCACCAGCCGCGGCCGGGCCACCGGCAGGCCGGACGGCCGGTTCCCCTGCCGGGCCGTCATCACGGACAGGCAGCCGACCAGGATCGAGATCGCCAGGAAGGTCATGAGGTCCCCTCTCGTCGCATCGTCGCGACCGCAGCCAGTACACGCTCATGTGAGGAGACGCGACTGACGGCTGATCGGCCGTCGTAGCGCATGACGGCCGATCAGCCGTCATGCCGCCGGAGGGCACGGTGGGTCACGGTGCGAGGAGGCAGTGAACGCCGCGAGGAGAGCCGGACCGAGGGAACGATCATGCGACCCATGTCTCCACCCGCCTCCGCAAAAAGGCTGTATTCACACCGTGCTCCCCCATACCGGATGAGTTATTGTGAAGCCCGTCTTGTGCTCTCATCGCGAGCAGGCGGCCCATGTCTCACTCAGGCTCCAGGACATACGACTCGGCGGCCAGGCACATGGAGCGGACGATCGCCCGCACCTGTGCGGGGGCGCGGGGTGTGGTGGGCCTCGTGGCGGTCGTGGCCGCGATCCTCAGCGCCGTTCCGCCGGTGTCCGCGGCGTGGCTGGCGCCCGCGCTGGCGGTCGACCTCGTGTGGACCGGGCTGTTCCTGCGCGTGGCCCGGCGCAGGGAAGGGATTCCTGCCTGGCTGGTGGCGGGGGACGCGACCATCACGGTCACGCTCTGCCTCGCGCAGCGCCATCTCGTCGCGGGGGCCGCGCTCGACGGGGGATCGAGCTGGATCGCGGGGCTGGTCACGATGACCATCGTCGTCTCGGGCGTCACGTGGCGGCCTTGGGCGGCGGTGCCCGCCGGGCTGGGGGTGGCGGCGGCGTACCTGGCCGGGATGCGGCTGGCCGACCCGTACCAGGATGTGGCCGGGACGCTGGGGATCCACCTCGTGCAGATCCTCGCGATCGCGGTGCTGATGACGCTGCTGCGCCGCTCCGCCGCCTCGGCGGACGCGTTCCTGCGGGAGAGCGCCCGCGCCGAGATCGCGCTCATCGTCGAGCGCCTGCGGCGCGAGGACGAGCTGCGCCAGGTCGGCAGCGTCCACGAGACGTCGCTGCACACGCTGACGATGGTCGGGCTGGGCACGTACGGGCGGCCCTCGCCCACGCTGCGCCGCCAGGCGGCGGCCGACCTGGTGGCGCTGGAGAAGCTGCGCGCCCGGCCGCGCGCCCGCTCCGCGCCCATCGCGCTGGACGCCCTGCTCGACGAGGTCGCGGGGCGGGCGGCGGGGCTGGCCGTGCGCAGGCGGCTGACACCGGAGACGGTGCCGGGGGAGGTCGCCGAGCGCTTCGCCCGCGCGGTCACCGAGGCGCTGGCCAACGTGGCGCTGCACGCCGGGGTACGCGAGGCCGAGCTGGTCTCCAGCAGCCGCGACGGGGAGATCCGGGTGGAGGTCGCGGACGCGGGGGGCGGCTTCGACCTCGCACGGGTGCCGCCCGACCGGTTCGGCGTGCGTGGGTCGATCCTCGACACGATGCGCTCGCTGCCGAACGCCGGCGCCGACATCCTCTCCGGCGACCGGGACACCCGGGTGAGCCTGTGGTGGCGGCCATGATCGATGACATCGAGGAGGTCGCCCAGCGCTACGCCCGCTACACCGCCATCGGCGCCGTGGTGATCGCCGCGGCCTGGCACCTCGGCTACGACCTCACCGTCACCATCGCGGGCTGGCCGTCCTTCCGCTGGCCGTGGCTGGCGGCGGCGGCCTGGATCGGCTACACGGCCGTCGGCGTCATCGCCGCGCGGTCGCTGGTCCGCAGGTTCGAGGGCCCGGCCAGGGCGGTCGGGCTCGCCGTCGCCGTGCTGGCCGTGGACGTCGCGGTGATCGTGTCCTGCCGCCCCGGGGACCTGCTGGGCGCCGCCGACTGGGGCTGGGGCTCGGTGGGCTGGCTCGGCGTCATGCTCCTGTGGAACCGGCCCCGCTGGCGGAGCGAGCTGATCGCGTTCCTCTCCGCCAACGCCGGGATCATGCTGACCGCGATGATCGTGACGGGGACGGTCGACCGGGTCTCCATCGCCAAGTACCTCATGGTCATGGTCGGGAGCATCACGCTCCAGCTCGGGTACGCGGCGGGCTGCCACACGCTGCGGGTCCGGGCCGACGACGCGGCGTTGCTGGCCCGCCGGCTGGCCGCCGACGACGCCTGGCGGGAGTCCGCCCAGCGGATCCACGCCGACCGGCTCCGCCGGTACGCCGCGATCCGCGACGTGGCCGAGTCGCTGCTCGAGCAGCTCGCCGACGGGGCCGACCCGGGGGATCCCCGCGTACGTGAGGACTGCACGGCCGGGGCCATGCGGCTGCGCCGGCTCATCACGGAGCGGGAGGACGTACCCGACGAGCTGGTGTCCGTGCTGCGCGAGCGCATCGACGCCGCCGAGCGGCGCCAGGTGCTGGTGACGGCGCCGCCGTTCGGGCAGCGGATGCCGGTGCTGCCGGAGGGCGTACGGGAGGATCTGCTCAGGGCGCCCGTCCTGGCGCTGGACGGGGCGCGGTCACGGGCCAGGGTGACCGTGTCGGCGATGTCGGCCATGGTGAGCGTGGCCGTCGTGGCAGACAACGACGACCTGCCCATCAGCACCACTCCGGTACGCGAGCCGAGCGGGGTCGTCGTCACCTACCAGCGGCAGGGACGGGACGTGTGGGTCAACAGCATCTGGCAGGGCCCTTGAGGGGTGGGGCGGGGAGCGCGCCGGCCGGAGGGGGGTCGGCGCGCGAACCCGTAACGGATGCGCGTGCGCAAGCGACGGAACTGGGGACGGGCCAGATCGGGCAGGCGACGGGACTGGGACGGAGCGGATGGCGCGGGAGACGGAGCCGGGGGCGGACCGGAGCGGTGACAGGAGCGAGGCGGCGGGGCGGGTGACGGTCGCCCTGGTGGAGGACCATCAGGTGGTGGTGGACGGCGTCAGGTCGTGGTTCGGCGGGCCGAGCACGGTGGAGCTGGTCGCGCAGGGGCCGACCATCGAGTCGGTCCGCGGCGTGGCGGCCGACGTGCTCCTGCTGGACCTCAACCTCAACGGCACCATGGTCGTGGACCGGGTCGCCGAGCTGTGCGCGGGCGGCCAGCGGGTCATCGTCTTCTCGGAGCACGAGGAGCCGGAGACGGTACGGGCGGTGCTGGACGCGGGCGCCTCGGCCTTCATCGGCAAGGGCCGGGCCACGCGCGAGTCCTGCCTGGAGACCATCCTGGAGGTGGCGGCCGACCGGCCGAGCGTCACCCTGCCCATGGCCCACGCGATCGCCACGGACGAAAGCCCCCACCGGCCGCAGTTGTCGGACAAGGAGCGCGCGGCCCTGCTGTTCTGGTTCCAGTCGATGTCGAAGGCGTCGGTGGCGGCCAGGATGGGCATCAAGGAGCGCACCGTACGCCAGTACATCGACCGGGCGAGGGTCAAGTACGCCGCCGCGGGCCGCCCCGCGCCGACCAAGGAGAAGCTGCTCATCTGCGCCATCCAGGACGGCCTTGTCCAGCCGGACGAGGTGACGGTCTACACGTCGCGGGCCGCCCGCGCTCCCGGCTCCGTCCGCTCTGGGTGAAGACGTTATGCCGTGGGCGATGAGGTGCTGCCACCGCCGGCCGAGCAGGGCATGGTGAGTCCAGGCGAACGGCTGATCCGAAAGGCGGTGGCAGCCATGGCGGTCGCGGAGGTTCTGGGGCCGGGGGAGTGGCTGGGCGCGGAGCTGCGCGACAGCGACACGTGGCGGATCCCGCTGACCGAGGCACACAGGCGAGAGGTGCTCGCCGCCGTCCACGCGGACTCCGAAGACAGCTTCCCCTTGCCGACGCTCGCGCCGATCCTGCACCGGGTCCGCGACGAGCTCATGCACGGCCGCGGCTTCGTCCTGATCCAAGGGGTTCCCGTGGCGGAGATGACCGAGCGGCAGTGCGCGAGGGCCGCGCTCGGCCTGGCCCGCCATGTCGGCGCCGTCGTCCCGCAACCCCCTGACGCACAGCCCCTCATGCACGTCCGCGACACGGGCGCCGACCCGTCCCGCGCGAAGAGCTACCAGCACAGCGGCCGGCTCGGCTTCCACAGCGACCCCACGGACGTGGTGGCTCTCCTGTGCGTGCGCCCGGCGAAATCCGGCGGCCTCAGCGCGATCGTCAGCTCGGTGGCGGTGCACAACGAGCTCGTCCGCACCCGCCCCGACCTGGCGGAGCTCCTCTACCAGCCGTGGTGGCACGACCGGCGCACGGGCGACGGCCCGGACAGCTTCTACACCAAGCCGATCTGCGCGGTCCGCCCCGATGGCGGGGTGTCCGTCGCGTACGGCCCCGACTACCTGCGCTCGGCCCAGCGCGGCGCCACCGTCCCGCCGTTCACACCGGCGCAGGAGGAGACCATGGACCTTCTCGACCGCCTGACCAACGACACCCGCTTCACGCTCACCATGGATCTGCGGGCGGGCGACATGCAGTTCCTCAACAACCACGTCGTCCTGCACAGCCGCACGGCTTACGAGGACCACCCGGAGCCGCACCGCCGCCGCCATCTCCTCCGGGTCTGGGTCACCACGACCTGAGGGGTCAGCGTCGTGGACGGTCGAGATCGGCAGGGTCGAAGCTGACCGGGAACGGCACCGTCAGGTTCGCGACTTCGCCTGCCTTGTAGGCGGTCGGCGGGTCATAGCTGTCGCCGTTGAGCTCGTAGGCGTAGAGAGTCGGTCCTTCCTCCGACTCGACCCGCCAATAGCCCGGGATGCCCGCTGCTGCATACGCCGCGGCCTTGAGGCCTCTGTCCCTCATCTTGGTGCTCGGGCTGACCACCTCTACCGCGAGGATGATCTCTTCCGGCGAGAACATGAGAGGGTCGGTGTGCATCGCCTCTTCGGGCACGACGACAAGGTCGGGGATGTAGAAGTCCTTGTCCGTAACCCGTAGGTTAACGGTCGAAAGAGCCACCAGCTCGGACGGTGCTGCATCTCCGAGGATGAACAACAGCCGGGTGATGGCAAGTTGGTGCAGCTTTGTGGGGGCAGGGCTCACCAGTAGGCTCCCGTTGAAGAGCTCGTAGCGGTTCCCGTCGTCAGGGAGCTTGAGCAGGTCGTCGACTGTGTACGGCGGCAGAGGAAGGACAACCTTGCGCTCCGCGGTCGGTTCGATCGTCGCCATTGCGGTCACCCACCAAGTGTCGGGAACCTTGCCCTCGCTCACATGCTACTTGCCCAGATTTCCTTACCCTAAGTTGCTGGACGGGCACGGTGCGAAATCGGGCGATGGTGAAAGTTTCACCGATTTGGAGGCCTGGGGGAAAGCCCTTTCCGCTGCTCATCCGGGACATCGGCCTGTAATCCGGCGCCGGAGGGACACGTTGACATAGCCCGTCATTTGATGCGGACTCATGTCGTCAGATACCGTCGCCCCGCGGAGCGCTCCCCACCACCGGAATCCCCCGACCGGAACACGGAGATCGCACTATGCCCAAAGGACCCCACCGCTGGGCGCGGCGCGCCCTGGCTCTGCTGCTCTCCACCGCGATGATCTTCGCCATCCCCCTGGCCGGCTCCGCGTCGGCGCACGGCTCGGTCGTCGACCCCGCTTCCCGCAACTACGGCTGCTGGCTGCGCTGGGGCAGCGACTTCCAGAACCCCGCCATGCAGCAGCAGGACCCCATGTGCTGGCAGGCATGGCAGGACAACACCAACGCCATGTGGAACTGGAACGGCCTCTACCGCAACGGGGTCGGCGGCAACCATGAGGCCGTCATTCCCAATGGCCAGCTGTGCAGCGCCGGCCTGACCGAAGGCGGCCGCTACCGCTCCATGGACACGCCGGGAGCGTGGACGATGGCGAACCTCGCCGCAACGTTCAACATCCGCCTGAACGACCAGGCCAGGCACGGCGCGGACTACATCAGGGTCTACATCACCCACCAGGGCTACAACGCCCTCACCACGCCCCTGGGGTGGAACCACCTGGAACTGGTCCGCACGACCCCCAGGTACGCGCCCGGTGACGTGTACATGATCAACAACATCAGCAAGGGCTCGCGCACCGGCCGTCACGTGATCTACACGATCTGGCAGGCCTCGCACATGGACCAGACGTTCTACTTCTGCAGCGACGTCAACTTCGGCTGAGCCGTCAGGGGCGGGGGCGGGTCGAGGCGCGGATGTTGAGCTCTATCGGGTGCACGCGCTCAGTGCCCATAGGAGCGGACCCGGACAGCAGCTCGAACAGCAGCTCCGCGCAGCTCGCCCCCGCCTCCTTCGGGCGCAGGTCGATCGCGGTGATCGGCGGGTCCGCCTGGCGGGTGGCGGCGCTGTCCACGCACGAGGCGAGCTTCACCCCGGTCCCCCGCAACAGCTGCTCGATGACGCGCTCGACGTGGTGGAGCGTACCGTCGCGGCCCTGGAGTCGCTCCACTCGCCCGCCTGGGAGCCGACCCCGGCGTCGAGGGAGAGGTTCGCCGCGCTGCTGCCTGGGGTAGTGGCTTTTCGGGTACATGTGCATACCGAGAAGAGCATGTTCAAGCTGAGCCAGGACATCGACGCCGAACGGTACGCGCGCGTCCGCGCCTCGTTCGCCACCGGAACCCCAGGCTCGCCGACCTGATGGATGGTTCATGACTTTTCCCACCTTCACGTCGTCAGAAATCGATCCCCGAGCGCGCGGCAAGGAGCTCGGCACGCACCGGCGCAAGGCGATCATCGCCAACCTCGCCGGCTACTCAGACCTGTTCACCGTGGCGGGCGCCACCGCGGCGCAGGTCCGCGCGTGGGGCGAGCAGGCATTCGAGCGCAGCGCCGACTGGGCGCCGCACCTGGCGGAGGAGATCGCCGGGATCGCGGCCGGCGCCGGCCTGAAGCCCTGGCAGGTCGCCGTCGTCAACGCGCGCACCGAGATCCTGGCCGCCATCGACGCGACCGGTGAGGGGGAGTGCTCCACCTCCGTCGTGCTGCCCGGGACGGACCTGCCGCCGCGTACGGTGCAGACCTGGGACTGGCACGACCACCTGCGCGACGCGCCCATGCTCTGGGAGCTGGAGCCGCGCCCCGGGCATGTCGTGCGCACGTTCACGGAGGCCGGGGCGCTGGCCAAGATCGGGGTGAACACGGCCGGGCTCGGCATCCACTTCAACATCCTGCGCCACGACTCCGACACCGCCGACCTCGGCGTGCCCGTGCACCTGATCGCCCGCAGGATCCTGGACGAGGCCACCACGGTCGGGGAGGCCGCCGACATCGCCCGCTCCGCCACGGTGTCGGCGTCGACCGTGATCACAGCCGTGACCTCGTCGGACGCGGCCTCGATCGAGATCTCCCCGGCCGGTGTCGCCGTCATCCCGCCGGAGCCGGACGGCGTGCTGCAGCACTGCAACCACTTCCTCGACGCCGACCTGGCGGCAGGGGAGCGGCACGCCACCGACCGGCCCAGCACGTACGCCAGGCTCCAGCACCTGCGGGCCGGCACCGAGGGCCTGAAGAGCGACGACCACACCACGCGGGCGCTGGCCATGCTCAGCCACGGCCCCGACGACGCGCCCGTCTGCGCCCACCCCGACCAGACACAGCCGATCAACCAGCGGTGGGAGACCGTCGCGACGATCGCGCTGGACCTGCCCGCCGCGCGGCTGCGGGTGCACCAGGGCGGGCCGTGCCAGGTCACCGAGGCGACCTGGCAGACGTTCTGATCAGTGGAACGCGCCGATCCCGGTGAGCGCCTTGCCCAGGACCAGGGCGTGGATCTCGGAGGTGCCCTCGTAGGTCAGCACCGACTCGAGGTTCACGGCGTGCCTGATCACCGGGTACTCCAGGGTGATGCCGCTCGCGCCGAGCAGCGTGCGGCACTTCCTGGCGATCTCCAGAGCCTCGCGCACGTTGTTCAGCTTGCCGGCGCTCACCTGCTCGGGGGTGATCGTGCCCGCCTCCTTCAGCCTGCCGAGATGCACGGCCAGCAGCAGGCCCTTGCCCAGCTCCAGCGCCATGTCGGCGAGCTTCTCCTGGGTGAGCTGGTACGAGGCCAGCGGCCTGGCGAACACCTCGCGGTCGCCCGCGTACGCGATGGCCGTCTCCAGGCAGTCGAGCGCCGCTCCCATCGCCCCGAACACGATCCCGAAGCGCGCCTCGTTCAGGCAGCCGAGCGGCCCGGACAGGCCCCTGGCGCCCGGCAGCACGGCCTCGCCCGGCAGGCGCACGCCGTCGAGCACCAGCTCGCTCGTCACGCTCGCGCGCAGCGAGATCTTGTGCTTGACGTCGTTCACGGTGAAGCCCGGCGTGCCCGCCGGGACCAGGAAGCCCCTGATCCCCTCGTCCGTACGCGCCCAGACCACGGCCACGTCCGAGACCGAGCCGTTGGTGATCCACATCTTGGTGCCGTTCAGCACCCAGCCGCCGCCTTCGCGCTTGGCCGTGGTCCGCATGCCCGCCGGGTCGGAGCCGAAGTCCGGCTCGGTCAGGCCGAAGCAGCCGATGCGCTCGCCGGCCGCCATCGCGGGCAGCCACTCCTGCTTCTGCTCCTCGCTGCCGTACTTCCAGATGGCGTACATCGCGAGCGAGCCCTGCACCGACACCAGGCTGCGCAGCCCGGAGTCCGCCGCCTCCAGCTCCAGGCAGGCCAGCCCGTACGAGACCGCGCCCATGCCGGCGCAGCCGTACCCGTCGAGGTGCATGCCGAGCACGCCGACCGAGCCGAGCGTGCGGGCCAGCTCGCGCGCCGGCAGCTCCCCGGCCTCGAACCAGGCGGCGACGTGCGGGCGGATCTCCCGGTCGCACACGCGCCTGACCGTGGTCCTGATCTCCCGCTCCTCCTCGGTCAGCAGCGTGTCCAGGGCGAACAGCGCGGTCGGGGTGACCATCCGGACTCCTCTATTTTGGATCCAATATTGAAAATCCAATATGGCACAGTTAGGGTGCGTTGACCATGGACGTTCTGAATCTCATCGGTGGTCGCTGGGTCGAGGGGGAGGGCGAGGAGTTCGCCGACACCAACCCGGCGCGGCCCGGCGAAGTGATCGCGCGGGGGCGGTTCGCCTCCGCTGCCGAGGTGGAGCGGGCGGTCGCCGCGGCGCGCGCGGCGGCGCCCGGCTGGGCGGCGACGCCCCATCATGCCCGCGCGGCCGTGCTGGTCGCGGCGGCGGACCTCATCGACGCCTCGGCCGACGAGTGGGGCGCCGAGCTGGCCCGTGAAGAGGGCAAGACGTTGCCTGAGGCGGTCGCCGAGGTGCGGGGCGCGGCCCGGATCCTGCGGTACCACGCGGGCGAGGCGGACAGGGAGAGCGGCGAGATCTTCGCCTCCCCGCGACCCGGCGAGAACGTGCTGGTGGTCCGCAAGCCCATCGGCGTGGCCGGGCTGATCACGCCGTTCAACTTCCCGATCGTCATCCCCGCCTGGAAGATCGCCCCGGCTCTGGGCTACGGCAACACCGTCGTGTGGAAGCCGTCCTCGCTGGTGCCGCTGCTGGCGTACCGGCTGGCGCAGGCGCTGACGTCGGCGGGGCTGCCGGACGGGGTGCTCAACCTCGTGTACGGCGAGGCCGAGGTCGGCTCGGCCATCGTGGACCACCCCGGCGTGGACGCGGTCTCGTTCACCGGCTCCACCGCGGTCGGGCGGGCGGTGATCGCGCGCTGCGGCGAGCTGGGCAAACCCGTGCAGACGGAGATGGGCGGCAAGAACGCCTCCATCGTGCTCGCCGACGCCGACCTCGAGCACGCGGCCGAGCAGGTCTGCCTCGGCGCGTTCCGCTCGACCGGCCAGAAGTGCACGGCCACCTCGCGGCTCATCGTGGCCTCCCAGGTGGCGGACGAGCTGCTGGAACGGGTGGCCGACCGGGCCGCGCGCCTCGTGGTCGGCGACCCGCTGGAGTCCGGCGTCGAGATGGGGCCTCTGGTGAGCTCCGCCGCTCGTGACCGGGTGACCTCTGGGGTGGCGCAGGCCGTGGAGGAAGGGGCCAAGCCGCTGGCGGGCACCTCCCCGGTGGACGGGCAGGGCTGGTTCGTGCCGCCGACCGTGCTCGACCTGCCGGGCATCGGGGTGGACTACTGGCACACCGAGCTGTTCGGGCCCGTGGTGGGGGCGGTGCGGGCCTCGGGGGTCGAGGAGGCGCTGGAGCTGGCGAACCTGAGCGAGCACGGGCTGTCGGCGGCCATCTTCACCAGGGATCTGGGGGTGGCCCTGCGGGCGGTCGAAGGGCTGGACGTCGGTGTGCTGCACATCAATTCCGAGTCGGCCGGGACCTTCCCCTATGTGCCGTTCGGCGGGGTGAAGCAGAGCGGGTTCGGGCCCAAGGAGCAGGGGCGGGCGGCCCGCGAGTTCTTCACCCACACGATGACCGTCTACCTCGGGGCTCCGGCATGACAGGTGCCTTGTCGGGGCTGGTGGTGGCGGACTTCAGCCGGGTGCTGGCGGGGCCGTACGCCACGATGCTCCTCGCCGATCTGGGGGCCGAGGTGGTCAAGGTCGAGCGGCCCGGCACCGGGGACGACACCCGGGCCTGGGGACCGCCCTATGCGGCCGGCGGCGCGGCGACGTACTTCCTCGGCGTCAACCGCAACAAACGCTCGATCGCGCTCGACCTGCGGGCCGACGTGGAGGTGGCGCGGGCGCTGGCGGCCCGGGCGGACGTGCTGGTGGAGAACTTCCGGCCCGGCACGATGGACCGGCTCGGGCTCGGCTACGCCGAGCTGCGCGCGCTCAACCCCGGGCTGGTCTACTGCTCGATCACCGGGTTCGGCTCGGGGCCGGGCGCCGGGCTGCCCGGGTACGACCTGATCGCGCAGGCCGTCGGCGGTCTGATGAGCGTCACCGGAGAGCCGGACGGGCCCGGGACGAAGGCGGGCGTGGCGCTGGTGGACGTGATCGCCGGCCTGCACGCCGGGCTGGGCATCCTGGCGGCGCTCCGCCACCGCGACCGCACCGGCGAGGGGCAGCGCATCGAGGTCTCGCTGCTCTCCTCCCTCCTCTCGGCGCTCACCAACCACGCCTCGGCCTACGCCGCCGCCGGGGTGGTGCCCCGGGCGATGGGCAACCGGCATCCCAGCATCGTCCCGTACGAGGTCTTCGGGGCCGCCGACCGCCCGCTGGTGATCGCGGCCGGGAACGACCGCCAGTTCCAGGCCCTCTGCAAGGCGTTGAACCGCGAGGACCTCGCCGAGGACCCCCGCTACGCCACGAACGCGGACCGGGTCGCGGGCAGGGACGAGCTCGTCGCGGAGCTCAACGCGGCGCTGGCCGCCCGCACGGCCGACGAGTGGTTCGAGACGCTCACCGCCGCCGGGGTGCCCTGCGGCCCGATCAACGACCTGGCCGCCGCCTTCGCCCTGGCCGAGGACCTCGGCCTGGAGCCCGCCGTTCAGCTCGACGGCGTCGGCCAGGTCGCCAACCCCCTACGGCTCAGCGCCACCCCGCCCTCCTACCGCCGTCCGCCGCCCGAGCTCGGGCAGGACGATGCGTGGGTTCGTGAGATATTGGGGCGGTGAGTTCGGACGAGGCAGGACGCAGGCCGCCGACGGCCCAGCAGTTCGTGCTGGCCGAGCTGCGCCGCGCCATCACCACCGGCCGCCTGCGCCCCGGCACCCCCATCCGGCAGGATGCGCTGGCCGAGGAGCTGCAGGTCAGCCGCGTCCCCCTGCGCGAGGCGCTCAAGACGCTCGAAGGCGAGGGCCTGGTCACCTACAAGGCGCACAAGGGCTACTGCGTCGCCACGCTCTCGCTCGACGACCTGCGCGAGGTCTACCGCATCCGCGAGCTGCTGGAGGAGGAGGCCGTCCGCCACGCCGTCGCCCGTCTCTCCGGCGATGACCTCGACCGGTTGGAGTCGGTCCAGGAGGAGGTCGAGCGGGCCGCCGCGGCAGGCGACGTGCCGGCCATGGCGGCGGCCAACCGGCTGTTCCACATGACGTTGTTCGACTGCGCGGGCATGCCCCGCCTGGCCCGCCTGATCAGGACCCTCTGGGACACGACGGACGCCTACCGCTCGATGTACTACGGCGACGCGGGCAACCGGGAGCGGGTCGTCAAGGAGCACCGCGCCACCCTCGACGCCCTGCGCCGCCGCGCCGCCGACGAGGCCGTGACGACGCTCAACGTCCACCGCGATCATGCGGTCGCCGAGCTGGAGTCCCTCCTCGCCCGCCCCTCATGAGGGGGCGCAGTGGTCGCGGCAGCCGCCGAACCGGCCGGCGTCGGGCCTGACGAAAACGGGTCAGCCGGCTGCCCATGATGACCCGCTCACGGCTGGATGGAGTCCCAGAAGGCGCAGTGGCTGGCCTCCGCGGTGTCGACCGGATGGATGCCGCCGCGGCCCGGCGCCAGGCTGAGCACGTCGCCGGAGCCGCGGAAGCGCGGCCAGCGCGGAGCCTGGGCGGCGGCCGGCCTGCCGTCGCGGGCGAACGACGTCCAGTAGCCGGCCATGGCGTCCGACAGCCGCGTCTGCTCGGCGTCGAGCAGCCCGAGCAGGCCGGGGAACAGGTAGGTCAGCTCCGTCCCGTGCTGGGCGCCCTCCTCGTAGCCGGGCACGTCGTACAGGGGTGGCGCGGTCCGGTCGGCGAACTGGTAGGCGTACACCGGGACGCCGGCCTTGGCGAACAGGCCGAACGCCTTCTGGTGGCCGCACGTGGCGAGCGGGCCGGTGGCGTGGGTCAGGACGGTGGCCACCGCGATCCGCAGGTCGGGGTAGCCGGCGGCCGGGTAGCGGGCCAGGATCTGGTCGGCGTGCGCGCCGTAGGTGTCGCGCACGAACTTCTCGTACTGTGCCGCCGTGATCGGCTGCGGGTAGATCAGGGCGGCGTACAGGCGCATCTCGTCGAGCGTGTTGCCGAGCATGACGGGCACGCGGTTGAACCGGCCGCTCTCGAACGCCTCGCGGGGCTGGACGGGCAGCACCCGGTCGCCGCCCGCCACCGGGTAGGGGCTCCGGTCCTTGAACGCCTCCATCAGCGTCTTGACCGGCAGCGCCCGCAGGCAGGCGGCGGCCTCCGCGGCGCAGCCCACGGCCCCGGCGAACCTGGCGCCGTCGGCCTCCGCCTGCGCCTCGGTGCGCATGGGGAAGGAACAGACGTAGCTCTGCGCGATGGCCTTGTGGAACAGCCCGGCGGCGGTGGGGGAGGCGAGGCCGGCGCAGGTGTCGGCGGCTCCGGCGGACTGGCCGAACAGCGTCACGTTGCCGGGGTCGCCGCCGAACGCGGCGATGTTGCGCCGCACCCAGCGCAGCGCCGCCTGCTGGTCGAGCAGGCCGTAGTTGCCGCTCTGGTAGCGCTCGCCCGCTTCGAGCGCGGGGTGCGCCAGCCAGCCGAGCACGCCGAGCCGGTAGTTGACGGAGACGACCACGACGTCGCCCCTGGTCGCCAGCTTGGCCAGGTCGTAGCCGGCGGCGTTGCCGCTGACGTTGCCGCCGCCGTGCAGCCACACCATGACCGGCAGGCCCCGGCCCTTGAGCGGGCCCTTGAGCGGGGTGGTGACGTTGAGGTAGAGGCAGTCCTCGCCGTACGTCGTCCGGCCGCCGTAGACCTCGGCGATCTGCGCGCACTGGCTGCCGAACGCCGTCGCGTCCCGCACGCCCGGCCACGGCCTGGCCGGTTGCGGCGGCCGCCAGCGCAGCGCGCCCACGGGCGGCTCGGCGTACGGGATGCCGCGGAAGGCCCGGTGGTCCTGGAGCACCTCGCCTCTGACCACGCCCTTGTCGGTGCGGACCTGGGCCGATGGGGGCGAGTCCGCGGCGGCCGGAGTGGCGAGCATGGTCACGGAGAGCACTACCGCTGCGGCACGAACGAGTCTCACGAGGTCCCCTTCCAGCGAGAGCGATTACCGTACGTGAGCGCGCGCCCCCGACCGTACACGCGGAGGGGGCGTCGTACTAGTGGCTGATCCGGTCGGCCAGTGCGACCACGGCAGCCAGGAGGTCGGGGCCGGTCAGCAGGGCCAGGTCGTTGTGGTCCGCCCCGGCCACCGCGACGGTCGTGGCCGGGCCGCCGGCCGCCTCGGCGACCGCCCTGCTGAGGCGCGGGGGCACGATCGTGTCCCGCGCGCCGTACACGACCACGACCGGTGCCCTGATCTTGGCGAGGTTCTCCGCGACCGGGAAGCGGTCCCGCAGCAGCGGCCTGACCGGCAGGAACGGGTAGTTGGCCTGCCCGGCGGCGGCCAGGTCGGTGAACGGCGAGCGCAGCACGAGGCCGTCGGGCGGGCGCTCCAGGGCGAGCCGCGTGACCACACCCGCGCCGAGGCTCTCGCCGAAGTAGATGACGCGGGAGCTCGCCACGAGGTCGCGGGCCGCCAGCGCGTCGCGGTACAGCCCCTCCTCCGTCGGCGCGCCCGGGTTGCCGCCGTAGCCGCGGTAGTCCATGAGGAACACCCCGAGGCCGTGTTCCGACAGGGCGCGGACCAGCGGCGCGCGGTCCCGCCTGTTGCCCGCGTTCCCGCCGGCGATGAGGACGGTGACGTCGCGGGTGCCGGGCACGTACCAGGCCCGGAGGCGGAGGCCGTCCGCCGTGGTGAACGAGACGTCCCTGGCGCCCGGGATGACGACGGCGGCGGGCGGCGGCGCGGTTCGGTCGGGGAGGTAGATGAGCCGCCGTTGGCACACCCACAGGAGGGCCAGCAGCAGGACCAGCACCGCGACGACCACGAGAGCGGTCCGCGTCAGAGTCGTCACCGAATTTCTCCGAGGAGGCCCTGGCCTTCGGGCCAGGGCCACTGAGCACAACGAACGGGTCATTACCGGATTAGTGCCCGCTCCTCGGCGCCCCTCTGCATGCCAGGGAGCACTTCGGCATCAGCCAAGAGCCGGGCTGAGGACCTGTCGTCTCAGCAGCCCCACTGGTCGCCGGCCCGTCAACGCGCGAAGGTCAGCTCGGCGACCTGGCCGGTCCAGCCGTAGGTGTCGCGGTCCAGGTCACCGCAGGCCATGATCCCCTTGTGCTTGCTGATCGGCCTCTTCTCGGGCGCACGTACCATCGGGTTGTTGCAGCAGGGGCCGGGGATGGTCGCTTTGGTCTCGAGGTTCTTCTCGCTGCCCGCGTCGTAGGCCATGGTTCGGACGGAGCCCGGCCGCGGCGGCAACGCGTCCACGCCGGTGAAGCCGTCGTTGGTGTTGACGAGCATGCTGACGATGCTGATTCGGTCGCCCGGCCGAACCTTGACCTGGAACGTCGCGGTCTTGCCCGGTGCGATCGGAGCGCTCGCGGCGGCGAACGCCGCACGCACGCCGGGCCGCTTGGAGACCTCCTTGATCAGTCGCGGCGCGTCGCCGTCCTCGGCCACCGCGGCGACGCCGCGACTGGCGAACCGGCCCATCTGCCAGACATGGACGCTGGGCGAGTGGACGACGACAACGGGGGGTGACAGCGGCTGGGATCCCGACGGTGTCAGATTCTGGATCTTCACCGTCCATGTCGTCGTGGGCTCCGCCTGTGCGGCGGACGGCAGGGCGACCATGCCGGCGCAGAGGGCGGCCAGTCCTGCGAACAGTTGGACAGGGCGCATGACGTGTGCTCCTTCGGGTCGATGTGATCCACAGGACGTTATGGCCGGATGCGCCGTCGAGATCTTACGTATGGCTTACCTGATGATTACGGGCCATTACGGGCGCGACGGTCCGTACGGATGCGAAGACCCGGCGGGAGCAAGCACCTTCGCGGTCGGAGCAGCGAGGTGTCATCGGCTCGTAAGATCTGGGCCTGCCACCCATGCCTATTCTCGTGACGTGGTGAGGATTCGTGTGACGGCCGCCGTCGTGGTGGCCGGACTGTTGGCGGCCGCGTGCGGCGCCTCCGATGAGGTGGTTCGCAGCGATGCGCCGGTGTCGGCGACCGTGGCGCCGGCCACCCCCGCGCCCGTACCGACGGCGTCCGAACAGGCAAGCGTTCCCGAGGCCTTGCGGTTCACCGCCACCACCTTGGGCGGGCAGCAGTTCGATGGCGCGAGCCTGGCGGGCAAGCCGGTCGTGTTCTGGTTCTGGGCGCCGTGGTGTCCCAAGTGTCAGTCGGAGGCGCCGGCCGTCAAAGCGGCCGCCGCCAAGTACCCCGATGTCGCCTTTGTGGGAATCGCCGGGCTGGACGGCGAAGCCGCGATGAAGGACTTCGTGCGGCGTACCGGGACCGGCGCCTTCGTGCAGTTGTCGGACGAGAAGGGCGCGGTGTGGACCCGGCTCGGGGTCAGCCAGCAGTCCACGTTCGTGTTCATGAAACCAGACGGATCAACCGAGAAGGCCTCCGGGCCCCTCGGCTCCGACGACCTCGATCGCCATGTCGCCAAGCTGCGCGCCGCCTAGCGCGTGCCGCCGGGGGCGAGCATGACCGGTGAGCTGCCGCTGGCGCTGGCCCTGACCGCGGGCCTGGTGGCGGCGTTCAATCCCTGCGGGTTCGCGCTGCTGCCCGCGTACCTCACGATGCTGGTCGCCGACGACCGGCCGGATGGCGGTGCCGCTCTCGCGCGCGGACCTGTGACGCGAGCGCTGCTGCTCGGGGCGGCCATGACCGCGGGATTCGTCACGGTGTTCGGGCTCTTCGGGCTGGTGGTGACGCCGCTGGCGGTGTCGGTCGGCCGATACCTCCCATGGGTGACGATCCTCATCGGCGTCGCCCTGTGCGGGCTGGGGATGTGGCTGCTGACCGGCCGCGAACTGCTGGTCCGCACGCCCCGGCTGGCCACCGGCCGGCCCGTCGCCTCGCTTCCTTCGCTGTACGGATACGGCCTCAGCTACGCGGTGGCCTCGCTGTCGTGCACCATCGGCCCGTTCCTCGCGGTGACCTCCGCCTCGCTGGCCGCCGGCGGAATCCTGGGCGGTCTGCTGGTCTTTGTCGCGTACGGGCTCGGCATGGGCCTGGTCGTGGCCGTGCTGTCGCTGGTAGTGGCGCTGGCCCGATCGGCGGTGGTGGCCCGGGCCCGGGCGATGATGCCGTACGTGTCGCGCATCAGCGGCGCCCTACTGGTGCCGGCCGGCCTGTACGTCGCCTATTACGGCTGGTACGAGCTACGCGTCTTCGCCGGCGCCGCGCCCGACGACGTGGTCATCGACGTGGCGACCGCCGTGCAGGGCACCATCGCACGGTGGCTGGAATCCCTCGGCCCGGGCTGGATCGCCCTCGCGCTCGCCGTGCTGATGGCGACCGTCCTGGTGGTCCGCCTCGTCCGGCGCCGAAGGCGTCACCGGCAAGGACAGCAAGATCACCTATAGCCGGTTCCTCTCCGACCGGGCACCGTTCGACGACCACGCCGCCGCGACGGCCGCCGCTGCGCCGCGGCGGCCGTCCTCGGGCTCGGGTTCAGGAGCAGCAGCCTGACCCGCCTGTGCGGGGTTGTCCGCTGTGGAGGTCGTCGTCGTGGCCGGCGGCGACCCGTGCCCATTGCGCGGTCGGCCGTCCGTCCTTGCGGAACTGCTGGCCGAGGGTGTCGTACGGTTGCGGCCAGCCGGGCGGGGAGTCCTCCCAGGTCTCCTGCCGCCCGTAGACCGTCATGTCGAGGATGCCGTAGGACGGGGCCATGGGCTCGACGCCGCGGCTGGTGGTCCAGTACGTCTCGTAGACGCGGTCCCCGTCGCGGAGGTAGCTCGCCTTCATTCCGAAGTGGCGGCCGGCGATGAGCCGTTCGCGGGACTCAGCGGGCACGGAGTACCAGGGCATGTCCCAGCCCATGAAGCGGCGGTAGCGGTCGGATTCCTCGTAGGGGCCCTGGCAGAAGACGGCGAAGGTGACGTCACGCTGGTGCAGATAGGACAGTTCGCGGACCTGGCCGGTGAAGAAGGTGCAGCCCTCGCACTGGTCGGCGGCGGTGTGGCCGTCGTGCCACATGTGATACGACACGAACAACTGGGTGCGGCCCTCGAAGACGTCGATCAGCGGGACGCGCCCCTTGCCTCCGACGAGCGGGGCCGACGGGTCCACCTCGGTCATGGGCAGCCGTCGCCGGGCGGCGGCGATCGCGTCGCCCTCTCGGGTGTGCGCCTTTTCCCGGGCGCGCAGGGTGTCGATCGCGGCCAGCCACTCCTGGCGGGGAACGACTGGCGGCTTGTTCACAACGGTCATGCCCGTACTGACCCGGCAGCCCGCAAGAACTCATCGGCTGAGCCCAAGGCGGGCCGGCGCGCCGGGCGGCTTTCGAAACATCGCTCATCAGCGACGATTTCATCCCGCGGCGGAAGTCTTACCCTTCGATCGTCCTTACCGACCTGACACGAGGACTCCTGTGACCAACCGCAAAAGGCCGTCCGACATGACCGATCCGGAACCGAAAGCAAGGAGCAGTCACGCGGCCGACATCTGGCCGCTGGTGCACGCCGAGCGAGCGGCCCTGGCGGCCGACCTGGCGGATCTGACCGACGAGCAGTGGGCCACGCCGTCGCTGTGCACCGGGTTGACCGTGCGCGAGGTGCTGGCGCACCTCACCGCAGGGGCGAGCCTCAACAGCGTGCGGTGGCTGGCGGGCGTGATCCGCTGCCGCTTCGACTTCGACAAGCAGGTCGCCATGCGGCTGGCCGAGCAGTTGGGCGCGACCGCAGCCGAGACGCATGACAGGTTCCGCCACGTCATCACGAGCACCACCAAACCACCTCTCCCGGTCATGGCGCTGCTGGGCGAGACGATCGTGCATGCCGAGGACATCCGGCGACCGCTGGGCATTCGCCACAACTATCCGATCGAGACCCTCACCCGGGTAGCCGGGTACTACCAGGGCTCCGACCTCGTCGTCGCCGCCAAGAGACGGATCGTCAACCTGCGACTCGTCGCCAACGACGGCCCTTTCACCACTGGCTCCGGGCCGCTGGTGTCCGGCAGCACCCTGGCACTGGTGATGGCAACGACTGGGCGCTCGGTGTACTGCGACGAACTTGACGGCGACGGCGTCGAAATCTTGCGCGATCGGCGCGACATGACGTGATCCCAGGGCTTGAAGCCCTTCGCCCAGTCGGACCGACAACCCTTCGCTCTGTGACGATGACCTCGTCGGTGTCGTTTGATCGCCGTTACTCGTCGTCGAGGACGCAATCAGCAACGGGGTCCTTAAATCGGGGGAGCAGTCAATTTGCCGCCTTGGACGACGTGACGGATGCGGGCGGGGTCGGCGAGGACGTCGATGTCGGTCAGCGGGTCGCCGTCGAGCACCAGCAGGTCGGCGTGCGCGCCCACGGCCAGCGTGCCGAGCTCGCCCGCCATCCCCACCAGCTCCGCCGCCCCGACTGTGGCGGCCCGCAGCACGTCGATCGGCTGCTGCACCTCGCGCCGCAGCCGGAACTCGTGGTTCTGGTGCCGGTGCATGCCCCCGAGCAGGTCCGTCCCGTACGCCAGCCGCACCCCGCCCCGGGCGGCGCGCTCCAGCGCGACCAGGCCCGCTTCGAGCACCTCGTCCACTTTGCGCCAGCTCCGCTCGGGCAGCCCGAAGGCCGGACCCTCCTGCTTGAGCGCCCAGTACGTCACCAGCGTCGGCACCAGGAAGGCGTCGTGCCGCAGGAAGAGCTCGACGCTCGTGTCGTCGATCAGGTTCCCGTGCTCGATGGAGCGCACGCCCGCCTCGAGCGCCCGGTTGACGGCCCTGGCGGTGTAGGCGTGGGCGGCGACGTACCGGTTGGCGGCCTCGGCCTCCTCGACCGCCGCGCGCAGCTCGTCCATGGAGTACTGGGTCGAGTCGATGCGGTCGGTCGGGGAGGCCACGCCGCCGGAGGCCATGACCTTGATGTGGTACGCGCCCTTGCGCAGCTCGTCGCGGGCCGCGGCGCGTACCGCGTCGACACCGTCGGCGACGCGGCCGACGCCGGCGCAGCACGGGTGCTCGTCGTGCAGGTGCTCGCCCCGGCCGCGGAAGTCGGCGTGGCCGCCGGTCTGGCTCAGCCCCTTGCCGCAGAACAGCAGCCGCGGCCCCCGGATCAGCCCTTCCGCCTGGGCGTCGGCCAGTCCGAAGTCGGCGCCGGACGCGTCGCGGACCGTGGTGAAGCCGCGGTCGAGCATGTCGCCCATGATCCGGGCGCTGTGGGCGGCGACGTACGAGGGTGACATGGAGCCGAGCGAGCCGAGGTTCGCGGTGGAGGCGGTGACGTGCACGTGCGCGTCGATCAGCCCGGGCACCACGTGGGCGCCCGCGACGTCGATCACCCGCGTGCCCTCCGGGGCGCTCAGCCGGGGCCCCGCCTCGACGACGCGGCCGTCCGCGCAGCGCAGGTCGCCTTCGGCGTACTCGCCGCTCGCGACGTCGAGGACCAGGGCGTTACGCAGCAGCAGGCCGCTCACTCCGCACCTCCACGCAGCGCCGGTACGGCGAGCGGGGCCAGCGACCGGGCCGCCGCCACCGAGAAGATCTCCCGCACGGCGGCCCGGTCCCTGCCGAAGTACGGCTCGCGGTCCTCGATGCACCGCGCCAGCCAGCCCTGGGCGACCTCCACGGTCTTCTCCCCGCCCACCGGGTACTGCTCGGGATGGCTGCTGTGGACGCGGCGCAGCGCGCGCCGTTCCGGAACCCAGGCCAGGACGGTGAACAGCCGCGCTCCCACCTCCCGCCGCACCTTCTCCTCGAGCTCGGTCAGCACGGTCATCGGTTCGCCTCCTTGGCCGGTTCCGTCAGTTCCTCCAGCGATCGCCCGGCCGTGGCCAGGCCGAACACGACCACGCACACCACCCCGGCCACGAGCACCGCCGTCGTCAGGCCGAACACGCCGCCGAAGCCCAGGCTCGCCGCCGACAATCCGATGATCGTCGGGGCCAGGATGCTGCCGATCCGCCCGAACGCGCTCGACAGGCCGGTGCCGGTGGCGCGGATCCAGGTGGGGAAGACCTCGGGGGTGTAGGAGTAGACGCCCGCGTACGTGCCGTTCAGGAAGAACGACAGCACCGCGCCCGCGAGCGTGATCGTGGCGGGCGTGTCCATCTGCGACAGCCAGAACGCGCTGACCGCCGAGCCCGACAGGTAGATCGCGATGGTGTTCTTGCGGTCGAGCCGCTCCGACAACCAGGCGGCCGAGAAGTAGCCGGGCACCTGCGCCAGATAGATGATGATCGAGAACTCGAAGCTCTTGGTCACCGTGATGCCGCGCTGCACGAGCAGGGTGGGGATCCAGGAGAAGAACCCGTAGTACGAGAACGTGATCACGAACCAGACCAGCCAGGTCACCGCCGTCCGCCTGGCCATCACCGGGCTCCACAGGAAGCGGAGCGCGCTGAGCAGGTTGACCTTGGCCGTGCTCGTGGCGGGCTCGACCGCGGACTCGGGCACCGGCGGGAGCGGCCGGCCCGTGGCCCGTTCGACGCGGCGTTCGAGGTCGGCGACCACCGCCTCGGCCTCGTCCACACGGCCGTGCTGCAGCAGGAAGCGCGGCGACTCGGGCAGCGAGCGGCGCCACCACAGCAGCATCACGATCGGCAGCGCGGTGATCACCTGCGCGATCCGCCAGCCGTCGTCCATCGTCGGCACCACGAACCGCCCGATCAGCGCGGCGGCCACGAACCCGAACGAGAAGAACCCGGCCAGCGCGCCGATGAACCAGCCGCGCCGCTTGGCCGGCACGAACTCCGACAGGAACGGCGCGATGATCGCGCTCTCCGCGCCCGCCCCGGCCCCGGCCAGCACCCGGGACGCCAGGAACACCTCGTAGTTCGGGGCGAACGCGGCGACCACGGAGAAGGCGGCGTAGAAGGCGAGCGCGTACATCATCACCTTCTTGCGGCCGATGCGGTCGCCCAGCAGGCCCGCGACGGTCGCGCCGAAGAGGAAGCCGAACGGGGTGGCCGACCCGATCAGGCCGAGCTGCCCGTTGGACAGGCCCCAGGCGTCCTGCGCGCTCGGGAGCAGGAACGCGACCACGGCCGAGTCCATGCCGTCGAAGGTGTAGCCGAGGCCGCCGATGAGGAGGAGTAGGTAGTGGGGACGGCTCAGCGGGAGCCGGTCCAGACGGGCCAGCAAGGTCATCGAACAACACCTTTCCCCAGGTCGTGGCCCTTCAAAGCAATTGCGCAGCAACATATAGTGCGAAATGCTGGAAATGCAATGGTCTTTGCAAGTTGGGGGTGTTACGACCGCGTAGCATGTCCGCCGGGACGCATGGAGAGGGACACGTGACAGAGCTCGCCACGGACAGCTTCGAGGACTGGTTGCGGGCCCGCGTGCCCGCGCGCGGCCTGCGCGGCAAGGCGGCCGCCGTGCTCGAGGTCCTGCTCTCGCAGCCGCGCCGGGCGTCGTTCGGGTCGGCAGGGGAGCTGGCGCAGCTCGCCGGGGTGAACGTGGCGACGGTGACGCGCACGGCTCAGGCGCTCGGGTTCGCGGGGTGGCCGGCACTCCAGCAGGAGCTGCGCGCCCGCTACCTGTCCTCGCTGAGCGCCGGGCAGGTCGCCGCCGAGCACCGGGGCACCGGCTCACCCAGCTCCCGCTCGCTCCGCCGCGACCTCGACAGCCTGGCGCTGCTGAACCGGCGCCTGGACGAGGGGGTGCTGCTGACGATCGCCGAGGCCGTCGCCGCGGCCCGCCGTACCGTGATCGTGGCCGACGGCAGCTACGCGGCCGTCGGGCTCGCGCTCGCGCACAACGCCCGCCTGGCGGGCTACCCGGTCACGGCCGTGACCAACGGTGACGCCGAGCTGGCCAACATCGTGGCCGCCATCGGGGCGGGTGACGTGCTGGTGGCGATCAGCTTCTGGCGGCTCTACGAGAGCACGGTCCTGGCCGCCAACGTGGCCCGCTCGCGCGGGGTGCGGGTGTTCGCCCTGACGGACGCGGCCAGCCCCGCGCTGGCCGACGCTGCGGAGGAGGTGGTGATCGTGCCGGCGGAGGGCGAGGCGTTCTTCCCGTCGCTGACGGCGGGCATGGCGGTCGCCCAGGCCCTGGTCACGCAGCTCGCCGCCGTGGACCCGGCCCGCACGGGGGCCTCGATCGAGGCGGCCGAGTCCATGTGGACCCGCTTCGGCCTCCTGCACCGTCGCCCCACCGCTCCCCATCCGCCGCCGCAGGCGTGAGCGGTCATTCGGTGGGCTAGAGCCAGCTGGCCCGGACGCTGTCGCTCGACGGCGTGTCGCTCGGCGGGGTGGCCAGGGCGCCGGAGCGGACGTCGTCGAGCAGGCGGCTGACGGTGTCGACGATCTCCGGGGCGCGCTCGCGCAGGCCCGTCACGTCCGCCGGGCTGACCTCGCCGCGGTCCACCCCGGCCTCGTCGAGCACGCCTTCGAGGTCGGCCAGCCGCTCGCCCAGCCACTTCAGCGGCTCGCCGGAGAGCCGTTCGTCGAACACCCGCTCGCCCGGCTCCCAGTCGTGCAGCGTGGGGTGATGGTGGGTACGGTCGAAGCTCCCCGGCGTGCCGGTGACCGACTCCAGCAGGTCCACCCGCCACAGGGGCTGATCGACGGTGATGGGCCGCGCCGAGTAGATCGACCCCTTCAGCTCGCCCGGCTCAAGCTTGCGCAGCTCCAGGCGCACGCCTCGCTCGGCTCCCTCCTGGCCCGCGTTCGGGTTGGGGTCGACGAAGTAGATGTCGCTCACAGCCACGCCGATGCGCTCGAAACCGAAGAGGTAGAGCACGGAGAACCACTTCCTTCACGCGTCGCGGTCGGGGGGTCGGGGTGAACGTACCCACCCTGTGCCCGAGCTGATCGTGCTTTCAGCGGCCGGCCGTGACCTCGGGGGAGCCGGCGCCCGGTCCCAACCGCGGAGCCTGGGCGGACATCCCCCGGCCCAGCAGCAGCGTGCCCAGCCAGATGAGCGCCATGCCCACGGTGGCCAGGGCCGACTCCTTGCCGGTCTGGTACATCCCGACGGCCAGCACCACCATGCCGAGGGTCGTCACAGCCGCGCTCACGACCGTGACCCGCTGGAGCGCGGCCAGGATGACCGCCAGCGCGACCAAAGCGCCGAAGAACACCTGCGCCTCGGTGCCGTAGACGATCGCCTCGAACTCCCGCACCTGCTCGCCACCGAACCCCTGGTAGAGGTCGATCACCAGCCGCACGACGGCGGCGGCCAGGCTCAGCAGCGCGACACCCACCGCCCCCTCCACCGCCACCCGCCGCCCGCCCGTCACCGGCCCGGCCATGCCGCGCAGCCCCAGCGTCATGACGCCGAACATGAGGAACCCGGCCAGGCAGGCCACGTGCGCGGCCGTCCACCACGGGCCGCCCACGACGTCGGCGCCGGTGGGGCGCATGAGGAGCCAGCCGCCGAGCAGCGCGGCGGGCGCGGCGGTGAAGGAGATCTGGGTGAGGCGGTTCATGGGACCACGATGCCTCCTCGCGCGGAAGGCCCTCATCGGTGATCGTCCCTGACTTCCCCCTGATCCGCCCCCGTGGCCTGGTGGAGCCGTATTTCCCGGAACCGCCTCAGGTGGTCACCCGGCGGCCGTTGATCCACACGTTGCGCAGGACCAGGTCCGTCACGTCGCGCACGACGTCGTCCTCGGCCATCTCCTCGAACACGCTGTCCGTCACCCGTACGCCCCTGATGGGGTTGGCCGGGTTGCCGATGAGGTAGAACGCCCGGGGCGCGCGTCCGGCCCGCAGGCGGCGGATGTCGATGGCGCCCACGTCGGGGTAGTAGGGGCCGGTGTCCTTGTTCTCGTAGTTCAGTGCCACCTCGATCACCGAGTCGGCCGCCTGCGCCACCGTGATGTCCCTGAAGTAGACGTCCCTGACGTAGCCGCCGCGGTCGGGGTTGGTCTTGACGCGGACCGCGCGTTCCAGGTTGGGGCTGCTCATCGTGCAGTTCCAGGCGAAGACCCAGCGCACGCCGCCGGTGGTCTCGCTGCCGATGGTCACGCCGCCGTTGCCGTCGCGCATCACGCAGGAGTCGACGAGCACGTTCATGGCGGGCGCGTTCACCCGGCGGCCGTCGGCGTTCTTGCCCGCCTTGATCGCCACGCAGTCGTCGCCGGTGTTGAACTCGCATCGCTCGATGAGCACGTCCACGCACGACTCGGGGTCGCAGCCGTCGTTGTTGGGGCCGTTCGGGCTGTCCACGGTGACCTCGCGGATGGTCACGTTGGTGCACAGGACCGGGTGGATGTTCCACATGGGGGAGTCCTTGACCGTCACGCCCTCGATGAGGACGTTGCGGCACCGGTAGAGCTGGATCAGGTTCGGGCGTAGGTAGTGGCCCGCGCCGAACACCCGCTCCGCCACCGGCACGCCCTGCTCGGCCATGGCCGCGAGCAGGGCCTTGTCGGGTTTCTCGGCCGGCGGCGGGTCGCCCGACCAGTCCCACCAGTGCGTGGCGTCGGCCTGGCCGTCGATCGTGCCGCTGCCGGTGATGGCGACGTTCGTCCGGTCGTAGGCGTAGACGAACGGGGAGTAGTTCATCAGCTCGACACCCTCGTAGCGGGTGTACACGACTGGAAGGTAGTCGGCCGGGTTCCGGCTGAACTTGATCGTCGCGCCCGCCTCCAGGTGCAGCTCGACGTTGTCGGCCAGGTGGATCGCACCGGTGAGGTACGTTCCCGCGGGCACCAGGACCCGCCCGCCGCCCGCCGTGGCGCAGGCCGCGATCGCCTGCCGGAAGGCGTCGGTGCACATCGTGGCGCCGTCGCCGACCGCCCCGTGGTCGGTGACGGGGAAGGTGCGGCGGGGGAAGCGGGGCGGCCGGATGCGCCGCCTGATCTGCGGCACCCTGGCCCAGGCGCCGGGCTCGTGCGTGGCGGGCTCATAGGTGCCGGGCTCATAGGCGGCGGCCGCCTCAGCCCGGCCGATCAGCTGGGGCGCCAGCGCGGCCCCGGCGGCCGCGGCCAGGAACCTCCTGCGGGACCGGTTCATCGTGTCCTCCTATCCGTGCGCCATGGAGATGCCGCGCCGCTCGACCAGCGTGTGCTCGCCCACCTGGTACGGCTCGACCCGGCGCACCGCCGTGTAGAAGTGGTGGGGGCGGCCGTCGCGGGAGACGAGCGCGGGCTTGTGCGCGTAGGTGTCGTCGGCCGAGCCGGGCGGCCCCACGTCGATGAGGATCTCGCCGCTCTTGTGCCAGGTCCGCAGGTCGCGGGAGACCGCATAGCTCTCGCGGGCGTGCCCGTCGAAGGAGAGCCCGAAGTAGAACATCACCCACCAGTCGCCGTCCCGCAGCACGCACGGGTCGGAGGCGAAGCGCTCGTCGAAGTCGCCCTCGCCGCCGTGCGGCACGGCCGGTCCCGGGTCCGGGCGCTCCCAGTGCTCGAGGTCGGGTGAGACGGCGTAGCCGATCTGCTCGCGCCAGCCGTCGTAGGTGCGGTTCTTGGCGTTGTAGAAGCAGTAGTAGAGGCCGTCGTGGCGGAGCAGCCACGACTTGTAGAGGCCGCCGCGCTCCCACGCGCCGCCGTCCTGGGGGCGCAGCACCGACCCGGTGTCCTCCCAGGTACGCAGGTCGTCGCTGACGCAGAACCCGATGATCGCCGCGCCCATCTCCATGCCCGGCTCCGGATAGGCGTGGTACGTGCCGACCGCCCGGCCGTCCAGCCAGGTCACCTGGCCGGGGGAGTCGAGGCGGTTGTCCCGGACGATCGAGGTGAGCGCCGCGTTGTAGCCCCGGTACGGGTGGCCGGGGTCGCGCGGCAGGATCACCTCGCCGGGAGTCCACGACACCAGGTCGGCCGAGCGGCTCAGCGCGGTCTGGTAGCCGGTCCCGTCGAAGCCGACGTACGTCATGAGGTACTCGCCGCCGTCGGAGCAGACGAAAGGGCAGTCCACGAAGAGGCTGTCGAACCTGCCCGGCTCCCGCGACGGCCCGACCAGCAGCCGCCCGGCCTTGTGCGGCGTCCTGACGCGCGCGGCGTCGTACACGTCGATCACCGGCCCGCCCTGAACGTCCACCGCCCGGCCTGCACCTCATAGGCGCGCTCTCCCAGCGGCACCGCCTCCTCCGGGACGGCGTGCCGGGCGAGCCCCAGGTCAGGCAGGCGCACCTCGGCCGACGAGCCCGGCGGGACCGCCACCTCGAGCGCGAACTCCCCGTCCCCGCGCGTCCATGACACCGAGACCTGCCCGTACGGCGTCCCGGTGCTCGCCCGCACCGACTCCAGGTCGCCTGGTGTGGCGGGCTCGATCAGCAGCCTGCGGAAGCCGTTCGACCCGGGCGCCTGGCCGATGCCGCCGAGCCCGCGGTAGAACCAGGCGTCGATCGCGCCCAGCATGTAGTGGTTCTGCGACAGCCCTCGCGTCGGCCCGTCCCAGGCCTCCGTGAGCGCGGTGGCGCCGTGCCGCACCTGGTAGCCGTAGCTGGGGTGGTTCGTCGAGGTGGCGAACTCCCACAGCGCGTCGTGCCGTCCGGCGCGGCCGAGCACCCGGAACAGCGCGGGCAGCGCGATCTCGCCGACCGTGATGCCGCCGCCCGCCACCGCCCCGGCGATCCGGTCGAGCGCGGGTTCGTCGGTGATGACGCCCATGTCGAGCGCGAGGATCTCCGACGCCTGGCTGCGGCTGCCGGGCAGGATGCCGGCGAAGGCGGCGGTGATCTGGTCGGTCAGGGCGCGGTAGCGCTTGGCGTCGTCGTCGCGGCCCAGCACCCCGGCCACGCGGGCCATCGTGCGCGCGGCCCGCCAGTAGCCCCAGGTGGAGACCAGCGGTACGGGTGTCGAGGTGTCCAGGCCGATCCAGTCGCCCAGCCCGTAGTCCAGGACGCCGTCCTCGGCCTTGCCCGTGAGGTAGTCGACGTAGCGGCGCATCGCGTCGTAGTGCGTCTCCATCGCCGACGGGTCGCCGTACCAGCGGTAGAGCTGCCAGGGGATGCGGACGATCGCGCCGCCCCAGTTGGGGTCGTCCCTGAACGGGGGGTCGAACACCAGGAACTCCGGCGCGATGTCCGGCACCAGCCCGTTCCCGGTCTGCGCCTCGGCGATGGTGACCAGCAGCTCGCGGTAGTAGGCGGCGACGTCGTAGTTGTAGGCCACGACGTCGAAGAGCAGGTGGGTCTGCTCCAGCCAGCCCAGCTTCTCCCGGTGCGGGCAGTCGGTGAGCACGCTGTACATGTTGCCCCTGACCGCCCTGTCGATGATCTTGTGGACGTCGTTGACCAGGGGGTTCGAGGTCTCGAAGGCGCCGGCGGGGGTGTTGTCGGCGCGCAGCACGAGCGCCGTCACGGCCTCCTCGCCGACCTGCTCCGGCAGGCCCTGGACCTCGACGTAGCGGAAGCCGTCGTAACGGAAGCGCGGGTGCCAGGTCTGCGGCCCGTCCTTGGTCACGTACGTGTTGAAGATCGGCGCGCCGGTCGTGGGCTTGGACTGCACCACGCGGCCGTACGCGTCGAGCTGGTCGCCCGGCACGAGCCGCAGGTAGCGCCCGGCCGGGAGGTCCAGGCTCAGCTCGGCCCAGCCCGCGACCACCGTGCCGACGTCGAAGACCGGCGTGCCGTCGGTGGCGACGAGCTTGGCGGTCGCGGGCAGCCGCTCGGTGACCCTGATGGGCGGGCAGGACCGCGAGCGCAGAATGTCTTTCGCGGCGGGTATCACGGTCACGGGACGCCACTCGGCGGCGGTGCGGCGGGCGTCGTGGTCCTCGCCGCCGTACCAGTGCGAGCGCACGGTCGGGCCGTCGGCGGCCCGCCAGTCCGGGCCCGTGACGAACCGGCTGAACGAGCCGTCGGCGTAGCCCAGCTCGAGCTGCGCGATGGCGCGCGGGGCCACCTTGGAGCCGAAGAACTTCATGTACCGGTCCTGGTGCGGGAAGACGTGCGCGATCCCCGGGCCGAGCTCGACGCCGAGCGTGTTCCGGCCCGCACGCAGCAGCTCCGTCACGTCGTGCGTGGAGTACACGACCCTGCTGGTGAAGTCCGTGTAGGGCGGTTCGAGCACGGCGTCGGTCACCGGCGCGCCGTTCACCGTCGCGGTGTAGACGCCCAGGCCCGCGACGTGGAGCCGGGCGCGGGTGACCTGCTTGGCCAGGACGAACTCGCCTTTCAGCAGCGGGAGCGGCCTGCCCTTGCCGACCCGCGGGTTGCCCTCGTCGTACCAGTCGGGGTGGGTGATCCACGCGGCCGTCCAGTCGTCGGGGCTCAGCAGCCCCAGCTCGAAGCGCGCGGGCGGGCTCCAATCGGACCATTCGCCGTTCGCGTCGCGGATCCGCACGCGCCAGCGCGCGGCCGTGCGGCTGGTCAGCGGCCGCCCGCCGTACACCACCCGTTGCTCGGCACCGCTGACCTCGCCGGTGTCCCACAAGCCCGGCTCGACCTGTACGTGGTAACCGGTCTGCGTCGTGGTGCCGGTCAACTGCCAGCTGAGCGCCGGCCGGGTGATCTCGATGCCTAGGGGGTCGGTCAGGTCGCACGTTCGCAGGTTCGTCACCATGGCGCGGGCTCCAAGTCAGGAGATCTTGATCATGTACGCGCCCTTCGTGGGCGGGTCCGGGGGCAGGTCGGCGTAGAGCGCCTCCTCGGTCAGCCGCCAGCCGAGCGGGCCGTGGCCGAGGAGCTCGACCGTGGCCGGGCGGCCTTTCAGCAGTCCGTCGCGGGTGCCCAGGCTGGTGATCGCGGCGGTCCGGGTTTCCGGCCAGGCGAGCAGGGTGGCGTACACCGTGTCGCCATGTCTGGTGAAGCGGATGTCGCTCGGCAGGTAGGCGCGGTCGGCCTCGTTGTAGCCCTCGTAGCCCTTGGTCTCGCCCATGCCTGTCGCGCCCTCGGCGGGACGCAGCCAGGGCGTCGTGCCGTACACGCCCTCGCCGCACACCCTCAGCCAGTCGCCCACCTCGCCCAGCAGGGCGCGGGCCTGGGCGTCCACGGTGCCGTCGGCGCGCTGGGGGACGTTGAGCAGCAGGCAGCCGTTCTTGCTGACCACGTCGATCAGCGTGTGGACGATCTGCTGTGAGCTCTTGCGCGGGTGGAACATCGGGCCGTCGTCGGAGCAGTCGAACCACTCGCCGTCGCTGGTGTCGAACTGCCACGGGTAGGGCTGGGCGGCGTCGAGCTGGCGGCGCTCGCAGTCGAGGACGACGGCTGTGCGGTCGGCGTCGGGGACCTCCTTGACGGTCACGAGTCCGCCGGTCGGGCACGTGTTGTAGTAGTGGGCGAGCAGCTCGAGCCCTCGCGTGCTGACCGGCTCCGACTCGACCACGCTGCCCGCGTCGAACGGCAGGCGGCCGTCGTCGAGGTAGACCAGGTCGGGGCGGTAGCGGTCGAGCGCCTCGCGGACGCGGTCGTAGAACCGGTCCGCCACCTGCGGCGGGGGCTTGGCTCCCGTCGCGTGCCTGGCCGGGTAGAGCTCGGCCGGGTCCAGGCCCTCCCACCAGGTGCCCGTGCCGTCGTGCCTGGTCAGCGCCCCGTCGTACGGCTCGCCGGTGGCCGGGTCCGCGCCGTGGGCGACGTCGAGCCAGCGCCACGTCCAGTTGTGGTGGAAGCTCAGCCCGAACGGCAGCCCGGCCGCGCGGGCCGCCCGCTCCCATGCGCCGACGATGTCGCGCCGCGGGCCGATGCGGGCGGCGTTCCAGGCGTGCCGCCTCGAGTCCCACAGGTCGAAGTTGTCGCAGTGGGCGGCCAGGGCGACGAAGTAGCGGGCACCGCTGGAGACGTACAGGTCGATCAGCTCTTGGGGGTCGAAGCGCTCGGCGCGCCAGCGCGGGAAGAGGTCCTTCGTGCCGCCGCGGCCGAAGTGCGCGCGGTGGTGGGCGTGCTGGCGCTCGGCCCTTCGCCGCTCCCAGGGCTCGGACCAGGGCTGCATGCCGTACAGATGGCGGGCGTACCAGTCGCCGGAGCTCGCCACGGACTGCGGCCCCCAGTGCGACCAGATGCCGAACTTGGCCTCCCCGAACCACTCGGGGATGCGGTGGCGGCGTAACGACTCCCAATCCGGCAGAAACCCGCTCAATGGGCGCACCTACCTTATTGAAACGATTTATGCATCGTATATTTATTCAACCTCGGATGTCAATGCATATTTCGGAACCTTTCGAGGGTAAGGAAGGATGGGTAGAGGGATGGTCACCGCGGATCCGGGCGTCTAGAGTTAAAACGTTTTGGTCTCGGAGGGACAGTTCGGAATGCTCGATTTCCACGAAGACCCCGGGCCGGGCTCCGGGCGGCGGGCGGCGCGCGCGGACTTCCTCTCCGACGCGCCACGCCTGTCGCTCAACGGCCGGTGGCGCTTCCGCCTCTCGGACACCGCCGAGGGCACCGGCCCCTCACTGCCCGACCCGGCACTCGACGACACCGGCTGGGACACGATCCGCGTGCCGTCGCACTGGGTGCTGGAGGGGTACGACCGGCCGCTCTACACCAACACCGCCTACCCGTTCCCCATCGACCCGCCGCGACTGCCCGACGGCAACCCCACGGGCGACTACCGGCTCGGCTTCGACCTGCCCGACGCCTGGCCCGAGGGCCGGACCGTGCTGCGTTTCCAGGGGGTGGACTCCTGCGGCACGGCGTGGCTGAACGGCTCGTTGCTGGGCCACTCCAAGGGGAGCAGGCTGCCGTTCGAGTTCGACGTCACCGGGCTCGTCCGGCCGCGCGGCAACCTGCTCGCCGTACGCGTGCAGCGCTGGTCGTCGGGCAGCTACCTCGAGGACCAGGACATGTGGTGGCTGCCGGGCATCTTCCGCGACGTGGAGCTGCTGGCCCGCCCTTCGGACGGCATCGACGACTTCACCGTCCGCGCCTCCTACGACGCCCCGAACCGCTCCGGCACCCTCCGCGTCACCGCCGACGCCCCCGGCCTGGTCGAGATCCCTGAGCTGGGACTGTCCGTCGCCACGGGGGAGGAGGTCACCGTCCCGGGCGTCGAGCCGTGGAGCGCGGAGCACCCGCGCCTCTACCGCGGCACTCTGCGGGCCGCCGGCGAGACGATCGACCTGCCGATCGGCTTCAGGACCGTCGAGATCGCCGGTGGGCGGCTGCTCGTCAACGGGGCGCCGGTGCTGTTCCGCGGCGTCAACCGGCACGAGCACCACCCCGAGCGCGGCCGCGCGCTCGACCGCGACACCATGATCCGCGACATCGAGCTGATGAAGCAGCACAATGTCAACGCCGTCCGCACCGCCCACTACCCGCCGCACCCGGAGTTCCTGCGGCTCTGCGACGAGTACGGCCTGTGGGTGGTGGACGAGTGCGACATCGAGACCCACGGGTTCATCTACGCGGGCTGGGAGGGCAACCCGCCGGCCGAGCCGATGTGGCGCGACGCGCTCCTCGACCGCGCCCGGCGCATGGTGCAGCGCGACAAGAACCATCCCAGCGTGGTGATCTGGTCCCTGGGCAACGAGAGCGGCAGCGGGCCGGCGTTCGGCGACATCGAGCGGTGGCTGCGGGAGCACAATCCCAGCAGGCCGCTGCACTACGAGCGCGACCCGAGCTACCGCCACTCCGACTTCTACAGCCTGATGTACCCGTCGCTGGACGACCTGGAGCGCATCGGGGAGCGGAAGGAGGACCCGCCTGAGGGGGTGGCGCCGGAGTCGCCCGACGACGTGCGCCGTCGCGGGCTGCCGTTCCTGCTGTGCGAGTACGCCCACGCCATGGGCAACGGGCCGGGCTCGCTGGCCGACTACCAGGCGATCCTGGAGTCGCACGAGCGGTTCTGCGGGGCGTTCGTGTGGGAGTGGATCGACCACGGGCTGGCGGGACACGACTCGCTCGGCCGTCCGTACTTCCGGCACGGCGGCGACATCGACTACCAGCCGAACGGCGGCCGGTACTGCCTGGACGGCCTGCTCTTCCCCGACCGCACGCCGTCGCCAGGCCTGGCGGAGCTGCGCAAGGCGATCGAGCCGGTCGGGATCGCGGTGGACGCGGCGGCCGGGGAGGTCGTCATCGTCAACAAGCACGACCTGATCGGCCTCGGCCACCTGGAGTTCCGCTGGCGGGTGGAGGTGGACGGCTCGCGGGCGGGCAAGGCTCAGGTGGCGGGCGGCGCGCCGCCGGGAAGCGGGCCGTTGCCCGTCCCGCCCTGCGGCCCACGCCAGACGGTGCGGGTGCCGTTGCCGGAGGTCGCGGTCGCGGCGGAGGGTGAGACGTGGATCACGATCGAAGCCGCGCTCGCCACCGCGACCTGCTGGGCGCCGGCCGGTCACGTCGTCGCCTTCGGCCAGGCCAGGCTCGGCGACGGCACCCACCGCCGCCGCCCGCTGCCCGCGGCGAGCGAGTCGGCCGGCGGAGGGTTGCGGCCGGGCGGGGCGTCTGGAGGAGGGTTGCGGCTGGGCGGGGCGGTGTTCGACCTGAGGACCGGGCGGCTGACCCGGCTCCACGGCGTCGAACTGGACGGGCCGGTGCTCGACGTGTGGCGCGCCCCGACGGAGAACGACCGCGGCCAGGGCCCGAGGAACGCGCTGGCCGCCGACTGGGAGGCCGTGGGTCTCGACCGGTTCCTCCACCGGACCGGCGGCATCGACCGGCCCGACGACCGCACGCTCGTCGTCCACGGCCGCAGCGGCCCGGCCACCCGGACCCTCGGCTTCCGCACCACGTACACCTGGCAATGGCAGGACGGCGCGCTGCGCCTGCGGATCGAGGCCGAGCCCGTCGGCGACTGGCACGACACCGCGTACGGCCACCTCGATGTGAGCCCGCCGCGCATGGGAGCCAGGTTCGCCCTGCCCGGCGGCTACACCGACGTCGAGTGGTTCGGCCGCGGCCCGGGCGAGTCGTACGCCGACAGCCGGTCCGCCGCCCGGGTGGGCCGGTTCGCGCTGCCGATCGACGCGCTCCAGACCCCGTACGTCGTGCCGCAGGAGAACGGCAACCACGTCGAGACCCGCTGGCTGGAGCTGTCGGGCACGGGGCTGCCCACCTTGCGCGTGGATGGCGAGCCGCACCTGGACTTCACCGCCCGCCGATGGACGAGCGAGGCGCTGCAGGCCGCCCACCGCCCCCACGACCTGCGCGACTCCGGCCGCGTCTGGCTGAACCTGGACCACGGCCAGCAGGGCATCGGCAGCGCCTCCTGCGGCCCCGCCCTGCCTGGGCGGTACCGCCTGCCGGTCCGGCGCTACTCCTGGTCGATGACGTTGACCGCCTGAGAGGATTTTGATCGCATGACGGAACCGACCAAGTTCGACTTCTGCCCGTGGCTGTTCTGGGACCACGCCACCGAGGAGGACCGCCTCGCCCAGGAGCGCCACCTGGATGCGCTGCGGGCGAGCATCGACATCGACGCGGCGGGCAAGGTGTTCGTCTCGCCGCTGGCGGCCGTGTACGCCGACAGCCTGCGCATGGGCGACCACTGCTACATCGCCGCCCACGCGTACGTCACCCACGACATCGTCATGGGCGACGACTGCACCATCAACCCGTACGCCGTGGTGCGGGGGAACGTCGTGCTCGGGAACGCGGTGCGGGTGGGCGCGCACACGTCCCTGCTCGGCTTCAACCACAGCACGGCGCCGGACCGCCCGGTCTTCCGCCAGGCGACCACGTCGAAGGGCATCCGGATCGGCGACGACGTGTGGATCGGCTCGAACGTGGTCGTGCTCGACGGGGTGACGATCGGCGACCACGCCATCGTCGGCGCGGGCGCGGTCGTCACCAAGGACGTGCCCGCCTGGGCCATGGTCGCGGGCAACCCGGCCCGCCGCATCCGCGACCGCCGCGCCTCGCGCCCCGCTCCGGCCGCCGGGCAGGACCTCGAACGGCTGCTCGCCGACTTCGCCGCCCGCGCCAGGGAGCAGGCGGAGGCGGTGCTCGGCCGGTGCTGGACGGGCGAGCGGTACGTGGACCGCCCGGACGCCCCGCCGACCGTCCGCGCCTGGTGCGACGCGGTGGAGATCGCCGACCTGCTGCTGGACGGCCCGCCGCCGACACCCGCGCGGGAGGAGATCGTCGCGTTCCTCCGCGACCGCCAGGACCCGGTCACCGGCCTGGTCCCGGAGATCGGCGCCCCCGGCTCACCGGAGACCGGCGCTCAGGGCTCGCCGGAGACCAGTGGTTCCGGCTCGCCGGAGCTGGACGGAGCCGCCGCGTATCACGTGCTCTGCGTCGGCTACGCCCTCGACCTGCTCGGCACCCGGTTCCAGCACCCCGTCCACGCCGTCGCGAACCTCGGCTCGCAGGACCTGCTCGCCACGCTCGACTCCCTCGACTGGGCCCGCAACGCCTGGACGGCGGGCTCGTGGGTGGACGCGTTCGGCACGGGCCTCCACCGCAACCTCGCCGATTTCGGCGCGCGCGGCGAGCTCGAGACCCTGTACGGGTGGCTGCTGACCCGCTGCAGCCAGGCCCACGGGATGTGGGGCGAGCCGGATCCCGACGCGGGCTGGCTGCAGGTGGTCAACGGCTTCTACCGGCTGACGCGGGGGACGTTCGCGCAGTTCGGCGTGCCGTTGCCGTACCCCGAGCGGGCCGTCGACACCGTGCTCGCCCAGGCCGCCGACCCCCGTTACTTCGGCCCCGACACCGGCAACGCCTGCAACGTGCTCGACGTCATCCACCCGCTGTGGCTGCTGGGCAGGCAGACCCGGCACCGCCGCGGGGAGGGGGAGGCGTGGGCGCGCGAACACCTCCTCCGGGCGGTGGGCGGCTGGCACGACGGCGCGGGCCTCAGCTTCGCCCTGACCCGGGGGAGCGGCGCGGCCCGCACGCCGGGGCTGCAGGGGACCGAGATGTGGCTGGCCATCATCTGGCTGCTCGCCGACCACCTCGGCGTCTCGGACGCCCTCGGCTACCGCCCGCGGGGCATCCACCGCCCTGAACCGGCGACCCGGCTCCCCGGCCCCGGCCGCTGACCGGTCCGCGTTCCCCCGACCCCGCCGCGCTTCGGCGGGGTCCCTTCGGGGAACAGGGGGCGCGGCAGGGCGCGGGGCGGCGCGCGGTGCACAGCCCCGCTCGAGAATCCCACCGCAAGCCGGGCGCTGTTACTTCTCAGCGACGCTGCCTTCCGGCGGAAACGACCGCTTTCGCGTTCCCGTCGCTGCGCATCGGGCTTAGCCTGCATGGATGCAGCGCATCCTCGTAGTGGGTATCAGTGGGGCGGGTAAGTCCACCATGGCGCGAGCCTTGAGCAGCCGACTCGCGGTGCCCTATCACGAGATGGACGCCCTGTACTTCGCCGGTCCCGGCTGGGCCGTGAGCGAGCGGTTTCCCGATCAGGTCGCAGAGATCGCCAGTTCACCATCCTGGGTCATCGACTCGTTCGGCTACCCGGCAGTCCGTGACTTGCTGTGGGAGCGTGCTGACACCGTCGTATGGCTGGACTACCCGCGGCGGGTCATCATGCCTCGGATCCTGCGGCGGTCACTGCGCAGGACACTTCTACGCGAGTCGATCTTCAACGGGAACCGTGAGACAGTGGCGGAATGGTTCCGACGGGATCACCCCGCATGGTGGGCGTGGTCCCAGCATGCGGCGCGACGAGCGGACATACAGCAGCGCATCCATGATCCTCGCTTCACTCCCTTATCTGTGATTCGCCTCACTACCGTGCAATCGTCTGCGTCTTGGCTTGGTTCCATCGGGCATCGGTGACACGACGTGGCTTGATGGCATCGCCCGGCTCGTGCGGCAAAGGGCTGGGTTTGGCGCGGCGAGCTCATGGGACGGGGGAGCGATCGGTGGCCTGAGCCCGATCTGGGCCGATCAGCTGCGCTGATTCGACGGCGGCCGCCATCGCCTGGTGGCCCGCCGCGCTCGGGTGGAGGTGGTCGCCGCAGTCGTACCGGGGCAGCAGGCGGCTCGGGTCCGAGGGGTCGCGGAGCGCCGCGTCGAAATCCGCGAGCCCGTCGAAGGCGCCGCCGTCCTGCACGAACGCGTTCACCGCCACCCTGGCCAGCTCCCCCTCGGGAGTGTGGTACTCGGCGCCCCCGAACGGGGCCAACGTGCCGCCGATCACGCGTACCCCGGCGGCATGCGCCTTGGCGACGATGCGGCGGTAGGCGGCGATGAGGGCGTCCGCCCGCGCGCCCGCCCCGAGGTCGTTGATCCCGGCCAGCAGGATCACCGCGCCGATCCCCGGCTTGGTCAGCACCTCGGCGATCAGCCGCTCCTCGGCGGGGCGTCCGGTCCCGGCGGCCAGCACCCGCCCGCCGGACACCCCCTCGTTGACGACGGCGAGCGGCCACGACTCCCGCAGTGCCCGGTCGGCGAGGAGGTCCGCCCAGCCGTGGCCCGTCTCGGACCCCACGCCGGTCGTGATCGAGTCCCCGAGCACCGCCACTGCCGACACCTGGCCGGGCGCGATGACGGACACTGCGTCCAGCCAGTGCCAGATCGCCATCTCCTCGGTGTACGCGGCTCCGCTCTCGTCGGCGGCGTGGTCACCGGGGAGAGACCGGTAGGCGGGCGAGGCCGCACCTTGCCCGGACGTGGTGCCCGATCGCGGTGGGTAGGGCGGGGCCGTGGCGCGGTTGCGGCCGGTCAGGGTGCCGCCGTCGCCCCGGAGGTGGAGGCTGACGGCGAGGCGCTGCCGGGGCGCCACGTGGCCGGGCAGCGGGTCGCTGAGCGCCGTCGTGCCCGGCGCCAGCGTCACCTCCGGGATCCCACCGAACGTGAGCATCCGGTTCGACCCAGGCGCCAGCGCCGCCCCTGAGGCCGGGACGCCCACGTAGACGTGCCCGAACGTCACCGGCCGGTCCCCGAAGGCGTTGGTGAGCCGCACCCGCAAGCCGGTCCCGCCCGCGCTGGTCCGCACGATGTTGCGCACGGTGAGGTCCCGCAGCCCACCCCCGGCCCGCTCGGCGGCGGCCGCCCAGGTGGTCACCGGACGGCCGCCTCCCGTCATCGCTCCCACGCCGCGGTGAACTCGTACCGGCCGGACGCCACCCGGCACACCAGCGCCGCCCCGCTCACGCCCACCACCTGCACGGGTGGCGAGTCAGCGGTGCCCACCTGCACGAGCGTCGAGTCGGTGGCGCTCACCGCCTGCCCGGGTGGCGAGTCGGCGGTGTCCGGCGGCGGCTCGCTCGCAGGTCGGGTGGGCTCGTGTGCGGGCGTCGTCCCGGGGAGGGGCATGCCGGACTCCCGGACCGAGGACGGGTCGGTCGTCGGCACGTGCACGGTGGCCACCGCGCCCGGCGGGATGCGGACGTCCAGCCGCAGCGCGCCGCCGTCCGCCTCCCACCGGCTGCTCAGCCGGCCCAGCGGCGTGTCGTACGAGGCCGAGGCCCACTTCAGCCGCCCTCCGGGCAACGGCCGGATGAGCGGTCGCCGGCGGCAGGTCGACCACCCGCCGGAAGTACCGGGGGGCGGGCAGGTGCGCGGTGCGGGGGCTGCGCGATTCGCGGTCGTCGGTGGGTGGCTCGAACGGCGGCTCGGTCTCGGGATCGTGGCCGATCCACGCCGCCCGCCACTCGTCCTGGTGCATCACCCCGGTGTCGAACCACGACTCGGCCGCCCCGCCGTGGCGCATCTGGGCTGAACCGCCGCCGCGTACCTCCACCCGCCAGGTGTAGCGGGTGAACGACGCCAGCGGCGCGCCCCCGTAGTCGGCGCTGACGTCCTGGCCCTCGACCCAGCCGCTGTCCCAGACGAGGGCGCCGCGCGCATGGACCCGGACCCGGTACGCGTGCTGCGCGTCGCCGCGCCGGTCCGAGGCCAGCCGCCAGCTCAGCCGGGGCACGGGTGTGCCGATCCCGAGCGGCGTGGCGCGGTGCTCGCAGCGCAGGTCGTACGGCCTCAACGGGTCGCCGTCGGGCACCTCGGGGAGTGACCAGCTCACCACGCCCACTCCTTCGCCGGGCGGGTCAGCGGGTAGTCGCGCCGGGGCGCGGTCGGATGGACCTTGCGCCCGCTGTACATCGGCCGGGCGGTCCCCTCGGGGCTGATGCCGATCACGTCGTCACCCCGCCACCGCACGCGGTACTCCCGCCCCGCCGCCACCTCGGTGGAGGTCGTCTCCGGCACGGGGAACGTCACCGTGACCCGCTCGCCCCGCCGCGGCGCGGGGATCGACAGGTAGCCGTCCGGCGCCCACGCCCCGGCCTGCGTCCCGTCGAAGCCGCCGCCCCCGTCGGCCGGTCCGCCGTCGCGGGTCACGCGGACCTTGGCGTACCCCGCCCAGTCGGGCACGCGCAGCCGCAGCTCCGGCAGGTCCTCGTGGATGTCCAGGTCGACCCGGCCCTCGTGGGGGAGGTGGCTGAGCACGGTGACCTGCCGGGTGGCCCGGGTGAGCAGCAGGTTGACCCGGAGGGCGCGGGAGTCGGCGGTGACGATGGAGTTCCAGCCCCAGAACAGGCCGCGTACGCCCGAGCCGACGCAGCACGCCTGCACGTCGGCCGTGTGCCCGCGGCCCAGCTCGACGTCGCAGACGAAGTCGTTGGGCGCGCCGTACCCGGCGAACGCGCCGCGGACCCGCTCGCCCACCCGCACGTGCGTCACCCAGCCCGGCTCGTCGCCCGAGGTGTCGGGCGCGGACTCGACCCAGCTCAGGTCGAGCAGCTGCGACTCCACGAGGTGGTTGCGCAGGAACCGCTCCACCACGCCCCAGTACGCGGTGTGGCCGGACTTCGCCAGCGTGGTGCCGGCGCCGATCAGGTCGACCAGGGAGCAGCTCTCGTGCTCGTACCGCTGGTCCGCGAGGTCGCCGGGGGTCCAGCCGAACGCGGTGGCCTGGCCGAGCGCCCAGTCGTAGGCGCGGCGGACGTAGGCGGTGAGCTCGTGGTCGCCGGTGAAGCGGGCGTAGCGGGCGAGCCCCTCCAGGGTGCCGATGCGGGTGTGGAAGTGGCCGCTGCGGTACGCGCGGGCGGAATTGAAGCTCCCGTCCTCGCCGAACACCCCGCTCTTGTGCACGATCAGCCGCGCGAACCAGCCGCACAGCTCCAGCGCGTCCCCGTTGCCGGTGGCCTGGTGGTAGCGAAGCAGCGGCATGATCAGCCGCCCGCTGAACGAGGCCGGGTCGGGGGCGAGGCGGAGCGCGATGGCGTTCGGGGACGGCCAGCCGTCCGGGGTGTACTCGGAGGCAGGGTAGAACCACACGTCCCGCTCCTTGATCGCGATCCGCTTGAGCGCGGCCACGTGCCGGTCGACCAGCTTCTGCGCTTCGGGGTCGCCGTCGGACACGTACCACGTGGTGAGCGACAGGAGCACGGCGCGCTGGTCGACGAGGTTGGCGTTCGCGGGCCAGCCCACCTCTGGGCGCGCCAGCCGGTAGCTCAGTCCGTCCTCGCCGAAGAAGCCGATCAGCCGCCGCCTGAACCCCTCCTCGACCTCCCGCCACGTGTCCTTGCCCGTCATGTGCCTGGCGATCAGGCAGGCGTCGAGGAGCCGTCCGTGGCTGGAGCCGTAGTCCCAGTCGCCGTGGCGCAGGGCCGCCGGGCGGGCCAGCAGGTCGGCACTGAAGTACGGAATGCCGTCCATGTCCTGGTCGGGCAGTCCGGCCACCGCGTTCATCGCCAGCTCGGCCCGTTCTTCGAGCAACACCGTGTCGGGAATCTCGGGCATGGGGGTCCCTTCGCCTGAAACAACGCGTCCGTTGTCCCATGCCCCTACCTCGGCATAAATATTCGTATCTTGTTAGATATGGAAGGCTGAAGCAGGATGGCGATATGAGTGATGATCGGATGTCTTCGGTCGTGCGGCCCCGGCCCGACGCCGCGGTGGCCCTCCGGCCCGTGGCGGGCGGGCGGATCCGAGGAGGGTTCTGGGGCGCGCGGCAGCGCGTGAACCGCGAGGTGACGATCCCGCTGGGCGGCGAGCGGGTACGCGAGTCCGGCGCGTTCGACAACCTCAGGCTGGCGGGCGAGCATCGCGGCAAGGTGTTCGCGGACTCCGATGTCTACAAGTGGCTGGAGGCGCTCGCCTGGGAGCGCGGCAGGGCCGAGGACGACGACCTGGCGAGGTCGTACAAGGAGGCCGCCGAGCTCGTCGCGGGCGCGCAGTGCACCGACGGCTACCTGCACACCCACACCCAGCTCACCGGCCGCGAGCGCTACTCCGACCTGGCCTCCAGCCACGAGCTCTACTGCGCGGGCCACCTCATGCAGGCCGCGGTCGCGGGCGGCCGCGCGGTCGGCGACCGCACGCTGCTGCAGGTCGCCACCCGTTTCGCCGACCACCTGGTCGAGACGCTGCCCGAGGACGCGCTCGACGGCCACCCCGAGGTCGAGATGGCCCTGGCCGAGCTGCACAGGGAGACCGGCACGCGCTCGTACCTGGACCTCGCCGCCCGGCTCATCGCCACCCGCGGCCACTCCCTCCTCCCGCTCAAGGGCCACCACGGGCCCGGCATCCGCCAGGACCGGGTGCCGGTGCGCGAGGCGACCACCGTCGAGGGACACGCGGTGCGCGCCATGTACCTGGCCGCGGGCGCGGCCGACGTCGCCGTCGAGACCTCCGACCTCGCACTGCTCGACGCCCTGGAACGGCAGTGGCTGGACATGGTGGCGACCAAGACGTACCTGACGGGGGGACTCGGCTCGGTCTGGTACGGCGAGCAGTTCGGCGGCCCCCACGAGCTGGCCTCCGAGACCGCGTACTGCGAGACCTGCGCGGCCGTCGGCAGCATTCAGTGGTCGTGGCGCATGCTGCTGGCCACCGGCAGGGCCGCCTTCGCGGACCTGATCGAGCGCACCCTCTACAACGCCGTCCTGCCCGGCGTCTCCCTCGGCGGCGACCGCTTCTTCTACGTCAACGCGCTGCGCGTGCGCGCGGGCGCGAACCCCGACGACTTCCGCGCGCCCGCCCGCGGCCGCCAGGACTGGTACGGCACCGCCTGCTGCCCGCCCAACGTGATGCGCCTGCTCTCCTCCCTCGACCACTACCTGGCCACCCAGGACGGCGACGGCGTCCAGCTCCACCTGTACGCCCCCGGCACGATCCGGGCCGGCGACGTGCTGCTGGAAGTGGCGACCGACTACCCGTGGAGCGGCCGGGTGGAGATCGTCGTGCGCGAGACCCCTGACCGGCCGTGGACGTTCTCAGCGCGCATCCCGGCGTGGGCCGACCAGGCGGCACTGGCCATATCCGGCGCGTCTGGCGCATTCGGCGAGACTAGTGCGGACGACCGGCCCGTCGAGCCGGGCTCCTACCACCGCGTCCGGCGCACCTGGCGGCCGGGCGACCGGATCACCCTGGACCTCGCCATCCGCCCCCGCCTCACCGCGGCCGTACCCCAGCTCGACGTGGCCCGCGGCCAGGTCGCCGTCGAGCGCGGCCCCCTCGTGTACTGCCTGGAGCAGGCCGACCACCCCGGCGTCATCGTGGACGACCTGTGCGTGGCCGGGGCGGACCTGCGCGACGGGACGGCGGTCGCCGGCCTGCCCGCCGACGTGGTGCCGGTCACCGCACGCGGCCGGGCCCACGTGCACCTGGAGGAGGACGGCGGCTTCCCCTACCGCACCGCCGCCGCCCCCCGGGAACCGGAGCACGGGGGCCCGGTCGATCTCACGTTCGTGCCGTACTACGCCTGGGCCAACCGAGGCGCCGGCCCGATGACGGTCTGGGCACCTATGCATCGCTGACGTATGATCTCCGGGCGCCGCGGCCTGACCAAGGACGTCGCCGTGCGCGCCCGGCCATACCCCCCATGCATGGAGGCACCCGCCCCGTGAGGACGCTGCTGGTCGAACGAACCCGCCTGTTACACCTGTCGCTCCAAGACCGGAAAGCCGCCGCCGGCCTGGTGCTCGTGCACGCCGGAGGGGCGCTGGCCCCCGCCGCCACCGCCCTGTCCACCGGCTGGCTGGTCGCCGCACTCACCGGCGCCGCCGGCGGGCGGGAGCCCGGCACCGCGATCGTGTGGCCGCTGGTCACGATGGCGACCCTGCTGGCGGTCACCGAGGTGCTCCAGGCGCTCGGCGGCGCGCTGGAGCAGTTCGTGGCCGGCCGCGTCGACGCCCGCGTGATGCGGAAGGTCCGCCGGCTCGCGCTCGCGCCCGCCGACATGGCGCACCTGGAGGATCCGGCGTTCGCCGACGACGCCTCCCGCGCCTCAGATCCGGGCGGCGGCCGGGTCCGCTCCCCGGGCACGGCCGCCGTCGGTCAGCTCCGGCTGGTCTTCAGGATGCTGGGCGCAGCAGGCTCCGCGGCCGTGGTGGCGGTGGAGTTCTCGCCGCTGCTGGCCGTCTTCCTCCTGGCCACGGCGCTGACCCAGCGCGCGCTCATCCGCCGCTGGTGGGTCGGCCTGGCGACGGCGGCGGACACCCGTGAGGACCTTCGCCGCCGGGGCGAGCACTGGTCGGACGTCGCCTCGACCGCTCCGGCCGCTAAGGAGATCCGCCTGTTCGGGCTGCAGGAGTGGGTGGTGCGCCGCCGTAACCGGGAAGTGCTGGCCTGGGCAAGGCCCATCTGGGCGTACCGGCGCGGCATCCTGCGGCAGCAGTGGCTGACGGCCGTGCTGGCGGTGGTGTCGGCCGGGGCCGCCCTGCTGTTCCCCGGCCTGGCCGCCGTGAACGGCACGCTCTCCCCGGCCGACCTGGTGACCGTGCTGGTGTCCGCGTTCGGCCTCTTCTCCATCAGCTCCATGGGCTACGAGGCGTTCGACATCGAGTTCGGGCTCGGCGCCGTCCACGCGCTCGACCGGCTGAGCAAGCAGTACGGGTCGCGTGCCCGGTCCGGGGGCGCGCCGCGCGGAACGTCCGCTCCGGCGGAGATCCGCCTGGAGGACCTGGTCTTCCGCTACCCCGGCACGGACCGCGACGTCGTCGCCGGGGTGAACCTGACCGTCCACCCCGGCGAGGTGCTGGCCCTGGTGGGACAGAACGGCGTCGGCAAGACCACGCTGATCAAACTGCTCGCCGGCCTGTTCCCGCCCACCGCCGGGCGGGTGCTGGTGGACGGCGGGCCGCTCGGCCCCGGCGACCTGCCGGAGTGGCGCCGCCGCGTGGCCGCGGTGTTCCAGGACTTCAACCGCTACCCGCTCTCCGTCGCCGACAACATCGCGATGGCCGCGCCGGAACACCGTTCCGACCTCGACGGGATCCGCGCCGCCGCCCGCCGCGCCGGCATCGACGGCGTGATCGAGGCGCTGCCGGACGGCTACGGGACCCCTCTCGCACGCGAGCGCGCCGACGGCACCGACCTTTCCGGCGGGCAGTGGCAGCGCGTCGCCATCGCCAGGGCCATCTTCGCCGTCGAGCACGGCCGTGACGTGCTCATCCTGGACGAGCCGACGGCGCACCTGGACGTCGAGGCCGAGGCGAGCTTCTACCGGCAGGTCGTCGCCGAGGTGCCGGGGACCACGGTGCTGCTGATCTCCCACCGCCTCTCCACCGTGCGCAACGCCGACCGGATCGTGCTGCTGGAGAGCGGCCAGGTGGCCGAGCAGGGAAGCCACGCGAGCCTGCTGGCGGAAGGGGGCGCCTACGCGCGGCTCTTCCGCCTGCAGGCGGCCCGGTTCACCGACACGGGAGCGACGAGCCGATGAGCGAGAACATCCGACTGGTCCGCCACATGTTCGCCCTCGCCTGGCGAGCCGACCGCGCCGTCTTCGCGATGATCACCTTGCTGTCCGTCGGCCAGGCCGCCGCGACCGCCCTCACCGCCCTCGGCCAGCGCTGGGTCGTGGACGCCGCGGGCCTGCACGCCGCCGGCGCCCTCGTCGTGGCCGTCGTCGTCGGCACCCTGGCTCACACCATCCTGGCCGCCGGCAACCGCACGCGCTACAACTACCAGGACGACCTGATCAACCGGGTGGACATCGCGGTCAGCGGCGAGATCCTCGACGTCACCGCCGCCATCCCCACCCTCGAGCACCTCGAACGCACCGACTACCTCGATCGGCTGAGCCTGCTGCGCCGCAACACCCGCGCCCTGGCCGGTTCCTGCTGGGCGCTGTCCGACACGGCCATCTCGGTGGTCAGCGTCGGGTTGTCGTTGTGGCTGCTGGCCTCGGTGCACCCGGCGCTGTCCGCGCTGGCCGTGCTCGCCCTTCCGCCGCTGTGGGCGGCCGGGCGCGCCCGCCGGCGGCTGGCCGACGCCCACGTCGCCACCGCCGAGCAGTCCCGCCTGGAACAGCGCCTGCACCGGATGTGCATCGAGCCGGAGACCGGCAAGGAGATCTATGTCTCGGGCGCCGGCCCCGTCCTGGACACCGCGGCCGACGCCGCCCGCCACTCCGTGATCGACGCCGTCCTGCGGGCCCGCATCGGCGCGATCGGCTGGGAGCTGGCCGGCTGGCTCTGTTACGCCGCCGGGTTCGTCGCCGCGCTGGTGCTGATGACCAGGATGGTCGGCCGCGGCGAGGCCACCCTGGGTGACCTGATGCTGGTCATCAGCCTCGGCACCCAGCTCCGCTTCCAGGTGTACGGCACCGTGCAGGGCTTCTCCCAGATCGCCGACGCCGGGCACTCCACCCGCCACTACCTCTGGCTGCTCGACTACGCGCGCCGCCACCGCTCCACCGGCGCCCGGCCCGCCCCGGACGAGCTCCGGCACGGCATCGAGCTCCACGGCGTCGCCTTCACCTACCCGGGCTCGGCGGAGCCGGTGCTGTCCGGCGTGGACCTGACGCTGCGCGCCGGCTCCACGGTCGCCCTGGTGGGCAGCAACGGGGCCGGGAAGACCACCCTGGTCAAGCTGCTCAGCGGCATGTACGCGCCCACCGCGGGCCACATCACGGCCGACCGCGTACCACTCGCCGAGCTGGACCTGCAGTCCTGGCGGCTGCGGTTGACCGGCGTCTTCCAGGACTTCGTGAAGTTCCAGCTCCCGCTCCGGCAGGCGGTTGGCGCAGGCTGGCTGCCGTCGGCCGACGACACCGCCGCGGTGACGAAGGCCCTGGACAAGGCCGGCGCCGCGCCGATCGCCGAGCAGCTCCCCGACGGGATCGACACCCAGCTCGGCCGGCTCTACGCGGGCGCCGAGCTGTCGCACGGCCAGTGGCAGCGGCTGGCCCTGGCCCGCTCCCTGATGCGGCCGCACCCGCTGCTGCTGGTGCTGGACGAGCCCACCGCCGCGCTCGACCCGCAGGCCGAGCACGAGCTGTACGAGCACTTCCTGCGCCACGCGGCCACCGGGCGCGGCCGGATCACGCTGCTGGTCTCGCACCGCTTCTCCACCGTCCGCAGCGCGGACCACATCGTCGTCCTGGAGGAGGGCCGGGTCACGGAGCAGGGGTCCCACGAGGAGCTGATGGCGCTGGGCGGCCGGTACGCCACCCTGTACAGCGCGCAGGCCGAGGCCTACTCGTGATGCTACGCAGAGGCTTTCTCCGGGGTGCGCAGGCTCGCGGCGGCGACCGCGACGAGGGCGCAGATCCCCAGCATGGTCGCCCAGACCCCCTGGTACGCGCCGATCGAGCCGAGCCGGTTGCCCGACAGGACCAGGACGAGCGCCGAGACGCCGATGACCGCGCCGCAGGCCCGCGTGGTGACCGACAGGGCAGTGCCGGTGGCGAGCCGTGCGGGCGGGATCTCGGCCACGGCCGCGCCGCTCAGTGAGGTGACCAGCATGGCGACGGCGGCCCCGGCCAGGACGACCCCGGGGAGGACCACCGTGAGATACGCCCGGTCGGGGCCTGCCGTGAACGCCAGATAGGCCGTGGCGAAGGCCAGCAGCGCGACCCCGCACAGTGCCAGTGTCCGGTGGCCGGTCCGCGCTGCCAGCCGCCCCGCGAGCGGCGCGGTCAACACCTGGGCGAGCGCTCCGGGGGTGACGGCGAGCCCCGCCGCGGCATCGGAGTATCCCCAGATCCTGGTGAGGAACAGGATGTTGGCCAGCGGCAGCGCGAACATCACCAGGCCGAGGAGGAACATCGCGATGTTGGCCCGCTGAGTGCCGCGCGCCCGCAGGGCGTTCAGGTCCACGATGGGGGCGGGGTGCGTCCGCGCGCGCCGGATGAACAGGACGCCCACGACGACGCCCGCGACGAGCGCGGTGATCGTGCCGGGGCTGCCGGGGCCCCACGCGTCACTCTGCACGATGGCCAGCGAGGGCAGGCCGATGGCCCCCACCAGCAGGAGCAGGCCGGTGACGTCCGGCAACCTGGACGTGGCGGCCTTGGCCACGCCCGGGGTCACGATGCGCCACGCGCCCGCCAGGACGACGAGCCCGACCGGCAGGTGGAGGAAGAACACCGTTCGCCAGTCCCAGACGCCGACGAGCAGGCCGCCCAGCGACGGCCCGGACGCCATCGCCACCGACTGCGCCGCGCTCCACAGGCCGATCGCCGTGCCACGGCGTTCTGGCGGGTAGTACGGCAGGATCAGGGCGAGCGTCAGCGGGGTGATCACCCCGCCGCCGACGCCCTGCACGACCCGGGCGGCGATCAGCACGCCGGCCGACGGGGCGAGCGCGCACAACGTGGAGCCGAGCACGAACACCGCCAGCCCGGTGAGGAAGACCCGGCGGTAGCCGAACCGGTCGGCCAGTCCGCCCGCCGGCAGCAGTGCCGCGGTGAACACGATCGCGTAGCCGTTGAACACCCACGACAGCTCGGGCAGGCTGCTGCCGGGGAAGCTGCGCAGGATGTCGGGGAAGGCGATGTTCGCCAGTTGCACGTCGATCGCGCCGAGGAAGGCGCTCCCGCACAGGACGGCCAGCGGGAGCGCCCGTGATCCGGCCACCTCAGTCCGACGCCGCGCCGAACCGCTCCCGCAGCTCGACCTTGCGGATCTTGCCGGTGACGGTCCGCGGCATCGCGTCGACCAATTCGAGCCGTTCGGGCCAGAACCACTCGTTCACCCCGGCGTCCTTCATGTAGGTCCGCAGGTCCTCGAGCGTGGGCGGTTCGCCCGTCGGCGTCACCACGGCGCACACCAGCTCGACCAGCGACGGGTCCGGAATGCCGATGAGCGCGATGTCGCGGATGGCGGGATGCCTGCCGAGCAGCGCCTCGAGGTCGCTCACCGGCAGCTTGAAGCACATCTTCGCGACGATGACGTCCTTGGTCCTGCCGGAGATGCGGATGCCGCCGTACCCGTCGTCGCGGGCCAGGTCCCCGGTGTCGAACCAGCCGTCCGGCGTGATCGACTTGGCGTAGATCTCGTCGCGCAGGTAGTAGCCGAGGCACTGCGCCGCGCCGCGTACCTGCAGAGCGCCGATCTCGCCCGCCGGGACAGGCCGGTTCTCCTCGTCGACGATGCGGACCTCCATGCCGGACACGACGGTGCCGTCGCTCTCTCCGGCCCGCTCCGGCGGGTCCTCGGGCCGGGTCATGGTGACGCCGCCGTTCTCGGTCATGCCCCACAGCGCGTACACCCGTACGCCGAGCGTCTCGCTCACCTGCTCCACGAGGTGCGGCGGGACGGGTGCCGAGCCCGACACGAAGATGCGCAGGCTGGACAGGTCGCGCGGGCTGACCTCCTGCGTCTCGCTGATCTCCCTGGCGAACGGGGGCGTGGCGTAGTACATCGTGACGTCGTGCTCGGCCGCGAGGTCGAGGTAGAGGCCGGGGTTCCAGACGTCGGCGGTGACCGCGGTGCCGCCCAGCGTCAGCGCCGTCAGGTACGTCATCACCAGGCCCACGTAGTGCATGGACGTCTGGGAGGTCATGATGACCAGGTCGTCGTCCAGGTCGTAGGCCTCCCGGTAGCCGTTGATGGCGGCATAGAGGGTGTTCTGGCTGTGCAGCGCGCCCTTGGACTCTCCCGTCGTGCCCGAGGTGAACAGGATGAGGAAGGGATCGTCCGGGCCCAGCGCCCGGCCGGCGAGCTCCTCGGGATCGCCGGGCTCCGGGTCGAGCAGGTGCTCGTCGAAGTCGAGCGCTCCGGGCGGGCCGTCGCCGCCGACGATGACCACGTGCTCCAGGGTCGGGATCTCCTCCGCGAGCGTCATGGCCGTCTCCGCCGTCGGCAGATCACCGATCCGGTTCACGGTGATGAACACGCGCGCTTCGGTCAGCCGGATCATGAAGTCCAGCTCGCGGTGCCGGTAGAGCGGCATCTGCGGCGCGATGCGCGCACCGATCTTGATGCAGGCCAGGGTCAGGGGGAGCGTTTCCCTGCGATTGGGCAACTGGACCGCGACGAAGTCACCCGGCCGCACGCCCAGCCGGATCAGGCCGTGGGCGATCCGGTCGGTCAGCCGGTCGAGCTCCGCATACGTGATGACATCGGTGAGACCGTCGGCGACTCGTCGACTGATAAGTACGGATTTCTCGGGAAATGTCGCCACGTGATGTCGAAGGTCGTCCAGGAAGGTCGCGCTTCGCCACCAACCGTTGCGCCGATATTCCTCGCGTGCGTCTGACACGGTCACCGCCTTTCGTTGGTTTTTGTTGTAGTTGATTGCTATCCAGCTGGAAATATGCTGTTTCTCTCGGCAGGGGTGACCAGGTAGAACAGGCCCGGCAGATGCACTGCGACCCCCTCGTACACCTCGGCGCAGACGGCCACGCCCGGCCGGGCGAACGTGCCGGGCGGAGGCTCGGCCGCGCGGATCACCGAGCGGCGCGCGTCGAGCAGCCTGGCCGCCACGGAGATGTCGCCGACCAGGGCGTCTCCCTGGCCGATCCACCGGTTGCGGCTGACCTTCATGCCGTTGCCCGCCGCCAGCTCCGCCAGCAGCCCGCTCCGGCCCACGAGCCGGTGGTAGTAGTCGTGGGGGTTGACGATCATCGCGTGCGGGGTCGCGCCCGACTGTTCCACCTCGTCGCAAGCCGCCAGGACGCCGGCGACGTAGTCGGTGTCGTACGGCAGGCGGGCGATCTCCGGGTGGCCGAGCAGGGCTGTCGTCAGGGCGAGGTTCTCCGCGGTGGCGAGCCGTACCAGGAGCCGGTAGTCGAGGAAGGTGGCGAGCGCGTCCAGGTCGTCGGTCAGCCCGTCGGGGATCTGCACCCAGGCCCGGATCGGCTGGACCTTGGCCTCGGCCATCCCGAACCTGAACGCCGCCTCACGACGGACGCCGGAGTCGCGCACCGCCTGCCGCTCCTCGTCGCTGGGCGGGGACTCCGTCCAGAACCTGGCCCCGTCGCCCTCGACGGGGATGACCCTGAGCAGGTTGCGCACGGTCAGGCGCGGCCTGTCCTTGGTCGGCTCGTGCGCCTCGGTGATGGTGTAGTCGAAGGTCACCTCCGCGCGTTCGGGGTCGTCGGCGAAGGCTTGCGCGAACAACCGGCCCGGAGACTGCTTTATGGCTGTTGACATGGGTTCTCCCTCTCGTGCTGGAGGAGCCGCTGGTAGAAGGGGAGATGGTGGTCGTAGAAGGCCCTCAGGACGGGGTGGTTGTCCACGGTGGCCGGATAGGTGTTGCGGCGCTCCTCGAATCCGGCGCTGCCGCTCGCGTCCTGGTGCCATCGGCGGGTCCGCCGCCACTCAGGCCGGTCCTCGGCGGCCCAGGTGAGCGCTTCGGGGCGGAAGGCCAGCCCCGTGTACGCGCAGAAGGTTTCGACCACCTTCGCGGGCTCCCGCACCAGCCGCTCCGTGCGGATGACGAGCGGCTCGCGCCCCGTGGCCTCCCAGGCCAGCTCGAACAGCCGCGCGAGGCGCTCGTAGCCGATCTCCTCGCAGGTCACCGCCGGTTTGATCGCGTAGTGCGAGCTGATGGTCGGCCTCGGGTCGCGGACGATGAACGTGTGTACGAGGCCGGCCAGGTCCTCGGGGTGCTTGAAGAGGTGCGGGTACTCGTAGTCGAGCACCTCCTTGACGAACACCGGCCGCACCCGGGCCAGCTCCGCGAGGCGGGTGAGCAGCTCCTTCTCGGAGCGCGCCGTCGCCTGCCCGCCGTCCGGCGACGGGAGCTCGAGCGCGCCCTCCTCGGTCAGAGCCAGGAACGGCTCGTGCAGGACGGTCACGTCGCCCCGCTCGATCATCATGCGCAGGAACGCCGTCGAGGCCGAGCGCGAGTGCGCCCACATGACGATCGGCGGCGGGTTCACCCGGACCACCAGGCGGGAACACGGTCCCATCGGTGCTGCCGCAGATCGCGCAGCAGGGCGTCGTCGAGCGGTCTCCCGTCGCTGGCGGCGAGGTTCGCCCGTACGTGGGCGGGCTTGCGCATGCCCGGGATCACCGTGCTGACCGCCGGGTGGTGGAGGATGAACCGCAGGGCGACCTCGGGGAGCGAGACGCCGTCGGGGACAGCCGCTTTGAGCCGTTCGGCCCGTTCGACGCTGGGCAGGAGGTTCTCCTGGCCGAAGTAGGTGCTGCGCCAGTCCCCCTCCGGCCAGGTGCTGCCGGCCGTCAGCGTGCCGGTGAGCGTGCCCTCGTCGAACGGGACGCGGGCGATGATCCCGATGCCGTCACGCATCGCGCGGTCGAACAGTTCGTCCTCAGGCGCCTGGTCGAAGATGTTGTAGATCACCTGGATGACGTCGATGAGGCCGGTGTCGAGCGCGGCGAAGCAGTTGGCCGGCTCCCACCGGTTGACGCTGATGCCGACCGCGTCGATCACCCCCTCGCTCTTGAGCCCCGCGATGGCCTCCTGCCACCGCTCGTCGCCGGCCCACCGGTCCTCCCAGGTGTGGAACTGCATGAGGTCGATGCGCGAGACCCCGAGGTTGTCCAGGCTGCGGTAGGTGGACTCCCTGATGTGGTCCGCGGGGTAGGCATCGTCGAGGGTGTCGCCCGGTTTGGGGGGCCATTCCCGGTTCTTCGGGGGGATCTTCGTGGCCACGTACAACTTCCTGCCGGGGTGGCGGCGCAGCAGCGCGCCCAGCAGCTGCTCGCTGACCCCCCGCCCGTACACCCAGGCCGTGTCGAAGAAGGTGCAGCCCAGTTCGACGGCCTCGTCGAGACAGCGTGGGGCGACGTCGTAGTCCCAGCCGGTGAAGCCGCCGGGGCCGCCGCCGATGCCCCACATGCCGTATCCGACCTCGCTGACCTCCCAGCCGAGGTTTCCCATCTTGCGGTAGCGCATCCCTAAGCCCCTCTGTCGTGTGATCAACCGGTCGGGACCCGATTCGCGGTGAGGGCGTCGCCGTCCCTGCTCGCCAGCCGGGCGTGGTAGGCGGCGATAGGGCCGTCCAGGGTGCCGTCGTCGAGCCGCCATCGCTGTTCGAGCCGGTGGCACTCGTCCTTGCGGAACAGCGCGGGGTTGTCGGTCAGCAGCCCGCTGAAGGCCCGCCGCAGCTCGTTCTCGTCCCGCATGGCGGGCAGGAGCGAGGCGAGCGTGGTCAGCTCGCGGTCGGCGCTCGCCCGCCCGGTCTCGCGCACGAGCGTCACGAAGTCCCCGCACGGGATGGGCGCGATGGCCGCGCCCGCGCGTACCAGGACGTCGTCGAAGCAGACGCTCTCCGCGCGGAAGACGTGCAGGTTGCCGCCCCAGACGCCGTCGTCGCAGACCGCGGCCGCGACGCGGGAGGCCACGTAGTCGACCGGGGTGTAGTCGGCGCGCGCGGAGACGTCGGGCCGGACACCCAGTCGCAGGAACGCCGAGAGCAGCAGGTGGGTGAGGGCGAGCGGGTTGGGGTAGCCGTTGTCGGCGCTCGGCATGACTTCGCCGAGCCTGAGCACGGTGATGAGCGCGCCCCTGCGCCGGGCCTCGGCGAGGTAGCGTTCGGCGATCCACTTGGAGCGGCTGTAGCCGCCGACGGGTGTCCTGGCGAGGGAGGGGTCGTAGTCCTCGGGGACGCGCTCGCCGCGGTGGAACGCCTCCTCCTGGAGCGCGGCGAGCGTCGAGACGTAGTGCAACGGGACGGGCCGGTACGCCATCGCGAGCCGTAACAGCTCGATGGTGCCACGGACGTTGGCCTGGCGGTGGGCGCGGTAGTCGAACAGGAAGTTGACCATCGCGCCGTTGTGCAGCACCAGATCACAGGTGCGTGCCAGGTGCTCCCAGGTCCTGGTGTCCAGGCCGAGGCCGGGTGAGGCCAGGTCGCCCGCGTACCCCTCCAGCCGGTCGGCGAAGCGCCGCTCCCAGAGTCCCCGCTCGGCGAGCGCGGTCACGACCCGCGCGGTCGCGTCGCCGTCGGCCGCCCGTACGAGGCAGCGCACCCGCAGGCCGGTACGGGTCAGTAGTTCGTGGACCAGGCGGCTGCCGACGAAGCCGGTCGCCCCCGTGACCAGCACGGTCTGCAACCTGCCTGACCTGGTCACGTGCCTGATGGGCTCGCCTTCGGGCACCGCCGCGTCGCGTGCCATCAGCACGGACTCCTCCTCGACGGCCGCGCCGTCGCGCCGGCGGCGCTCGATCAGCCGGGTCAGCGCGTCGGCGCTCGGATGGTCGTACAGGTCTTTGACGTCGACCCGCACCCCGGACTCCGCGGTGATCATGTGCACTACGGACAGGGCCTGGATGGAGTCGCCGCCCGACTCCGCGAAGTGCATGCCCGCCGTCAGGCCCGGCCAGCCGAGCGCCGAGCGCATCGCCCGCAGGACCTGGTCGGCCAGGCTCGTGGTCGGCGTGCTCTCGGCCAGCAGCGCGGTGTCCTCGGCGAGCCTGCCGTCGAGGATCTCCTGGAGCCGCCCCCGGTCGACCTTGCCGTTGTCGTGCAGCGGCATCTCCGGAAGGAGGAAGAAGTAGCGGGGCATGCTGGTTCTGGGCAGGGTGCGGCGCAGTTCCTCGCTCAGCGCGGCCTTGGTCAGCCCGCCGCCGGAGGCGAACAGCGCGAGTACTTTCGTGCCCGCCTGCTCGGCCACCAGGACCTCCGCCTGCCGCACGCCAGGGCACCTCTGCGCCGCCGCCTCGATCTCGCCCAGCTCGATCCGCACGCCGTGGATCTTGACCTGGGAGTCCTTTCGCCCGGAGAAGAACAACCGGCCCTCATCGTCCAGGTGCCCGAGATCGCCGGTGAGGTAGAGCCGGTCTCCGGGGATCGCCTCCGGGTACGGGTTGCGGACGAACGCCCTGGCCGTGGCCTCGGGGTCACCCAGGTATCCCGCGCCGAGGCAGGCACCGCCGATGACGATCTCGCCGGTGGCTCCTGGTGGCAGCGGGCGCAGGTCGTCGTCGACCACCACGGCGTAGCAGTTGTCGATCGGGTGGCCCAGCGGGATCCGGTCGCCGTCGGCCGCGGACACGGGGTGGAAGACCATCCCGATGGACGCCTCCGTCGGCCCGTAGCCGTTGGTGACGCTGAGTCCGGGCAGCAGGGTCATCAGCCGGTGGACCGCCTGCGGGTTGACCGCTTCGCTGCCGACGACGAGCCGGCGCAGGGACGACAGCCTCCCCAAGGCCGTCTCGTCACCGTCCACGATCGCCACCAGCCCGTTGAAGACGCTCGACACGAAGTCGGCGGTGGTGATGCCGTACTGGGCGATCAGGTCGATGGTGTGCCGGAGATTGAGGAACTCGCCCTGCACGGGCAGCACGGTGCGCCCGCCCATGGTCAGGGGCCAGAAGAGCTGCCAGATCGCGGAGTCGGAGGTGTGCCGGCTGTTCTGCAGCACCACGTCGTCGCCGGTCGCGGCGAAGTACCGGGTCATGAAGCGGAACCGGTTGGTCAGCCCCCTGTGCCGGTTCATCGCACATTTCGGCGTCCCCGTGGTGCCGGAGGTGAAGTAGCCGTACACGAGGTCGTCGGGGTCGATGCCGATCGCCGGGCGGCGGGCTGTCGGGACGATCCCGTCGATGTCGACGGTGACCGCTCGCTGACGTGACTCCTGCGGCAAGGCGCCGTCGCCCGCACAGAGGATCGGCCCGTCCGGCAGCACCTCCAGCGTGCCGCGGATCCGCTCCCGCGGCCATGACGGGTCGAGCGGCACGAACGCCGCGCCCAGCTTCATCAGCGCCAGGTACGTGACCGGCAGCTCCAGGGAGTTGACCAGCAGGACCGCGACCACGTCGCCCCTGGTCACACCGTGCTCGGCCAGCCTGGCCGCCAGGCCGTTCACCAGGTCGTCCAGTTGCCGGTAGGAGAGCGTCCTGCCGTCGTACGTGACCGCCGGGCGCTCGGGACATCGGTCCGTCTGCTCTTCGATCATTGCCGAGATCGGACGGAACGGACCGAAGTCGACCGCTCGGCCGGAGAATCCAGGGGGGTTGCCGGTCATCTGCACCTCTCCGTCAGGAATGTTCAAATGGCGACCGGTCCCTTTGCCCTGCACGCCCCCGTCGCCTTGCTCATGGACGTTCCATGCCGTTCCACATGCGTTGTGCCGAGTACGCCGCGTCGGGCGGCGTGCCCGTCGCCGCCGCGGCGGCGATCCTGCCGACCGCGGGCGACGCCTGTACCCCGTAGCCGCCGAGCGCGGCCAGCCAGACGAAGCCCGGCGCGTCCGGCGCCTCGCCGATCACTGGCAGCTCGTCCGCCACTGAGCTGCGCAGCCCCGCCCACGCGTGCCTGACGCTGCGGATCTCCAGCGTGGTGGCCTCCTGGACCCGCTGCACGCCGATCGCGACGTCGACGTCGTGGGGACGGACGTCCCCGGGCGGCACGAGCGTCGCGTCGGCGGGCGAGACGAGCAGCCGGCCCGACTCGGGCTTGACGTAGAACGTGTCCGCCACGTCGGTGACCATCGGCCAGGAGGCGGCGTCCACGCCGTCGGGCAGGTCGGCAAGGAACGCGGTGCGGCGCAGCGGCCTCAGCCCGACGGGCCGCACCCCCGCCAGCCCGGCCACTTCGTCGGCCCATGCCCCGGCCGCGTTGACCACGGTCGCCGCGGTGTGCTCGCCCGCGTCGGTGACGGCCCTCCAGACCCCGCTCCTCCTCGACAGCTCCCGCACCCGCGCCGACGTGATCACCTGCCCGCCTCGGGCCCGGATGCCGCGCAGAAACCCCTGGTGGAGTGCGTCCACGTCGATGTCCATCGCCGCGGGTTTCAGCATCGCGCGGCTGCACCAGTCCAGGCGCACGATCGGGCAGTACTGCTCGACCTCGCCGGCGTCGATCTCCACGGCCGGGGTCGGGGCCTCCTGCCCCTCGGCCAGCACCTCGTCGAACAGCTTCTCCCCGCCCGCCGGACACAACGCCAGCACGCCGCGCGGCGTCAGCAGCGGGCCGTCAGTGAAGCCGGATGGTGGTGCGGCGAGGAAGGATCGGCTCGCCGCTGTGAGAGCTCGCACGGTACGGTTGCCGAAATACTCTGAGAAGAGCGCGGCCGACCGGCCGGTCGAGTGATAGCCGGGGGCGTGCTCCATTTCGAGCAGGGTCACAGCGCCGCACTCCGCCAAGAAGTACCCCGCACTGGCGCCTGCCACCCCGCCGCCGACTATGAGAAAGTCTCTCACGTTCGTAATTGATCACATCGCCCGCGCTCCCGTAAATACATTTCAAAGCATGACAAATATGACATGTCCGTAAACAGCAATAGATCCGATCTGTAAACCCGCATCGTCGCCGAGTGGCCTGGAGGCGTCCCCATGTCCGCACCGAAGAGTCCTTTTGCCGGTCGGCTCGGCCGGGCCGACAGTTCGCCCGTCCGGGATCTGCTCGCGCTCATCGATCAGCCCGAGATCATCTCGTTCGCGGGCGGTCTGCCGTCGGCCGAGTTCTTCGACGTCGACGGCCTGCGCGGCGCCTACGACCACGTGCTGTCGTCCGCGGGGCGCCGGGCCCTGCAGTACTCCTCGACGGAGGGGGATCCCGAGCTCCGAAACGTCCTGGCGCGGCGGCTGACCGGCCGCGGGCTCGCGACGGCGGGCGACGACCTGCTGGTGACGACCGGATCGCAGCAGGCCATCTTCCTGGTGGCGACCGCCCTCCTCGATCCGGGCGACGTCGTGCTGGTCGAGGAGCCTACGTACCTGGCCGCATTACAGTGCTTCAGGCTCGCCGGCGCCAGGGTGGTGCCCGTCCGCGGCGATGAGGACGGCCTGGACCCGGACGCTCTGCGCGAGGCCGTCGAGCGGGAGCGCCCGGTGCTGCTCTACGCGGTGCCCACCTTCGCCAACCCGACCGGGCGCACGCTCACCGACCAGCGGCGCCGCGCCATCGCCGGGCTCGCCGCCGCCCACGGCTTCTGGATCCTCGAGGACGACCCCTATGGCGAGCTGCGCTACCGGGGCGAAGTCCTGCCGCCGCTCAGCTCCTACCCGGGCGCCGAAGAGGCATCCATCTACCTGGGCAGCTTCTCCAAGATCGGCGCCCCCGGACTGCGCGTGGGCTGGCTCCGCGCCCCCGCGGCCCTCCTGCGCGTGCTCGCCGTCGCCAAGCAGGCAACCGACCTGCACACCTCCACCCTCGACCAGGCTGCGGTGGCCCGCTATCTGACCACCGCGGATCTCGACGGGCACATCCGTACGCTCCGCGACGTCTACGGGCCCCGCCGCGACGCCATGATCGAGGCCCTGGCCCGGATCGCCCCGCCCGGATCCCGCTGGAGCGATCCCGACGGCGGCATGTTCATCTGGCTCCGGCTGCCCGGCGACCCGGACACGGGGCTGCTCCTGCGCCGGGCACTCCGCCACGATGTCGCCTTCGTCCCGGGCGCACCCTTCTATCCGGCGGAACCGGACCGGGCGACCCTGCGCCTGTCCTTCACTGCCTACCGCCCCGACGAGATCGCCGAGGGCATGCGCAGGCTTGGTGCGGCGCTGACCGGTTAGCGGCTCACCGTGACGCCTGTGATGGACAGATCCTCGACGTCCCCGACCACGTCGGCCCGCCGCACCCCGGAGAACGTGCTGTCCCTGATCGTGATCTCCCGTAGCGGCTGCTCCGGATAGCCCCGCAGCAGGTACGCACTGCGCGTCCGGTCACTTCGCATCCCCGCGACGTGGATGTTGCGGATGACCGGCGCCTCGTCGCCGTTGTGCCCGTCGCCGTGGTAGAGGTCGATCGAGACGGCCTCCTTGGTCAGCCCGTCGATCTCGATGTCCTTGACGTAGACGTTCTCCACGAAGCCGCCCCGCGCCGAGTTCGTCTTGATGTAGAGCCCGAAGTACAGCCCTTCGCCGCCCCAGCGGCAGCGGCGCACGAACACGTTGCGGATCCCGCCGGTCGTGTCGGTGCCGATCGCGACCGAGCCGTACCGGTAGCGCATGTCGCAGTCCTCGATCAGCACGTCCTCGCACGGCACCCCCACCCGCCGCCCGTCCGGGCCCCGGCCCGCCTTGATGGCGATGCAGTCGTCCCCGACGTCGAACACGCAGCCCGAGATCACCACCGACCGGCACGACTCGGGGTCGCAGCCGTCGTTGTTGGGGCCGCGTGAGTGGATCGACACGTTCCTGACCAGGACGTTCTCGCACCGCACCGGGTGGATCTCCCACATGGGGGAGCGGACGACGCGGACGCCCTCGACGAGCACGTTGCGGCACAGGTACGGCTGGATCAGGTTGGGCCGCAGGAAGTGGCCCGCGCCGAACACGCGCTCCTCGACGGGCACGTTCTCCGCGGCCATCCGCTGCAACGAAGCCCAGTCCCCGGCCTCGTGCGGCGTGCCCGGCCGCCAGCCGAACTCCGGCGTGCCCACCCATGGCCACCAGTGCTCGGGCCCCGCCCCGCCGTCCAGCGTCCCGGCGCCGGTGATCGCGATGTTCTCCTGGCCGTAGGCATAGATGAAGGGGGAGTAGTTGTAGCACTCGATGGCCGAGAAGCGGGTGTAGACGGCCGGGAGGTAGTCGGCCGGGTCGGTGCTGAACAGGATCGTCGCGCCCTGCTCCACGTGCAGGTCCACGTTGCTGAGCAGGTGGATGGCGCCGGTGAGGTACGTCCCCGGGGGCACCCGGACGTGGCCGCCGCCCGCTCCATGGCATGCCTCGACGGCGCCGCGGAACGCCTGCGTTCCCGAGCCGAACTCGGTGACGTCGAACCAGCGGTCGGGGAACTCGGGCGGGCGTACCCGGTCCCGGAGCTCGTCCGCGTAGCGCCAGGCCTCTTCCTCCGTCATGTCACCTTCCTCATGCGGAGCGCGTGATAGAGGGGCAGGGCGACCACCCAGGACGGGTTCCAGGTGTTCGCCTCGCCCTTGCGCTGCCAGTTGGTCTGGAAGAACCCCTCGCCCTGCTCGCCGGGCACGTCGAAGCCCCAGTCGCCGGGCTGCTGGCAGATGCCCTGGCCCATGGCGTGCAGGATCGTCTCGGCTCTGGCCGCGTACCGGGGCTTGCCGGTGGCCAGGCCGAACTCCATCAGCTCGGACGTCGGGAAGAACACGTCGAGGTGGTGGTTCTGCACGCTCACCGACGGCCAGCCGCATGCCTGGAAGCCGCGCCGGTCGAAGGTGCTGCCCGCGTCGAACTCCGGCGACCACACGTAGACGAAGGTGAGCAGCCAGTCCGCCGCCGCCTCGGCCCACTGCGCGTAGAGTTCGCGCCCGGTGAGCCGGTACAGCTCGAAGGCGGCCAGGAAGTAGTACATCCCGGCCTCCTTGTCCTCGCCGGACGCGTCCAGCGTGGCGTGCGCGAACGGCCGCTCGAACGTGGCCGCGTGCAGCCGGTGGTAGCGGCCCAGCACCTCCTCGGCCCGCCGCAGCCAGACGTGCTCGCCGCTGAGCCGGTACGCGCCCAGCATGGCCTGCACGCATGCGATGCCCGCCGCGCTGACCATCGCCGAGAACGGCCGGCCGTCCGGCGTCCAGCCGATCGGGACGATGCCCTCCTTCAGCCTGGTCCGCCAGAAGAAGGCGGCGGCGTCCGCCACGGCCTCCTCCCAGGCGGGCGGTACCGGCAGGCCCGCCTCCCTGAAGTGGAGGGCGATCGCGGCCAGATCGGCGACCGTCTCGCCGTGGGCCCGGCTGGAGACGAAGTCCGTGCCGTCCTTGCGGAACATCTCCCATCTGCCGTCGTCGAGCAGGTACCGGCCGTACCGCAGGCCCTTCGTCGAGGTGCCGCTGCCCTCGACGTAGAAGTCCGCGGCGCGGCGGGCCCGCTCCGTGCGGCCCAGCAGGGCGTCGCAAAGGGCGAGCTTGAGGCATTGCCCGGTCCAGCCGTACAGGTACGACCTGGGCCTGCCGTGGCGGGTGCCCGTGTAGGCCAGGTAGCCCTGGCCCGTCCAGCGCGTGTCCATGGCGTTGGTCTTGAGCCGGACGATGTCCTCGCGCTCCAGCGGGCGGGCGCCGCCGTTCTCCTGGTAGAGCCCGGTGTGCACGAGCTTCCTGAAGCCGAGGCCGCGCGGCTCGACCGGGCCCCAGTCGAGGGTGTGCCTGGTGCTGATCGTCTCGCCCGGCGCGAGCGTGCGGTAGCCGATCGGGTGGTCGGCCACCTCGGCCTTGCTGACGTAGCAGACGTCGGGTTTCCCGTCGAACATGATCACGCCGGTCATGGCGGCCACGGTCAGGCCCGGCAGGACTCCCAGGGAGTCGTAGGTGACCGTGCCGTCCGCGGCGCGGCGGGCCGTCGGGTGGGCGAACAGGCTGACGTACCGGTCGTCCCAGGCGGCGTTGACGGCGGGGACGGGCAGGCGGTCCTCCTCGCAGACGAACCCTCCGCCCGGCTCGATGCGGGGCACTCTCCGGCGCGGGTCGGAGGATGGGTTGCCGTTGTAGAGGACGCCGGGCATGGTGACGTTGGCGTCGGCGGTGGGGAGGGGGATCAGGAGGCCCGCCGCGACGTCGGTGACCTCATGCCCGGAGTCGTTGTGCCAGGTCGCGCCCAGGGTGAGCAGCCCGTCGGGGGTGAAGGCCAGCTCCAGGCGCGCGCTCAGCGGCCCGGTCCTGGCCGTCACCACCACGGCCTCGTCCGTGCCGGCCACCTCGACGGAGCCGGCGGGCTCGACGCGCCACGGGCGGCCGGTGGAGGCGGTGAGCATCCCGTGGAGCGGCGCCCGGAGGTGCGGGGCGGACGCGTCGCGATGACGCAGCCGCATCTCCGGGCCGTCCGCGCCCGCCACGACCTCGACGACCTTCCCGCCCGGCTCGGCGATGGCGGCGGTACCCCTCACGGGTGCCGCCGCAGCCGGACGGCCTGGCCCACCGCCACCGGCAGCGGTACGGTCACCGTCCCGCCCTCCTGCACCCCCAGCGGCGTGACGGTCATCTCCCACGTGTCGATCACTTCGACCTCGTATCGCCCGGCGGGCACCTCGTACTCCCGCTGCGGGAACCGGTGCTCCCCGCAGAACTCCAGGTAGAACTGCCCGGGCAGCTCCAGCATCGGCGCGTCCCTGTCGCGGTAGCGCGCCTGCGGTGGTGTCTCGGCGATCACCTCCCGCAGCAGTCCGAGCCGGGGCACGGCCGTGCCTGCCAGCGTGCCACCGGCCTCCGACCAGGTCAGCCCGTCGTCGTCGGCGTAGGACTCGCCATGGGTGAGGTAGCGGCGCCGCACCGCACCGTCCCACGCCTGGGACACGACCTGCTCGGCCGTCAGGCTCAGCCACGGATCGTCCGAGTCCCCCTCGTACCCGCACATGTCCATGAGCACCGGCTTGTGATGGTCGCGCGTCTGCATCCAGGCGTCCCGGGGGCTGGGCGCGCGCACGCTCCCATGAGTGAAGGCACGCCGCCACAACAGCGGCGACCCCGCCTCCACAGTGATCGACAGCGGATGGTGACCGGGGTCCTCCTCGGCCACCAGATCGGCCAGGCGCACCCAGTCGTGCTCCGACAGGAACGGGAAGGCGGCGGGATCGGCGGCCAGCGACCACCACACGTTCGCGTGGGGAGCCAGCCGCGGGACCACCTCCGCCAGATAGCGGACCGCCGCGCCCAGGTCGGCGATGCCGTCACCGGGATGCAGCAGCACCAGCTCAGCGGCCACGCCGATCGCCGCCAGCTCCGCCACCCGCTCTTCCAGCTCGTCGAGCGTGCACCTGGTGGCGCACGCCGCCATCCGCACCCGGTCGAAGGGCGAGGACTCCAGCGTGGCGAGCGTCTGGGCGCGCCGCTTCTCACCGTGCAGGTGCCAGCCGAGCGCGGTGGTCGCCATCGGGCCAGCAATGGTCATCGGCCTCACACCCTTGTCATTCGCAGCGCCAGGTACGGCCGGCGCGGCAGCCCGACCCGCACCCGATCCCGGTGCGTCCCGTCCACCGGGATGATCGTCATGTCCCAGGCGTCGATCAGCTCGGCCTCGTATTCGCCGTCCGGCGGCAGCTCCACCGCGACGTGGGCCGGTTGCCGCCGCCCGAGGTAGCGCAGGATGGTGCCGTCGCGGCGCTCCTCCATGATCCGGCGCAGGAAGGCGATCCTGGCCGGGCTCTCCCCGAACAGCGCGCCGCCGTTGCCGATCCAGGCCCTTTCCTGGTGGCCGGTCAGCGACTCGCCGTGGCCCACGTAGCCGCCGCGCGCCATGCCCTCCCAGAACCGGTCCACCAGCTCGGCGCCGGTCACGTTGCCCCAGCGCTTGCCGAGGTTGCCCTCGTAACAGATCTCGTCGATCACCACCGGCTTGGCGCAGGCCGTGAGCCACTCGCCGGTCAGCGTGGCGTCCCAGTGCTGGATGCTCTGGTGCGTCACCCACGGCTTGGTGAAGTCGTACAGCGACGCCACCTCGTACATCCGCGTCCCGTTGTGGATCGACCGCAGATGCTCGTACGGGTCCAGCCGGAGGATCGTGCGCAGGACGTCGTCCCAGTCGTGCACGGTCTTGGCCCGGTTGAAGTCGTACTCGTTGGCGGCCGACCACCACACGTTGCGGTAGGCCGCCAGGCGGGCGATGACGTAGCGCAGGTAGGCGTGGTCGGTCTCCCTGCCCATGTCCTCCACGCCGCGCAGACCGCCGTCGTACGGGTGGAAGAGGATCACGTCGGCCTCGACCCCGATGTCCCGCAGGTCGCGGACGCGCTCCTCCAGGTGGCGGAAGAACACCGGGTTGAAGCGGGTCTTGTCCAGCCCGTCCGGATCCGCACCTGCGAACGGCACCTCCGGCGGCGCCATCTGCCCGGTCGGCAGCACGCACATGCGGAGCTTGTTGAACGGCGAGGCCGCGAGCGTCCGCAGCGTCTCGCGCTCGCGGTCCTCGTCCATGTCGTGCGTCCAGTGGTAGCAGGTCGTCCCGAACGGCAGGTACGGCGTTCCGTCCGCGTAGGCGAAGCCGGTCCCCACGGCCCGCACGGGGCCGTGGTTCCCGGAGGAAGCAGGCGTCACCTCGAAGCCGCCGGTGTGCCCGTCCAGCTCGGCGACGTTGCTGACGGTCGTGAACCGCCACGGACCCACCGCGTCCGGCATGAACCGGACGCGGTAGACGCCGTCACCGTCGTAGAAGCCCTCAGCCTCCACGATGCGGTTGCGGTACCGGTACCGGGCCGACAGGCGGACCTCCGCGAAGGGGTTGCCGCCCGCCGGACCGGCCAGCTCGAGCTCGTGGACGCCCCAGCGTTCCACGGTGGTCAAAGGGTCACCAGTCCTTCCCAGCGGCGGCCTGCGCCTTGATGTAGGCGGGGATGCCCTCCTGCTCGGTCACGGTCAGCGACTGCTCGGGCGTCATGCCGTCGCGCAGGACGTGCTGGCGGAAGACCTGCCACAGGGGGAGGTCCCAGTACTCGGTGTTCTGGTAGTTCTTCACCGTGGCGTTCTCGCCCCAGTAGACGGCCGAGGTGTCGAGGTTCGCCAGCTCGGGCACGCTCTTGCCGAAGTTCGACACGACGGCGTCGGTCTGCAGTACGGCCTTGACGCCCTGCTTCGACAGCTCCGTCTGGGCCTCCTCCGACACCAGCCACTTCACGACCTGCAGCGCCTGGTCCTTGTGCGCCGCCGCCGGCGGGATGAACGCGGCCCGGCTGTTCGGCTGGTAGACCGCCTTGGAGCCCGACTGCAGCACCGGCACCGTGGAGACGCCGATGGAGACGCTCTTCGCGTCCTCCTTGAACTGCTCCTCGTCCCCGTCCTCGATGAACAGCTCGCGGCCCGCGTACATGTTCAGCCGGGACAGCGTGTCCACCGCCATGGCCAGGTGGCCCGGCTTGGCCATGTCACCCTTGAAGAAGTCGTTCACGGTGGTGAACTCGTTGCGCGGGATCATCAGGAACCGGTACAGGCTCTCCACCTGCTGCTTCCACCCGTCACCGGTGATGCTCACCTTGACGTCCTCGGGCTTGGGCTGCTCGCTCGTGGTCGGCAGGAACGGGTAGAGCCCGAGCTGGTTGAACTCGAGGTACTGGTCGGGGTGCTGCATGTAGCCCTTGTAGTGGTCGAGCCCCTCGTCGCGGGTCAGCTTCTTGGCCAGCCGGTACGCCTCGTCGTACGTCATGCCGGCCTTGGGGTGGGGCACCCGGAACTTGTCGAAGATCTTCTTGTTGTAGAGCAGCACGTGCTCGTCGATGAAGAGCGGCACGCCGTAGATGCCGCCGTCGGAGCGCGACTTGACCAGCTCGACGGCCGCCTGGTTCAGCTTGCCGAGGTCGATGCCGGCCTGCTGCAGCGACGGGGTGAGGTCGCCGACCCAGCCCAGCGGCTCGAGGTCGCGGTCGATGCGGGTACGCGGGTCGTCGATGACGATGTCGGGCGTGACGCCGGCCTTCTTCAGGTCCTCGTAGCGGACCGGGTAGTCCCACGTCGCGTACTTGATCTTGACGTTGGGGAACGCGGCGCGCAGCTTGTTGCCGATGACCTCGTCGAAGACCTTGCTCGCCTGCCGGTTCTCGTCGGCGGTGGCCTCGAACGGCTTGTAGTTGGCCGCGAAGACGAACAGCTCGTCGTCGCAGACGCTGAACGGCTTGTTGTACTTGTTCGGCACGTCCTTGCAGGCCGCGGCCGAGGCCGAGGCGTTGGCGGAGACCGGGGCGGTGGTGACGGTCAGAGCGAGCGCGAGCAGCGCGAGCCCACGGGCCTTCATGTTCATTCAGACTCCCCCTTGGCAGGCGTGTAGCTGCACCTGGACACGACGTTTCGGCGCACGCCGTTCTTGAACTCGGTGATCGTGTGCTGGGGCCAGTTCGACAGCAGGCCCACGGCGTCGCGGAGATACTGCTCGTTGAAGACGACGTGCCGGATGTTGTTGCGGTTGTAGGAATAGACCATGTGGATGAAGCCGTCGCTGCTCTGCGTCATCACCGGATAGGTGAACTGCGGCCCCGACTGGGCCTCCACGTCGACCGAGTTCTCCCAGGTCCGGCCCTTGTCCGGAGAGAGCGACACCCGCATGGGGGAGCGGTGCTCGACCCAGGGGTTGTAGGCCAGCACCAGCTTGCCGTTGTCCAGCTTGAGCGCGGCGATCCGGGAGTTCGGGTTGCCGATGGGCTCGGCCACGGGAGCGCTCCACGTGCGGGCGAAGTCGGTGGACTGGCTCTTGTAGATCGCGCCGTCCCCGGTGCGCATGTACGCGACCAACTTGCCCGGCTCGACCTCCACCACCGTCGGCTGGATCGAGCTCTTCGGCGTGCGGATCCAGCTCGTGTGCTCCTCCGGGTACGCCTTCCACGAGCTCATGTCCTGGCTGAACACGTAGAAGCCCGAGCTGGACCCGGCCTCGTCGTAGATCGGCACCAGCACCTCGCCGTTCGACATGCGGATCGGGTTGGTGCCGACCATCCACCCCCACTCCCTGCGGATGTAGGTCGGGCCGCTCCAGGTGTGGCCGCCGTCGTCCGAGGTGATCAGCCGGATCGGGGCCTGTTCCCAGCCGTGCCCCTCGATCGTCACGAAGAACAGGTACAGGCGCTTGCCGTCCGACCACAGCACGGGGTTGCCGTCGGCCTTGCCCGGCTCGTCGAACACCACCTCGGGCGTGGACCAGGTCCGCTTGCCCACCGCCAGGCGCGACAGGTAGAGCGCCTGGTTGGACGCGCCCTCGGAGGTGCCGCCGTAGTAGACGGTCAGGATGTCGCCCGTCGGCGCCTGCGCGATCGCGGCTGCGTGCACCTTGGGGACGTTCGGGTCGGGGGCGGCCACGTCCTGGCGGCAGGCGTAGGAGCCGGTGGGCTCCACCTGCACCTGGCCGCCGCCGTCGTCGTCGGTGAAGTACGACGGGACGGCCACGGCTGCCGCCAGCGCCCCGTATAAAATGCTCTGCCGGAATTTCATGGCTGGCCAATCTCCAGATATTTGATGGTTTTCCGCAGGTAGGAAAAGGCGACGTGCAGGCGTCCGCCGCCGCCGTCGATGAGGCTCGGGTAGGAGTAGCCGAGCTCGTTCTGCCAGTACTCGGGGTCGGTGTCCTGCAGCACCTGCCGGTACGGCCAGCAGGCGCCGCCGTCCTCCGACACCGCGAGGACCAGCGGGGTGCGCACCGCTTTCTTGCGGAGTTGCCCGTTCTTGCGCACCCATCTGAACTGGTCGCGCTCCAGGCTCGCGTCGTTGTAGACGAGCGCGAGCCGTCCATCCACCCTCGTGAGCTGGACGGAGGAGTCGTTGTTGGGCAGGCCGGTCCGCTCGGGAGCGGACCAGGCCCGGCCGTCGGACGAGGTCGAGGCGTGGATGCGGCCCGCCCTCCGGTCCCTGAACAGCGCGAGCAGCCCGCCGTCAGGCCGCCGCGCGATGGTCATCTGCACCACGTCGCCGCTGCCGGGCACCTCGTGCTCGTCCCACGTGCGCCCGCCGTCCGCGCTGACCTTGACGACGCTGCAGTCGCCGGACTTCCCGCAGTGGTAGGCGGGCAGCAGCCAGGCGCCGCCGTCCAGGATCAGCGGCGGGTGCCGGACGAAGGTGCCGGGCTCGGCGAAGAGCACGCGCGGCTCGCTCCACGTACGTCCCGCGTCCGCCGAGGTCCTGGCCACGACGTGCGCGGTGGTCTGGTCGTACGGCTCGCTGGAGGTGTGCAGCAGCCAGACCAGCCCGTCCGCCTCGAACAGCACGGGGTTCTGCTCGCTGCGCTCCGGGTCGGCGGCGACGACCCGGGGCCGCTCCCAGCGGTCGCCGGTCAGCCGTGACAGCACGACGTTCGTGCCGGGATGGCCCTCCTCGGGGCCGCTGAACCAGGTGCACAGCAGGCCGCCGTCGCGCGTGCGCAGCAGGTTGGCCGCGTGGTTGTCCGGCCCGTGCGGCGCGGGCAGCAGCGCCTCGCGCGCACCCGGCAGGACCGCCGACGGGCGCACGATCCCGTCGAAGCGCGGATCGGCTGTGTTGATTGGTCGCTCGCTTCGCTCGCTCATGCCGTCACCTCCCGCACGTCGGGGTCGGGCACGCCGCGCAGCTCCAGCTCCTCCGCGAAGTGGCAGGCCACCCGGCGGCCCCCGACCTCGCGCAGCGGCGGCGGTTCCGTACGGCAGGTGTCCTTGGCGTACACGCAGCGCGGATGGAACGGGCACCCCGGCGGCACGTGCGCCGGGTCGGCGATGTCGCCCAGCAGCTTGATCCGCTCCCGGTGCCGCTTGGCCGCCGGATCGGGGTCGGGCACCGCCGACAGCAACGCCTCGGTGTACGGGTGCCGCGGCCGGGCATACAGCTCCTCGGTGGGGCCCTGCTCGACGACCTTGCCCAGGTACATGACCGCGACGACGTCCGCGACGTGCTCGATGATGCCCAGGTCGTGGCTGACGAACAGGTAGGCCAGGCCCGACTCCTCCTGCAGGTCCGTCAGCAGGTTGAGGATCTGGGCGCGGACCGACACGTCCAGCGCGCTCACCGCCTCGTCGGCCACCACCAGCCGGGGCGACAGGGCCAGCGCCCGCGCGATCCCGACCCGCTGGCGCTCGCCGCCGCTGAAGGCGTGCGGGTAGCGGTTGGCGTACTCGGGGCGCAGGCCCACCCGGTCGAGCAGCTCGCCGACCCGCTCGTCGATCTCCTCCTTGGTGCCGTACTTGTGTGCCCGCATCGGCTCGCCGATGATCTCGCGCAGGGTCTTGCGCGGGTTGAGCGAGGAGTGCGGGTCCTGGAAGATCATCCGCACCTGCGCCCGGTACGGCTTGAGCTCCTTCTCCTTCAGCCCCGCGACGTCGATCACCGAGCCGTCCGGCTGCCGGTAGAGCATGCGCCCGCCGGTCGGGTCGTGCGCCCGCACGATGCAGCGGCCGAGCGTGGTCTTGCCGCAGCCGGACTCCCCGACCAGGCCGAGCGTGCTGCCCGCCGCGATGGTCAGGTCCACCTGGTCCACGGCCTTCACCGCACCCACCTGGCGGCCCAGCAGCCCGCTGCGGATCGGGAAGTGCTTGGTCAGCCCCTCGATGCTGAGGAGAGGTTCGGTGCTCACGCTTCCTCCTCGTAGAGCAGGCAGGAGACCTCGCGGTCGCCTACCGGAACCCGGCGCGGCGGCACCGTGTCGCACTTCCCGGCCAGCACGGCGTCGCAGCGCGGGTGGAACGTGCACCCGTCCGGGCGGTTGAACGGCGGCGGCACCATGCCCTTGATCGCCGTCAGCCGGGTGCGCGAGGCCCGCCCGAGCCGGGGCATCGAGCGCAGCAGCGCCCGCGAGTACGGGTGCCGCGGCTCGGCCAGCACCTGCTCGGCCGCCCCGTACTCGACGACCCGGCCCAGGTACATGACCGCCATGCGGTCGGCCACCTGCGCGGCCACGCCCAGGTCGTGGGTGATCAGCATGATCGCCATGCCGAACTCCGCCTGCAGGTCCCGCAGCAGCTCCAGGATCTGCGCCTGGGTGGTCACGTCCAGCGCGGTCGTCGGCTCGTCGGCGATGAGCAGGCTCGGCCGGCACGACAGCGCCATCGCGATCATCGCCCGCTGCCGCATCCCGCCGCTCAGCTCGAACGGGTAGGCGTCCACCCGCCGCTCCGGCTTGGGGATGCCGACCCGGTCGAGCATCTCGATCGCGCGCTGCCGGGCGGCGGCCTTGCCGACGTTCTCGTGCAGCCGGACCGCCTCCACGATCTGGCTGCCGATCGTGTGCACCAGGCTCAGCGACGCCATCGGCTCCTGGAACACCATCGCGATGTCCCGCCACCTGATCTGCCGCAGCAGCTTGCGGTCGGCGCCGACCAGCTCGACGGGGCCGCCCTCGCGGTGCAGCGTGATCCGCCCGCCCTCGATGTGGCCCGGCGGGTCCACCAGGCGCAGGATCGAGCGCGCCATGACGCTCTTCCCGCAGCCGGACTCGCCGACGATGGCCAGCGTCTCGCCCTTGCGCACCCGCAGGTCCACGCCGTCCACCGCGCACACCACGCCGTCGTCCAGCAGGAAGTGGGTACGCAGGTCCTCGATCTCAAGCAGCACGTCGTCTGCGGCCACGCCGGCTCCCTCCGTAAGGATCGGCGGCGTCGCGAAGCCCGTCACCGAAGAAGTTCATGGCCACCACGACGATGACCACCGCGACGCCCGGCGCCAGCAGCCAGGGCGCGTTCGCGACTACGCGGACGTTCTGGGCGCCCTCCAGCAGCACGCCCCAGCTCACCGCGGGCGCCTGCAGGCCGAGCCCGAGGAAGCTCAGGCTCGTCTCGCCGAGGATCATGCCCGGGATGGCCAGCGACAACGACGCGATGATGTGGCTGGCGAACGACGGGATCATGTGCCGGAAGATGATCGACAGCCGGCTCACGCCGTCCAGCCGGGCGGCCATGACGAAGTCCTCCTCGCGCAGCGACAGGAACCGCCCGCGCACGTCCCTCGCCAGCCCGGTCCACCCGATCAGCGACAGGATCACCGTGATCGCGAAATACCTGGTCAGCGGCCCCCAGTCGGTCGGGAGCGCGGCCGAGAGCGCCATCCAGAGCGGCAGCGTCGGGATCGCGATGAGGAACTCGATCACCCGTTGCACGGCGTTGTCCACGCCGCCCCCGAAATATCCGGATATGCCGCCTATGAGCATGCCGAGTAAGAAGCTCGCCGCGACGCCGACCAGGCCGATCGACAGCGACACCCGGGCCCCGTGGATGAGCCTGGACAGCAGGTCGCGCCCGTTCTGGTCGGCGCCCAGCAGGAAGGCCGGCTCGCCCTTGGTGACCGGGCCGATCAGGTGGATGTCCGACGGGATCAGGCCGAGCAGCTTGTACTCGTCGCCGTGCACGAACAGCCCGACGTCGATCCGCTTGCCGGGGTCCTCGGTGTAGCGCTGCTCGTACGTCTTGGGGTCGCGCTCGGTCCGGTAGCCGTGCACGTAGAGGCCCAGGTCGCCGGAGTAGCGCAGCAGCTGCGGCGGCGCGTACGTCATGGACGTGTTCGCGGTCGAGCTGGACATCGGCGCGAAGAACTCCGCGAAGATCGCCCCGAAGTACACCGGCACCAGGATGGCCACGCCGGCCAGCGCGAGCCGGTGCCTGCGGAACTGCCGCCACATCAGCCGCCACTGCGGCAGCGTTCCCACTTCCTTGGAAGGTCGCCTGAGGAACATGTGGCGCTACTCTCTCTTGTACCGTTTGCGGATTCGCGGGTCCCACCACGCCAGCGCCAGGTCGCTCACCACGGTTCCGATCACGGTCAGCGTGCTGAGGATCATGATGAAGCTGCCGACCAGGTACATGTCCTGGTTCATGACGCCGTTGAGCAGCAGCGGGCCGCCGGTCGGCAGGCTCATGACCACCGACACGATCGTCTCCCCGCCGATCAGCCCGGGCAGCAGCCAGCCGACCGTGCTGAAGAACGGGCTGAGCGACATCCGCACCGGGTACTTCAGCAGCAGCTTCCACTCCGGCAGGCCCTTGGCCCTGGCCGTGTGCACGTAGGGCCGGTAGAGCTCGTCCAGCAGGTTCGCCCGGGTGACCCGGATCATGCCCGCGGTGCCCGACACGCCGATCACCACGATCGGCACCCACAGGTGGCCGAGCAGGTCGAGCACCTTGCCCAGGTTCCAGGCCGCGTCCTGGAACTCGGGCGAGAACAGGCCGCCCACGCTCTGGCCGAAGAAGCGGAAGCCCACGTACATGAGGACCAGCGCCAGCATGAACTCCGGGACCGCCATGCCGATGAACCCGAAGAAGCTCGCCGTGTAGTCGCCCCACGAGTACTGCTTGACCGCGCTGTAGATGCCGATCGGGAACGCGATCGCCCAGACCATGAGCAGCGAGCTGATCGACAGCACCGCCGACAGGGCGACCCGCTCGCCGATGAGCGTGGAGACCGCCTGATTCCAGGCAAACGATTGACCGAAATCGCCGTGGAAGACGATGGCCGTGATCCAGCTCCAGTACTGCACCATGAGCGGCTCGTCCAGGCCGTAGCGGTGCCTGAGGTTGGCGATCTCCGCCGGGGTGATGCCCTCGCCGCCCGCCTGCGCGTTCGCGACTAGCGTCGAGACGTAGTCGCCCGGCGGCAGGTTGATGATGACGAACGTGACGATCGAGATCGCCCAGAGCGTCACCACCACGTACACCAGGCGGCGGCCGAAGTAGCCAAGCACGTCGGCCCCTCAGAGGGAGTACTGCTCGGGCTGGGTCGGCCCGGGGGTCACGGGGGCGGAGGCCATCGAGTCGGGCACGTTCTTGAAGCTGTTCGACACGATGCCGTACTCGTCCGGGTACGTGCTGATGCCGATCGCGTAGAACTGCTGCGCCGCGATCTCCACGACCTTCTTGGCGGACTCGATCGCCTTGGTGGAGTCGTACTCGGTGCGCATCTTGGTGAACGCCTCGAGCTGCTCCTTGACCTCCTTGGGCGGCTCGTCGCCGGACTTGCCCTTGCTGCCGTACCACTGCGCCCAGCGGATGGCGTAGCGGGCGCTGCCGGAGTTGCTCGGCACGTAGTAGTGGTCGCCGCCGGTGCCCGTGATGATGTCGAAGTCGCTGCACGTGTACGACGAGGCCTGTGGCTGGTTCGCCATCGTGCGCTCGGTGAACAGCGTGTCCGCCACCGGGTCCACCCGGAGCCCGACCCCGACCGCCTCCCAGCCCTTCTTCACGAACTCCAGCGCCTGGGTGTGGTGCGGGAATTCGGTGCTGGCCATGACCGTGACGACCAGCGGCTTGCCGTCGGGGCCCAGGCGCTTGCCGTCGGCGTCCTTCTTCGTCAGCCCGGCCTTGTCCAGGAACTCGTTGGCCTTGGTGACGTCGTACTCGGTGTACTGCTTGGCGAACTGCTCGTTGTAGACCACGTTGCGCTTGGACGGCGCGGCCTGCCACGGCTCGCCCTGGCCGGCGTACACGCCGTCGATGATCTCCTTGCGGTTGATCGCGTACGACAGCCCGATCCGGAAGTCCTTGTTCCTGAACAGGTCACGCAGCTTCTCGTCCGCGATCGTCTGGTTGAACTGGATGATCATCGTGTTGCTCAGCCGGCTCGGCACGTCGAACAGCCGGTACTTGCCCTTCGCGGCGTTCTGGGCGACCAGCGGCTTGTTCTCCGGCGTGTTGAAATTGCGCAGCTGCATGCCGAGCTCGCCGTTCATGATCTTCAGCAGCTCGACCTGGACGTCACCGAGGACCTCCGCCCTGAACCGGTCCAAGTAGGGGAGCTGGCGCCCCTGCTGGTCGACCTTCCAGTAGTACGGATTGCGCTCGGCCACCAGCGCGGTGCCCTTGCCGACCGGGTTGCTCACCTTCCAGGCGTGCAGCGTGGGCTGGTCGGCGTTGTGCCACGGGTCCTGCTTCAACATGAACAGCTGCGTCCAGTCCTCGAGCTGCGCCTCCTTCGCCAGCTGGTCGACGTCCGGGTTGTACTTCTTGTGGAACTGCTTGAGGTAGTGCTTGGGCAGCAGGAACCCGGTCGCGCCCGGCCGCTCGAACGTGGCCACGGCGATCTGGAACAGGAAGCCCGCCTTGGGCTCCTTGTAGACGTACCGGACGGTCCGCTCGTCCACCTTCTCGACCTTCACCCGCTCGGTGGCGCTCCCGTTCTCCAGGAAGAGGTCGTAGATGCCGGTGGTGTGCAGGTCGTGGTAGGTCGCCACGTCCTCGAAGGCGAACAGCAGGTCGTCGGCGGTGCACGGCTGGCCGTCCGACCACTTGAGGCCCTCGCGCAGGCGGAAGACGTACTCCCGGCCGTCGTTCTTGACCTCGAACTCGGCCACGTTGGCCACGATGTCGTCCGGGCCCTTCTGGCCGTTCGTGCCTGGCTTGAGCCTGACCACGGGCTCGTACCCGAGGGTGCTGGTCAGCCACTCGAGGTCGTCCTCGCCGACGAGGGCCGAGGCCCACGTGCCGCCGTACTTGCCCGCTTCCTTCAGCGGCGTCACGACGAGGGGGTTCTTCGGCAGGCGCTGCTCGAGCGGCGGCAGCTTGCCGCTCTTGACCAGCTGGGCCAGCGTCGGCGCCTCCTTGGCCGACAGGTCGGCGGCCTGCGCGGCCCCGCCCGTGTCGGGGCTGGTGTCGAGGAAGCTGCATCCGGTGGCGGTCGTCAGCAGGAGAAGGCCTCCGCCGCGGAGCAGGTTCCTCCTCGTCAACGGTTGGTGTGTCATTGGCGTGCTCCCGTTCTAACGATTGACCTTCACCTGACTGAATGTGGCCGCGGTGTAGGCGTGGACGGCGTTCGCCTCCTGGTTCCCGTCGACCGCGAGGCCGATGTAGAACCGGCCGGTCCGCATCGCGATGCGCTCGTAGCCGATGCGCGTCCAGCTCAGCGTGTCCGTGGAGATGAAGGCCTCGAACTCGTTGTCGCCGCCGGTCAGGCTGCGGCAGACCAGGCGGAGCCAGTACTGCTTGCCCTTGTCGAGGGGCTTGTCCGCGACGGCCGGATAGAGCCCGACACTGGCCTGCCTGCCCTGTCCGGCGACCCTGATGGCCTTGGCGCGCTTGCCGTCCTCCGACCAGCCGAGCGCGGCCAGCATGAACGGCGAGTTCGGCGCGAGGTCCTGGCGCACCATCAGACCGGCGACGGCCTCGACGTGTTCCCTGCTGATCTCGTCGATCCGGGCGCTGATCTCGATGACCTCGCCGCGCTTGCTGAACCCGACGGCCTGGTAGGCGAAGTGGAAGGAGTCCTTCCAACCGGCGATCTTCCCCGAGCCCTTCACGGTGATCGTGCCGTCCTGGACCACGGTGTGCCCGGGAATGGGCACCTCGCCGATGTCCTGGGCCTTCCAGGGGGCGGTGCCGCCGGCCTGGTTGACGTGGATCGGCACCAGCGACGAGCCTGTTACGGACCCGGTGCTGTCGGTGGCCCTGGCGGTCAGGTAGTGCGACCCGTCCGCCACGCCCGCCCAGGTCACCTGGTACGGCGCCGAGGTGGCCTCGCCGATCTTCTGGTCGCTCTGGAAGAACTCGACCTTGGCGATGGAGGCCTGGTCGAGGGCCTTGGCGCGCGCCTGCACGGTCACGTTCTGGCCGGCCTTGAACACCTGGTCCGTGGTGGGCTGCGTGATCGCGACCTCGGGGTTGCGGCTGCCGGTCCGCTGGATGGAGTTCAGGTACCGCTCGAGGTTGGTGTAGCCGCTCGCGTCCACGGCGTTGCGGTCGTCGGCGCTCTCGGGGTTCAGCCCCTGCGCGCGTTCCCAGTCGTCCGGCATGCCGTCGTGGTCGCTGTCGGCCGGCGCCGGGTCGGCAGGCAGAGGCACGAAGCCGCCCACGTCTTTCTGGGAGTTGATGTGCCGGCCGGTGCCGGTGCGCACCTCGTTGATCAGCCGGGCGTCGACGGCGTCCCGCCGCGGTAATATCGCGCCGACCTGGTCGAGTACGGTCGCGTACGCCTCGGCGGGCGTCTGCGCGGTGATGCCGTTCTCGAACTCCACGGGCCTGGGCAGCAGCGTGATGCCGCCGACCGGATAGGTGATGCCACGCGTGTTGTCGGCGGTCACGTCGGGGTGGCCCTCGATCACGTTGCTGCTGACGTGCCACTGCCCGAACCGGCCCGGCGCCACGATCTCCCGGGCGATCGCGGGCAGCGTGTTGGGGCCCGGCTTGTAGTAGTTGCCTACCATGTTGACGCCGTTCGACCACTCACCGCCGTAGCACGATGTGATCCCGTGGTTGTAGATCACGTTGTTGCGGTGGTCGACCACCATGTTCGTGCCTTCGGTGAAGCTGAACCGGGGGTTGCGGGCGTTCTGGTGGACCAGCAGGTTGTGGTGGTACGTGATGTTGTCGCCGCCCCACAGGCCGCCCATGCCGTGGCGTCCCTTGTCGTGCACCGAGTTGGTCAGGCCCTCGGAGATGATGCACCACTGGACGGTCACGTTCGTGTTGCCGTAGACGGAGAAGCACTCGTCCACGCCCCAGCTGAAGGAGCAGTGGTCGATGATGACGTCCCGCACGCCGCGGGCGCCGAACGTGTCGATGCCGGTGCCCAGCTCATCGCCGCCGCGGAAGCGCAGGTAGCGGATGATGATGTTGTTGCCCCTGATCTTCGTCTCGTTGCCGGTGACGCAGATGCCGTGGCCGGGGGCGGTCTGACCGGCGATGGTCAGGTTGGAGCCGGTGATGTCGAGGCCGCCCTTGATCCGGATGTTCCCGGAGACGCGGAAGACCACCGTCCCGTCGGACTTCGCCACCGCCTCCCGCAACGACCCGGGCCCGGAGTCGTCGAGTGTGGTCACCTCGTACACGGCGCCGCCGCGGCCGCCGGTGGTGTACATCCCGGCGCCCTCTGCCCCGGGGAAGGCGGGCACGCCCTTCGCCGACATGGCCGTGGGGCTCTGGGCGGCGGCGGCCACGGCGGCGCCGGGCACGCTGCCCCACGCCATGGCGGGGGTGACCAGCGCCGCGGAGCGCACGAAATCCCGGCGACTGAATTCTGATTGCTGGCGATCGAAGCCAAGGGCCTCGGTCATGCGAAACGCTCTCTTTCCGCCCGAATAGACAGGGCTGTGCCGTCCTTCGGCACGACTCCGGACCACGCTGTCGCTAGGTGAGAATTTTTATTCAGCCATGAATGGAGTGGATTCATCACATCGTGAACGACACTGTTGTGACTGTCAAGAGCGCTTTTCGACGCAGCCAGAGGATCCGGTAAACCACCGGTGCTTTGACGCCCGGCCACCTGCGGTCGCCGCATCCGGGGCTCGACTTTGTGGCGTGCCGGAGACACCCCTGTGCCCGCGTCCGGGGCCCTTTGCCGGGACGTGCCAGGGGAAGCGGCGCCGGAAACACCTTTCCAGCGCCGGTGAGGTCAGTCCTTGAGGAGTTGCTCCGCCACGCCCACATCCGTGATGAGCGTGTTCACCCAACCCCCCCGAAGCGCCGCCCGGATCGCCGCGGTCTTGCGCCGTCCCCCCGCGATGGCGACGCGCCGGGGCACCCGGAGCAGGTCGGCGGCCGGGATCCCCAGGATGCGCTCCTCCAGAGGAGAGTCGATCAGCCGTCCTTCGGCGTCGAAGAAGCGCAGGCACACGTCGCCCACCGCCCCCAACCCTCGCAGCGTCTCGACGTCCTCCTCCGTGATGGCGTTGCCGCTGTCGCGCAGCAACGGTGACGGATCCAGGCTCCCGATCCCCACCAGCACGGTGGTCAGCCGCGACCAGGCGTCGACCACCTGGCGCACCACCTGGTCGTCCGAGAGCGCCTGCCGGGCCATCGCCGAGCCGACGAGGCCGGGTGCGGGCAGGAAGACGGGCTCGGCGCCGGTGAGGTCGGCCAGGTGAGCGGCCAGGCGGGTGGCCTGGACCTGCGCGGACCCCTTGCCCACGCCGCCGATGAGCTGGACGACCTCGTCCGCCACCCGTACCGGCCGGCGCTGCATGGCCTCCACCGTGGCCAGCAGGCTGGCGCTCCAGGAGGAGATGCCGAGGTGCTCGCCGCCGATCAGGGTGGCGTCCAGGTATGTCGCCCCGGCCGAGCCGAGCGCGGCCACCACGTCGTGGCTGTCGCCGGCGGCGTCCACGATGATGATCTGCTCGACGCCGTACTTGCGCTCGAGGTCCTCCTCCAGCAGCGCGTGCACGCCGCTGGGCACCACGACCACCGTGCGTACGATGCCGATCTCCGCGGCCTCCTTGAGCAGCCGCGACACCCGAGGCTGCGAGATGCGCAGCTGCGCGGCGATCTGCGGCTGGCGCACCCCGTGCTCGTGGTAGAGCCGGGCGACCCGCACCAGGAGCCGCATGCGCTCCGACTCCTGGCCGAGCCGGCGACCGCTGAACCTCAAGGGCTCACCGCCGGAGCGGCCCTTCTCGAACTGACTTTCAGCTCCCACGATCGCTGGCCTCCGCTTCGGCTCCGCCGCTTCTGCTGGTCCGGTGGCGAGCCCGGCCCACTGCTGAGTGCCATTTTGCTAGCGCGCGGCGACGCTCGCATGACGATGGGCCAGGCGCATGGGACGCCCGATCGATCCGCCGTGGTGCCGCTCGTTCCATTCGACGAGCCGGCGCACGAGGTATTCGCCGATCTCGCCGCAGGGTGCGGCGACCGGCCCGCGAATGTCGAGGCTCGGCGAAAGCAGCGCGTGCGCGATGGAGAATTGGTCGTCCGCCGCGTTCTTGGCGGCACTGTCGACGATCACCCTGCGCCGATTGGAAAAGGTCCTGCCCGGCATGGGCGGCCTCCGGTATGAATATTAATTCAGAGTCGCATCTATATTCCGATATTATGTTGTGACATTTGTGGTGTCAAGATCCCAGAGGATGACGGACAGCGCGTACGGCGAGATGGTGTGGTCGTCGTGCGTCGCGTCCTCCAGCAGGTCCCACCGCCCCTGCTCGGGCCGCCCGCCGGCCAGCAGCGCGACCCGGTCGCGCACCGGAGCCTGGTAGACGCGGTGCCCGACCCCGTTGAAGCAGCACTCGTCGAACCGGTTGAGGATCTGCAGCTGGCCGCGTCCCGGGCCGACGGAGGCCAGCACGTACATGTCGAGGAAGTCGTCAGCGGTGCCGGCGGTGGCGGCGGCGTAGAAACCGGGCAGCGCGTCCTTGGTCTGCTCGAAGTCGCCGGTCGTGGGGCGCGGCTTGGGGGAGGCGGGACGCAGGAAGAACGGCAGCGACCCCGCCGTGGGGTAGCTGCGGGTGACGCGCGGGTCGAGCGCCGAGAACACCGTCGTCGTCCAGCCGCCGCCCGACAGGCCGATCATCTCCACGCTCTTGGGCTGGTACGTGGCCTGCGCGTAGTTGAGCGTGACCGTGAGCGGCTCCAGGAAGAAGGTCAGCGTCGAGAACCCGGCGCTCTCCCAGGGCGGCAAGTCGCGGTGGGAGGGGTTGGGCAGCAGCTTGGCCGGGTCCTTGGGATCGGCGATCTGCTGCTGGTTCCAGTGCTGGAACGGCATCGCGTACGCCATCACGCGGTAGCCGCGGTCGAGCAGGGGCTGGACGGTGCGGAGCATGGTGTCGAACGGCTCGCCGTGGCCGTTGTGGTAGAGCGCCAGGCGCCGGTTCCAGGCGCGGTGCGGGACGATGTCGTACACCTTGGCGGACACCTGGTGACGCAGGGGGACCGTCAGGCGGTCGATCCTGCGTACCCCGGTCAGGGAGGCGAAGTCGGGCGCGGTCACGCCAGTCTCGACCGCAGGCAGCGTCCTCGGCCGGCCCGCGCCCTTCCAGATGTAGTCGATCATGGCCTTGCGCTTGGCGGCGATGCCGGCGGCGGAGTCGATGCCGATCAGCGGCTCGATGTCCACGCCTGCCACGGCGGCGGGCAGGGTCTTGTACTCGGGGCCGAACCTGGCCGCGACCTCCTGGTTGACCGGCGCCACCGGCCGCGGCGTCCCCTTGCCTCCGTGGGCGCCTTCGCCGGGGTCGGTCGCCGCCGCGGCGGGACCCGCCGTCGAACCCGCGACGGCCGCCGCGCCGATGCCGCCCAGCACCCCGCCCAGAATGGTGCGCCTGCTCGCTGACCTGTCCATTTCATTCCCTTCAGTGACGTTCCATGACCTCAACGGCGCCCCGGCTCGGGATCCCATCCGCCCAGGACGAACGCGGGATCGCTCCACTGCTTCGCCTCGGCCGCCGTCATCTGGCGTGAGCAGGCCAGCCGCTGCGAGGTGTCGATCGCGCGACCGGTGGTCAGGTCGGTGCTGCCGTACTCCCAGAAGGCGAGACTCTGCGCCTGTGCGCAGTCGTTCGGGTCGATCACCCAGCCCACGGGGGCGATGTGGCCGTCCATCCTGGTGTCGATGAAGACCGCCTGGCTGTGCGTGAACCGCCACACGGCGCTGCGGCTCAGCGTCACCGAGCCGTCGGGCACGCCGGGGGCCCGGGTCAGCTTGGTGCGGACGAACACCGCTCCCGGGCGGGTCCCGTCGTTGCGGCTCTGCGAGATGTAACCGGCGTCCGTGGACTCCAGCACCGAGTCCTGGATGAACACCGTGCCGGTGCCCCACACGAAGTCGGTGTCGCCGCTGATCCGGCTGCGGGTGACGAAGCCCTTGCCCTGAAGGCGCAGGGTGTCCTGGTGGCTGCGCAGGTCCACGCGCTCGAGCGTGATCCGCTCGTTGTTGCCCCTGAACGCCTCGGCCTGCGAGCCGCCGTCGGGTGTCGTGTTGTGCAGCGTGAGGTCCTGGATCCGGAAGTCGGCCGCGTCCACCCCGAACATCGCCCGCCAGCAGTTGTGCAGGTCCGAGGTCTCCAGCACGCGGCGCGGGCACACATCGGCCGGCCCGCCGTCGCTCAGCGCCTTGTCGCCGTTGCGCAGGTCGTTGTTGGCGTACCGGATCACGGTCCGCCCCGCGCCGGCGCCGCGGACGGTGATGTGCGGGCGGTCCTCGCGCACGTAGACGATCTCGGTGTAGACGCCGGGCCGCACGTCGATGGTCACGGGCTCCCGGTTGCCGTGGGGAACGGCGTCGACGGCGCCCTGCACGGTGCAGAAGTCACCGGTCCCGGTCCCGGAAACCGTCAGGTGCCGGCCGTGAGCGCCCCGCTTGCGGGTCCTGAACTCCCACTTCCCGGGCTCCCGCACTCCGTCGAACCCCGCGAACACGCCCGGTTCGACGGTGACGTAGTACTCCTGTCCGTACTCGAGCTGCCGGTGCAGGTAGACGCTGGCCGTGCTGCCATCGATCACGATCGATTCGTACGAGAAGTCGTGCGGCAGCCCCCCGTCCGAGACCGCGGCGCCGATGTTCTTCCTGTCGGCCTTGGCGGCGGCGGCCTCGACGCGATCGACCAGCGCCCCGTCGGCACGGCGCACCTCGATCGCGCCGGACGGGCCGAGCGCGGGAGGCTCGGGGAAGGTGATCTTCAACGGCGCGTCGACGCAGGTCCCCATCGCCTGGCCCGGCACCGAGAACCGGACCTCCGATCCGGGGGAGGCGGCGGCCGGGGTGATGGGGGACAAGGCGAGCGCCGTCGCGACGAGCGCGGTGATCGTGGCCTTCACATTCACCTCTCGAGGAGCGAATGGATATTGGAGATTGAATATATATGTAGACGTCTTCGCGGGGACGGTCAAGGGGAGCTGAGGTCTTGTCGGTGCCCAAGATGCGTGGCATGTCTCAAGTGACTTACTTTCGAAAGGGGCCACGATGAATACTTCGACCGTGCGCGTCATCTTCGACACCGACATCGGCACCGACGTCGACGACGCGCTGGCGCTCGCCGTGCTGCTCGGCTCGCCGGAGGTCGACCTGCTCGGCTGCACGACCGTCTACGGCGACACGCGGCTGCGGGCGCGCCTGGCCAAGCGGCTGGCACGCCTCGCGGACCGGTCCCTGACCGTCGTCCCCGGGGCCGGCCGGCCCCTGACGGACCGGCCCGTCTGGTGGGCGGGGCACGAAGGCCGCCTCTTCGCCGACCTGGACGCCGAGCAGGTGGACCAGGGGGACGCGGCGGCGTACCTGGTGGACCAGGTGAGCCGCGCGCCCGGCCAGGTGGACGTGGTGGCGGTGGGGCCCCTCACCAACATCGCCAACGCGATCACGGCCTCCCCGTCCTTCGCCCGGGACGTTCGGCACCTCTGGATCATGGGGGGCCGCTTCGACGGCCCGAAGCCAGAGCACAACCTGAAGTGCGACCCGGAGGCGGCGGCCATCGTCTTCGGCTCCGGAGCGCCGATCACGGTCACCGGGCTGGAGATCACCACCACGGTCCGGATGGACGCCGCGGACGTGGCCGCCATCGCGGAGGCCGGGGCGCTGGGGAAGGCCTTGAAGGCGGAGATCGAGCAGTGGTGGCGGTTCTGGAACGAGGAGTGGAACAACCCGCACGACCCGATCGCGGTGCTGACCATGCTGGTGCCTGACCTGTTCGCGGTCACCCCCGAGGGCCGGGTGGCCGTCGGGGCGGACGGGTCGAGCACGTTCGAAGAGGGCAGCGGCCGTACGCGCGTGACCACGTCGGCTCTGACGGAGCCGGTGGCCCGGGAGATCGTCCGCCGCATCGTGGCCGCCGCCGCGTAGCACGACGCGGGACTCGACCCGCCAAGGCGGTGAAGGGCAAAACTTGTTCCATGTGCGGGGGCCGATGTCGCCATGGCTTGCCAATGATTCGGTACGTGTCCCCGATATGCCCGATGAGCAGGCATATTGTCCGGGTGGTCAGCACCTGCCATGAGCATATGTTGGTTGTATCGGCTCTTGTCGGCGAATGGTGACCTACTCGTCAAGTCAAGCCGGTGCGAGGCATCGATGACCACTGCCACATTGCGTACTTCGGCCCCGACGTACCTCAGCGGGCTGCCCGCTGAGGTAACCAGTTTCATCGGGCGTAAGCACGAAGTAGCGGAAGTCAAGCGCCTGCTGGCTGACGCCCGCCTGGTGACTCTCACGGGGCCAGGAGGCGTCGGTAAGACCCGGATTGCCCTGCGCGTCGCCGCCGACCTGCGACGGGCCTTCCCCGACGGGGTCTGGCTGGTCGAACTCGCCGAACTGGACAACCCGGCGCTGCTGCCCCAGGCCATGGTCGCCGCGTTGAAGATCCAGGAGCACTCGGCCCGGCCGCCCGTCCAGGTGCTCAGCGAGCACCTGCGCGAGCGGCGGGCGCTGGTCGTCCTGGACAATTGCGAGCACGTCCTCGACGAGTGCACCATGATGGCCCAGACGCTGCTGCGCTCCGCCCCGGAGCTTCGCATCCTGGCCACCAGCCGGCAGACGCTGGGAGTCGCCGGCGAGCAGGCGTTCCCCGTGCCGACGTTGCCGCTGTTGAGCGGCGAATCCCAGCGCTCCACGCCATCCGCTGTCTCCGATGCGGTACGGCTCTTCGCCGAGCGGGCCACGGCCGTGGTGCCCGGTTTCACCGTCACGGACGAGAACCGGGACGCGATCGAGCAGATCTGCCGCCGCCTGGACGGCGTGCCGCTCGGCATCGAGCTCGCCGCCGTGCGACTGCGCGTGCTCTCGGTTCACCAACTGCTCGACCGGCTGGACGATCTCTTCGGGCTCCTCAGGGCGGGACCGAACATCGCGCCCCGCCACCGGACGCTCCGCGCCCTGATCGACTGGAGCCACGGGCTCTGCACCGAGAACGAGCGCCAGCTGTGGGCCAGCCTCTCGGTGTTCACCGGCAGCTTGGATCTGGAGGCGGCCGAAGCGGTCTGCGGTGGGGACGGCATCCCCCGTGACGAGATCATCGATCTGGTCATCGGCCTGGTGGAGAAGTCCATCCTGATCCGGGAGGACCACCCGTACGGGGTGCGATACCGGCTGCTGGACACGATCCGGCAGTACGGGCGCGAGCGCCTCGTCGACTACGGGCAGGAGCAGGAGCTGAAACGCCGGTATCGCGACTACTACCGGCAGCTCTCACGTGAGGCGCAGGCGCAGCTGTTCGGCCCGGCGCAGGCCAAGCTGCTGACCCGGCTGCGCGCCGAGCATCCCAACTTGCGGACGGCCCTGGAATACTGCCATGCCGAGCACGCCGGGCTCTGCATCGACATGGCGAGCGACCTGCTCGACCACTGGATCACCAGCAGCCACCTGGGCGAAGGACGCAACTGGCTCGAACAGGGACTGGCGGACGTCGCCGGCCGGTCCGAGGTCAGGGCCCGGGCGTTGTGGGCGTGCGGCTCGCTCGCCATCATCCAGGGCGATCCGGCCTCGGCCATCGGGCTGCTGGCCAGGAGCAGGACGCTCGGCGAGCAACTGGGGCTGGAACCGGTGCTCGGCTATGTCGCGCTCTACTCCGGAATGGTCGCCATGCAGGGGGGAGACACCGCATCGGCCATCGGATCCTTCGAGGAGGCGGTGACCCATCATCGCGCCGGCGGAGATCCCGCGGGCGAAGTCCAGGCGCTGACCTGGCTCTCCCTCGCGCACTCGTTCATCGGCGACTCGGAACGCGCCGTCGCCGCCGCCGAAGAGAGCATCGCCATCTGTGACGCTCATGGCGAGAGCTGGCACAGGGCGTACACGATGACGGCGCTCGGCATCGAGCTCTGGCGCCAGGGCGACACGCGGCGCGCGACGGCCTTGGAGCGGGAGAGCCTGCGCGTCTTCAACACGCTGGGCGACTCGGTCGGGGCCGGGGTCAGCATCGAGGTGCTGGCCTGGATCGCTGCCTCACAGGGCGAGTACGCGCGGGCCGGCGAACTGCTGGGCATCCTGCGCAACCTCTGGGCGGCGATCGGCGCGCCACTACTGGGATTCGGCCACCTCGTCCGATACCACGAGGAATGCGAGGACCGTACCCGTGGTGCCCTTCGCGAACAGGCCTTCCAGGCCGCCGTCAAGAGAGGCGCCAGGCGCTCCCCTGACCAGGCGCTCGCTTACGCCCTCACGGAGGAAGAGCCGTCTCGCGGCCGATCCGGTGAGGCCGACCCGTACTCGCCACTCACCCCGCGGGAGGCGGAGATCGCCCAGCTCATCGCCAAGGGAATGAGGAACAAGGAGATCGCGGCGGCGCTGGTGATCGCTCAGCGCACCGCAGAAAGCCACGCCGAACACATCCTGCAGAAACTCGGCTTCACCTCCAGGGCCCAGATCGCCGGCTGGGTCGCAGAGCGTGCCCGCCCCGCCGGCGAGGGAGCTGCCGGCGGCGAGTGAGCATGCCCGTGAAAGACACGATCTGGAACGTCCAACAGCCGGCGGGGGACTGGCAGCAGACCGACGCCACCGGTTTCGTCGGACGACGGCACGAGATCGCCGAGGTCAGGCGGATCCTGGCCAGGACCCGCCTGCTGACCCTGACCGGCGCGGGCGGGGTCGGCAAGACCCGCCTGGCACGACGTGTCAGCGAGCTCCTGCCGCAGCGCTACCGGGACGGGGTCCGGCTGGTGGAGCTGGCCACCATCGACGACGAGGACCTGCTGGCCCCGGCCGTGGCCGCCTCGTTGGGGATCCACGACCGCACGCCGGACCTCGTGGCCCTGCTGACAGAGCATCTGGCGGACAAACAGCTGCTGCTGGTGCTGGACAACTGCGAGCACCTGCTCGGCGCGTGCGCCCGGCTGGTGCACCAGCTCCTGCGCGGCACCTCGCGGCTGCAGATCCTGGCCACCAGCCGCCAGTCACTCGGGGTGTACGGCGAGCAGGTGCTGCCGGTGCCGTCATTGCCGATCCCGCAGCCCGGCGACAGTACCCGCGACATCGCCCGGCGGGACGCCGTGCGCCTCTTCGCGGAGCGGGCGGCGACCATCCGGCCGGGCTTCCTCGTCAACGCGGCCAATGCCCAGGCGGTCGCCCGGCTGGCCTGGCGCCTGGACGGGATTCCGCTGGCCATCGAGCTGGCGGCGGTACGGCTGCGGACGACCTCGGTGGAAGACCTCGTGAACGAGCTCGACGAGCGCCTCGAAGTGGCGGCCGAGGCCGGCTCCGGCAGGCTCGCCCGCCACCAGACTCTGTGGGCGACCATGGAATGGAGCTTCGGGCTGTGCTCGTCCGGCGAGCAACGGCTGTGGGAGCGGCTGTCGATGTTCGCGGGTGGTGTGGACCTGGAGTCCGCCGAAGCCGTCTGTCCGGGGCAGGGGCTGGCACGCGAGGACGTGCTGGATCTGATGATGGGGCTCGTGGACAAGTCCATCCTGAGCGGAGACCAGCACGGCACCGGAGTCCGCTACCGCATGCTGGAGACCATCCGCGCGTACGGCCGCGAACAGCTGTCCGCACTGGACGCCGAGGCTCTGCGCGAGCGCTACATCGGCCACTATCGCCGGCTGGCGGATCGAGTGCGCGTGGACCGGGCGGAGCCGGACCAGATCGATCGCATGCGGGCGCTGAAGCTGGAGCTGCCCAACGTGCGCGTCGCCCTCGATCTCTGCTTCGGCCGGCCCGGCGACGCCCCCGCCGGTTTGGAGATCGCCTCCGAGCTGTGGGCCAACTGGCTCGTCGCCGGTGCTCTCGGCGAAGGCCGGCACTGGCTGAAACGCGGCCTCGCGCTCGTGCCCGGATCGAGCGTCAGCCGGGCGATGGGCCTGTGGGCCGACGGGCTGCTCGCCTACTACCAGGGCGATCCGGTGGCGGCAGCCGACGCGCGGGAGTGCCTGGCGCTCGCGCGGCAGCTGAAGGACGAGGCGGCGCTCGCGTTCGCCGTCCAGCTCTCCGGCGTCGCGGCGTTGTGCGAGGGCGACATAGAGGGCGGGCTCGCGCTCCTGGAGGAGGCCCGCACCCTGCACTGGGCGAGAGGCGACATCCACGCCGTGGGGGTCACCCTGTACCTCGCCGCCATCTTCGCCGCCACGATGAGCCCGGACCGGGCCGCCGAGTACGGTGAGGAACTCGTGATGTTGTGCGAGAAGCGCAACGCGGCCCTCTTCCGCACGTACGCACTGTACGGGGTCGCCATGGCCCGCTGGGAGCAGGGCGAATGGCAGCAGGCCGAGGCCGGCATGCGGGAGGTGGCCGCGTTCTGGGGCGCCGCCGACGACCGGTGGGGCCTGCCCAATTGCCTGGAGGTGCTGGCCTGGACCGCCGGGGCACGCGGCCGGCACGAGCGCGCCGCCCGGCTGCTGGGCGCCGCCCACCTCCTGTGGGAGGCGGTCGCCTGCTCTCCGATGCGGCTGCGCCTGCACGCGAGATCGCACCAGGAGTGCGCCGAGCGGGCCCGCCGCGCGCTGGGGGCCCGGGCGTTCACGGCGGCTTTCCGGGACGGCGCGCGGCTCGAGCTGTCCCGGGCGGTCGCCTACGCGCTGGAGGAGCCGTGACGAGCACCACCAGCCCCCGCTGTGCTCTGTACTGGTGTCCGAGCGTGTCACAGCTACTTGAGGTCGGAGACGAAGGTCTTGGCCAGCCGGACGACGGCTGACTGCGCGACGGAAGACTCGAAGGCCGGGGCCAGGTAGCCGGGGCTGCCCACGATGCCGCCGCCGGTTGTCGTACCTCGGTAGGTGAATTCGAGCGTGCGGTCGCCAAGGAGGACCTCGACCAGGACCTCGTGGGTGGTGCCTTCCTCGGGGCGGTTCGGCCGGTACGTGGAGGACACCACGGCGAACGCCTTCTCCCCGAGGCCGGAGATGTTCTGGCGGACCTCGTAGTCGGTGTGGATGTTGGCGTCGCCGACGCCGCCCTTGGCGTTGTAGCGGTCGAACTTCTTGGCGGCCCGGTCGAACTGGAACTTCGAGCCGAAGCCGTCCTTGCCCCAGTTGGTCAGGTGGATGACCAACGTGCCGCCACGGGCGGTGAACTCCTGGCCGGGGCTGTGTTTGACGACCTCGCTGATCTTCCAGGTGCAGCTGGTCTGCTGGATGCTGCCGGAGTTGCCGCCGACGGACGGGCCCTCGACGGTGGGGAAGAAGGCCGACTTGATGTCGGAGGTGGTGAGGATCGCGCAGGGGCCGGAGAGCTTCACGGCGGCGGCGTCCTTGGCCATCTCGGCGGTGATGAGCTCGGCGACCTTGCCCGTGGCCTCGCGGACCGAGTCGCCGGTTGGGTATTTGTCGCCGGTCCGGTTGTCGCCGCCGTACGAGATCTCGATCAGCCAGGGGCCCTGCCGCACGTACACGGTGGCGAAGAGGCCGCTGCGGCCGATCGAGCTCTGGCTGTACGACGCGTCACCGAAGGTGAGTTCCTTGAGCGGGCCGAACGTGGAGCCGGTGGTTTTGCCGTCGATCCGCTTGCCGTCGCGGACGTTGACGCGGCGTTCATACGATTTCTTGTCGCGGTCGAACTGGTCCTTGGCGTAGTCGAGCGCGTTCTGGGACCTGCTGCTGCGGGCCTCCACGGAGATCTTCAACGAGCGGTAGCCGAGAACGCCGGAGCCCACGTCCATCTTGCTGTTGTTCCACGAGCAGGCCGCGTGCTTCTCGGTCTCGGTGGCCACGCTGGTGGACGCGTCGTTTCCGCCGTACTTGCCGTCGGTGACCAGAGTTTTGCGGTACGCGTCGGGGATGGCGGCGCAGAGCTGGTCGCCGGTGAGCGCCCGCAGTTTCACCGCCGCGACCGTCGGTGTCGCGGACGCGACGGCCTTCCGCCGGGTGGCGGAGGTGGTCGCGGCCGGGCGAGGTTCGTCGCTGGACGCGCGTAGGAGCAGCCAGCCGCCGGTCGCCAGACCGCCGATCATGAGGGAGCCGAGCACGACGATCAGCCCGATCAGTAGCCCCTTCCGGCCGCCGCGGCGAGGCGGCTGAGGTGCCGGTGGCAAGTACCCACCGGTCTGCCGGCCCTGCGCTCCGTGTCCCTGAGGCTGCCCGAGCGGCTGGCCCTGCGGCCACTGGGGATGAACGGACCCGTTGGACGGCGGGTACGGCGTGGGCATCGCGACCTTTCAACCGGCAGATGGCTGGTCGCGACTCTACGGAGAGCTGAATGCCCGGTCTGTCAGGTGAACACCCGACAGGATGATCACGTTTTGGCGACTCCCCGGGAAGAAGAATCGCAAGAAGTCCGCGTGAGGTGGCGGGTTAGCGTCTTCCTCTACAGTCGGACAGTGGCTCACGATGACGATGCGACGGTGATCCGCGCGACCGAAGCGTGCAGGTCAGGGGTGTCGGAGAGGAGCTGGGCCTTCAGGTGGCGGTGCGCGGCAAGCTGGAGCCACTGCGCGCGAAGATGACCAAGCTTGCCGACCGCGGCTGGCTGCACAAACGCCCCGACGGGCGGTTCACCGCACGCCCGTAACCGCGCGAGGCGCGTGCGAGCGGGCATCGGCACTGGGCCGAGATTCAGACGAACCCATGAGCAACTCGGCTGCTCGCGTGTCGTGCCCTACAGCAGGTACATGATCGATCCGTCCTTCTGAACACCGGTCACCGTGTCTGGCGAGTTCGGATACACAGGGACTGGGGCGAGCAGTGCTGCCGCAGCGGCCACGAAGTGGGCCTCAATGTACCCGCCGTGGCGATAGCGGCTGTCGTGAGTGTCGGCGGTGACGAAGACGTTGTCGCGTATGCCCTGACGCGTTGGGTGGAGGAACCTCCGTTTCTCGTGGATTTGCGCCCAGGGATAGACCAGGCCACTGCTGGTAGCGGCCCACGAGCCCCCCGTCATCCTGTGAGCATGAGCAACTACGCAGACCTCGTCGGTACGAGTCAGGTTGGTGTTGGCCAGGGGTTCTTCAGGGTCGTAACGGCGGAACACGCGGGCGCCGTGGTCGCGGGCAAAGACGAAGAACTCCCGGGCACGCTCGCTTAAGCGCGCAAGTTCTTGTTCCGCCGTACGTTGCACCTCAGCATGGTGTGCGGCTGCGGACTCGGCGTCACTCCTCAGCCGGCGCGCGTGAGCGGCGGCAGCATCTTCCAGATCAGACATGCATCCCCTCCGAATGCTTCTCGCTGCCTTAGTGAAGCAGGCATGACAGCTGAGTGACATCCCCTACGGCATCGCCTGACGACTCAGCTTGCCCTTGCCAGAGCCAGCTCAAGTGCTCAGTGGATCGCCTTGTCGACGTCAACTGCTGTCCGGAGCTGCGCGCTGTGACCTCTTCGGCTTGTCTTCGCGAACAAACGAGCCTCGCCCCGGAATGGTCTCGATCAATTTGAGATCGTCTCGCAGGTAGGCGATGGCCTGGCGAACAGTAGGGCGCGAGACCTCTAGCTCGCGCTCGAGCTGCACTTCTGAGATGACGTCGTTGTAGCCGATCTCACCTGCCTCGATCCTGCGCTGGATCTCGTCCGCGACCTGACGCCACTTCGGGATCCGTGGGTTGTATTCGATCACGGCTCAACTCTAGATAGACCCTGTGTGGCAGGCATAGAAGGGTCTATATGCTCCTATGATTATCGACCTTTACAGGGGATGATAGGTTGTGCCACTATGGCTGACGTGCGCGGGACCTCGGCATCTGGAGGCGGTTGCAGGTGGTGTCTCTAGTCCAGTCGCGCTCACACGCAGCGCAGGTACGCCCGTTATCCGAGGTGGGACGGAAGGAGATCGCGTGATGGATCTGTACGGCAGCAAGCTCGGCGAAGTGTCGTTCACCAAGCTGTGCGGCGGAAACCAGCAGGAGGAGAACATGGAGAGCTGTGTCCTCATCGCCCCGATCCCCGGCGTAGCGGACGCCTACGCCCTGCGTGACTCGAAGAACCCGGACGCCGGGACCCTCCGGTTCACGGGTGATGAGCTTCGTGCGGCCGGGATAGCCACTATCTAGGCGTCCTCCGAGGACGGCGGTCCCTGCTTGATCCAAGCAAACAGGGGCCGCCGCCTCCCGGAATCGTACGGGAGCTCCCCACCATGCACTGGCACGGCTACCACTGGATCGGCGCCGGAGTCGATCGCGCCAACGAGGCCGAGCGTCGGCCGAGCTCGTCCGACTTCCTCGCTTCGGTGCTGCCGCCGATGCGGACCGGCGACTGGCTGGCCAAGCCCGCATCACGGATCGCGGCGACGTTTCACGGGGCCGAGCAGGCGGCGGGCTGGATGGCAGGCGAGTACGCGAAGGTGCGCGAGGCGCTTCCGCTACCCGAACGGGTGCCTCTTGAGGACCGGCTGGAGATCGCCCTTGATCTACTGCCCCGGGGTGTGGACGTGCAGTGGGGCGAATGGCTGCAGGCAGGCCGGTTCGCCACGATCGGCGTGATCTGCTGCCCGAACCGGCACGTCGCCCACCCCTGCCCGGCCCGCCGCCCCTCCGGGTGACGTGCGGGCGGCCCGCTCAGTGAGACCACCGCGTTGAGTCGCACCCGTTGCCCGGAGCTGGACATCACGATCGGCCTTGGAGGTCGGCATGACGATGGAGGAATTTCACGGTACGCACGTGAAGCCCCTGAAGGAGGGGCACGTTGCCATCGACTGGTCCGACCCGGTGGCCAGATGCAACTCCGTCAGGGTCCGAAGCTACACGTGCGACTGCTTGCCGACGGTCTACGAGCTCTGCGCGGCGGGCGGCCTCGGCCATATCCGCCGAACGGAGAGGTCGACCAAGGGCGACCGGATCAGCGAGAGCCCGTGGCTCCGGGACACGGAGGCGAAGCGCCTGTGGCACGACCTCCTTGACGGGGAAGCGAGGTAGCGTTTTCGCAGGTGAACGAGCTGGGGGGCGTTCTGGAGGAAAGCCCGGCCCGCCAACTGCGCCTGATCGTGCTCGACCGCTCAGCGGCGGCCGCCGATAACGGCTGGCTATGGCCGCCCGCCGGACGGCGGAGAGTGTGTCACCGTCAAAGGTTGTGGCAGGTGACACGGCAGGGTTGGAGGAGGCCCTCACCCGGGCGCTTCGACTGGCCGGCGACCACGTCGGCGCGCTCGACTCCAGCATGCGCTATATGGCGGCACACGCCTGGGTGGGCGGCGGCGCGGGCCCCTTCACACAGGCCATGGGCGACCAGCGCGCCCGGTTGCAGCGCGCCTTCGAAACCGCGGTCGCGCAGATCGCCGAGCGCATCCGCGCTCTCGGCGGGAACGCCGCTGCGCCGTCGCTGTCCACCCCGCTCGCCGCCGCCCCATCCGCGCGCGGCGGCTACGCCGGGATGGACGTGGAGGCGATGACTCGCATGGTGGCGGACCTGGAGCGTGCCGGGCACGAACTCCCCGCCGCGGGAGGTCGGCTCTCGGTGGCGCTGGCCTCCGCAGGCATCAGCGCCGCGCCCGCCAGCCAGGTTGGAAACGTGGGCGCCTGGGCCGGCGGACAGGTCGCCGACCTGCGCAGACGGCTGACCGTGCTCCAGCGTCGCCCCGATGGTGAGATGGCTACCGCGGCCGTGCTCGGCTTCGGGCTGTTCGGCGAGTCCGCCCCCGACCCGGGCCGCGTCGGCGACGTGCTGGCCGCCGCCGCGGCCGGTGACCCCTCGGCGCTGAAGAAGGTGATTGAGGCGCAGAACACCGGCAAGGACTCGACCCTCGCCGCCCGGGTCAGCGCCTGGTGGCAGATGCTCGACCCGGCCGCCCGCCAGCGGCTTATCGACACCGCGCCGCAACTGGTCGGCTCGCTCAACGGCGTGCCCGCCGCCACCCGCGACAGCGCGAACCGGGCCTACCTGGCCCTACGCAAGGACGCCATCGCCAAGCGGCTGGCGGAGCTTCGGGCCCTGGACGAGTCCCTGGCGAAGGGGATCATCGCGGCGGACGCGTGGCGGAGGATGAGCACGCGCCGCGAGATCGAGGCGTTGGAGGCGCAGCAGCGGCAGATCGAGGCCGTCACCAAGAGCCTGGCCCTGGGCGGGGTCAACGGCCGCCCGCCCGCGCTCCTGCTCGCCCTCGAACTGGGCGGGCTCGGCAAGGCCGCCATCTCCTTCGGCGACCCCGACAAGGCCGATTCGGTGGTCACCTCGGTGCCGGGCACGGGCAGCAAGCTTGAGGGGATCGGCGGTGACGCGGCCCGCGCCGGAACCCTGTGGGATCAGGCCGACGCGTCGGCCCCCCAGGTGAAGTCCGCCTCGATTGTGTGGCTCGGCTACACGGCCCCGCAGCTCGACGCGGGGATCCTCCATGCCGATACCTCTGTGGCCTCACCCCATCTCGCCCAGGCCGGGGCCGGGCCGCTGGCTGGCTTCCTCGACGGCCTGCACGCCACGCACCAGGCGGCCGGCGCACCGCGGTTCACCGTTCTGGGCCACAGCTACGGCAGCGTGGTAACCGGCATCGCCGCCCAGATGAGGAAGGGGACGTTCGCCGATCAGCTCATTCTCGTGGGCAGTCCAGGGACGATGGCGTTGCGGGCGGGCGATCTGGGAGTCAAGCAGGTCTGGGTGGGAGAGTCGCCGCAGGACCCCGTAGCCGACCTGGGCCATCTTCCGTTGAGCGGTGGGCGGCACCCAATCACGGGCGTGCTGCAGCCCGCATTCCCGAACGGCCCGGGTCCTTTCGGAACCGACCCGAGCAACATCGCCTTCGGTGCCCAGCGCTTCCGTGTCGATGTGACACCGGTCTCGGGCCTCTTGGGTTTTACTGGATACGACATCGGAACCCACTCCGGCTATTGGGACGATGACTCTACCTCGCTGAGGAACATGGGATCCATTATCACGGGTCAGTACGATGATGTGCTGAAGCTGCCGACGCCGAAGCCGGTGTCGCCTCCGACGCTGCTGCCGACGCCATCACCAGTTCCGTCACGCCCTTCTCCGGAACCGGTGTCCCCGCCGTTGCCCGCCCCGCAGTCCTCGCCCACCCCGCCGGGAGAGTAGATGTTCCGCTCCGTGAGGTTGATTATGGCAGCCGCGATCCTTGTCGCCGGCTGCGCGCCCGGCGGATCTTTGAGAGGAGGAGCGATGAACGCATCGGCAGACAAGCCGACGATCAGCAAGGCTCAGGCGCTCGTCCGGATCGAGCAGCTCATCAACGGGACCGTCGCCATCATCCGTCCCAAGCCCGTGCCGGAATTGCACAGGCCTAGCCTCAACGACAGCCTATGCCTCGACCCGCTCGACGGAGGTTCGGAAGAGCGGATCGTGGTCAACCGCAGGTATTTTCTGCGCGGACTGCCTAAGGGCGCGCTCAAAGAGGTGATTGCCCAGGTGAAGGCGTACTGGCAGAGCCAGGGACATTACATCCAGGCAGAGTCCGAGAACGGCCTCCAGCTCTATGGGCGCTCCCGCCCCGACGACTTCCTCATCACCATCGGGAGGTCTGCGGGTGACGTGCTCACCTTGGGCGCCACCTCGACCTGCTTGTGGCCCAACGGTACCCCCGAGCCCTCCTCCACGCCCTGAACCCCCTCCAGTAAGAACGCGAACGATCATCCGGGTAGTCGTTCTTCTCGACGTCCGCTTCGCCTGACACTGTCTCAGGCGCAGAGGAGGCGCAGCTCCGGTGTCTGCGGGAGCGAAGACATGCACTTCCTAGACTTTGAGCCACTGGATCTGCCGCGCGCCCAACTCAACGGCGGCCTTGCACAAAGCGGGAATATGGGAGCCGTCGGCAGTGAGCAGGCGGCCCGGGGCGTTGGCGGAGGCCGCCGTGGCAGTCACGAGCGCGTCTATGACGTTGCTATGACCATCGAGTCCGGCGTACTCCAGCAGCCCCGCCGCCAAATCGGCCAGTTGCTCGGTGACAGGCACGATCACCAACCGAGAGCGGAGCCAGCGCATGCGGGCCGCGGCCTGTCCGGTCCTGCGCTGCTCGGCGAGGGTAACGACACTGATGGTTGCTGCATACCCGTCCTCACGGGACACCTCCACCAGGTCCACAGTGCTAGCGTGGTCGTCGGCGAGGAGCGAGAGAGCCTGAGCGTCGAGCACCAATAGCGGTCCGGCAGTTGTCGCCGGGAGCTGCTTCAGGCGTCGCGCCACCGACGCCTCGCTTGCTCCAATCGCTCTTCGCTGATAGGGCCGTGCTGGCGCTCGTACTCATCGACTATCTCGCCTGTCTTCATCAAGGCGAGCCAGTGTTGGGCGGCTTTGGCCATGAAAGCAGAGAATTCGCCACGGCCGATGCGCGCATCGATGTCGGCGGCGAGTTGCTCCGGCATACTGATGGCCTTTTTGACCTTCGGGCCAGGTATGTCGTGGGCAATGTAGAGCGCGGCCCGAGATGACTCCGCGCAGTCGGGCGTGGCTGCGCTGGCTGCAGCGTTCATAGCTCTATCATACCATTGGTATGATGATCAAGAGGGGTGTCAGGCTGCGCTGTCTATAGGCTTCTCGGTGACAGGCAATCGCAAGGTTCGGTCGCCGAAGTCGACGACCAAGTCGAGCCGTGCGCCGAGTGCCTCGACATAGCGAGCGATGACATCGAGGGACCCCACCTCGCCGTGCTCGATCTGCGAAACCCGGGCGACGCTCACATCCATGATTGCTGCAATGTCCTTCTGTCCCAAGCCGCGTTCCTTCCGCGCTTCGGCCAGCTGGTGGCCCCTTGCCTCGGCGAGCAGGCGTCGTGCTCCTGCTTCGATCTCTGCCGGGGCGACTCCAGCAGCGTGCAGTTCCCGCTCCAGGTCTTCCCAGTCTCCCGGCGTCCTTTTCGGCATGTTCACTCCTCGCTATCGCTCGTGTAGAGGGTATAGAGCTCTTCGGCCAGCGGGATGTTCTCCCGGTACCACCGCTCCCAGTTGCCTGCCTTGTCACCACCCAGCAGGAGCAACGCGGCCCTGGAGGGATCGAACGCGAAAATCACTCTCATCTCCGAGCGGCCTTGCGATCCCGGACGCAGTTCCTTCAGGTGGTGCAGCTTGCTCCCCTTGAGACGGTCGACGAGCGGCCTCCCCAAGGTTGGCCCTTCCTCACGCAGGGCCGCAACGGCTTGGGCGACCTGGATTGCGGACTCGAGATCCTCCTTGATCAACACACGGAACCAGGCGGCGTATTCGTCCGTGACCTTCACCGTCCACGCCAAGAGATTCTCCCAGATTCAAGGGTAGCCTTAAGTTTTGAGCCAGGCTACTTCCTCGGGACTGAACACATACTGGAGTCAGCCAAAATCACAGAGTGTCCGATGGCTCGCTCAACCATCGAGCCGCGCGCGGGGCACCGGAATCCGGTGGCCTGTTCACCCGATGCCTTCCGCGAGTGGTCCGAGGACCAGGGCGGGCAGGAAGGTGGAGGTCGACCAGGATCACCACGAGGCCCGCGAGCAGGCGCGAGCACGGGGCGACGAGGAGGGGCCGGGCTGCCAATCCTCCATCGTGAGGTGCCACGACGACAACATCAAGGATGCGGGGAGCGGGCCAATCGACGTGGTGAGCGTACGGTGGTCCGCGGCGGCCAGAAGTAGGCCGCCTCCGGCAGGCTCGGCTGACGGCGGTACAGGTGCTCGCCGTCCAGGTCGTCAGGAGTAGAGGCGGTCGGGAGTCACCGTGACCGCCTACGACAGCGACTACCGGCCCACCGCCACCAAGGTCACCATCCCGGCCGGCGAAGGCGACCTCGGCCGCGAGTACGCCTTCACTTCCTCCTACGACGCCGCCGGCAACCTCCGCGAAGAGACCCTGCCCGCAGCCGGGGGTCTACCGGCTGAGACGCTCACCCACAGCTACACCGACCTCGGCTTCGCCAAGGGCCTGAGCTCCGATCTGGGTGGCTTCACCTACGTCAAGGACACCACCTTCACCCTCACCGGCAAGCTCGAGAGCCGCTCACTGGGCGGCAACGGCCAGATCAAGCGTGTCCTCGAACGCGAGCCCACCACGGACTGGCTTTCGCGCGTCTCCACCCAGACCAAGGCGGACACCTCCACCCCGGACACCGTCCAAGACGACCGCTACGCCTACAACGTCGCCGGCAACATCACCCGCGTTCTGGACGCCGCCTCGGCCATCCCCGGTAGCACCGACGGCCAGTCCGAATGCTTCGCCTACGACGGCCTGCTCCGGCTCAAGACCGCCTACACCACCACCGCGAGCTCGTGCACCGGCACCGGTGACGCCAAGGGTAGCGATCCCTACAGCCAGGCCTACGGCTACGACAAGGTCGGCAACATCACCACCCTGACCGACAACGGCCAGAGCGCCACCTACACCTACCCCGCCCCCGGCCCCACCGCCGTCCGCCCCAACGCCGTCACCAGCATCGCCCGCCCGAGCGGTACTGACACCTACGCCTACGACAACAACGGCCAACTCGCCGCCCGCACCGTCGCCGGCAAGCAAGCCACCTTCGACTGGAACCAGCTCGGCGAACTCACCCAGGCCACCGTGGACGGCCAGCAAACCGGCATGGTCTACGACGCCGACGGTGAACGGCTGATCCGGCGCGACCCCGACGGCAGCACCACCCTCTACCTCGGCTCGATGGAACTGCGCCTGGCCAGTGGCCAGGTCACCGCCAAGCGGTACTACACCACCGCCGACGGCCTGGTGGCCATGCGCGACACCAGCGGCGTCACCTGGATGCTCGCCGGCATGCACGGCAGCACCCAACTCGCCGTCAACGATGCCACCGGCACCGTCAGCCGCGAGCGCTACCTGCCCTTCGGGCAACGCCGCGGCGGCGACGACCTGCCCTTCACCGACCGCGGCTTCCTCGGCAAGACCGAAGACGCCTCCACCGGTCTGACCTACCTGGGCGCCCGCTACTACGACCCGGCCATCGCCAAGTTCATCTCCACCGACCCCGAACTCGACCTGCGCACCCCCGAATGGGCCAACCCCTACTCCTACGCCGCCAACAACCCCATCGACCAATCCGACCCCGACGGCCGCCGCGTCGAAGCCGGCGGCGGCAGCTCCGACAAGAGCTACGGCTACTCCCGCGACAATAAGCGGCCCAACGCCAACCAGAACTTCGCCGAAACCCACAACCCCAACGGCGCGAAAAAGACCGCCCGCGAACGCAAAATCCACAAGCAGCGGCACCAGCAATACGAGAAGCAGCGGACACAGAGAGCAAAGAGGGCTCGCGATAGGGCTCGCGAAGAGCTCGCCGCCGACAAGATTCGGACGCAGCGAGAGAACGACGCTATGAGAGCACAGAGTTGCCGCCATCGCCGTTGTGATCGAGGGCGTGTCGAAGAGAATGATGACGTATCGAATATCGTAGGCTCGATCGGCGGCGTCGGCAGCATCGCAAAGGCTGCGTTGACAGCGGCGGCTAGGAGAGCAGCACAGTTTGCTGCAGCCCGCGCAGCGCGAGACGCATATCTAAAGGAGTTGGCCACGCTGTCAAAGACTCAGCGGAGCAAGATATCTACTGTCACCGGAGGGATAAACAAGAGGACAGGGCAAACCGCTTATGGATGCGCCTCAAAAGGCAAGTGTGCAGAAGATGACGTAGTAGAAAAACTTGGAGGAAACTCGAGGGATGTCCTCTTCAGTGAGGCAACGCGCCCCCGAAAGGGGGAACAGCAGCCGATTTGCTTAAGGTGTCAATCCAAGTACAATCGTAGCCAGTTCCCGCGTGGAACCGTGTACGAGAAAAGGCCCCCACGTGGAGCCGACTACTAACGAAAGACCGAAAAGAATATGCCCGAATGGCCTCCCGGTGACGCCCGATGGAGACCCGAGTGGGTCTCCATCCCCGACTATGCCGCGAATATTCCGACATATCTGCGTATTCTTCGCGAATCGAACGATGCCAAGTTGATAGAGGATGCTCGAGTCTCTCTAGAGCATGCCGTCGCATTAAATCATGGGCTTTATGAAGGGGCTTATCATCTCATTCCTTTTCTGATTGAATTGCTTCATTGGCGGACGTCTCGCATCAAGGCTGCGATCTATGACCTTCTAGTAGAAATAGCGTACTCAGAGCCGCTGGGTGAGGCGGATGAGGTTGTCGGCGATGACGGTCGCACACCGGTCGCCCTCGGCATTGCATGCCGCGATCGGCTCATGCAGGCGCTATCCGTCGCATGGCATGATCTCGCCAACGACGACGACGAGGATGTCGTTTTCGAAGCGATGGATTTTATTGGTGCTGTCGACCCCGACAAAGACAGATTTGTGCAGCATCTGCGAAATTCCGCTGCATCATTTAGCGATAAATGTCGCCGTAACGCTGAGGACTGGCTCGCAGAGTACGACGGCACCGAACCTTCTCCATCGTAACGATGGTTGCGGGGGGCCGCGTTCATTACTGGCACTCGCCCTGCCCGGCGGCTGAGGGCGTCTTCGCGCCGGGGCACTTGGGCGAGCTGACCGCGCTCGTGCCGTTCGAACTCGTTGATGCGCGGTCCTTGAAGCGACGTGCAGCGACGACTGCGTGCTCTGCCCTCGCGTGTCGGGGTCTACTTCCTGCTGGCGATGTGCTTGTTCCCCGAGGTCGGCTACCTGTTGGTCCGGCAGAAGCTGACGGCCTCTCGCTGACCACCCAGGTTGTGGCGCCCATCGCCAAAGCCCTGCGCGACCTGCGTCGAAAGGCCGGCAGCGCGGAGTGTCGCCTCCCGAAAACGAATGGCAGATCGATCGCATTGAGCCTAAGTCGCGAGGTGGGTCGGGTGACCCGTCTAACGGCCAGGTCTTGTGTCGGGTCCGTAATAGGGCAAAGTGGGATAAGTGAAGGGCGATTTCCTGTGAGTAGTGAGCTGGAAGGGGCTTACCTCAACCCGGTTCAGCGAAAGATCCATAGTGATGTGGCAGCTCAGGGGTGGAGCTGGATTTGGGTCTTCGATCCTGGCATGGAACGCCCTCCTTTTGCGTACAGCATCGGGTTCGGTTCCAGCTTTGATCAACCAGAGGTGGTCGTGGCTGGGCTTCCGGAGGAGACTTCGGGAAGCGTCTTGAGCTCAGTTCAAGCCATGCTCGCTGAAGGGCTCGCGTATGGAGATGGTGACACCTCTGGCGACATTCTTGAGGGATTCAGTGTGCAGTTCCGGGCAATCTCGCAAGATCTTCTGAACGCTAACCTGGTACAGGCTTCGGTGTTCTACGGAGAGAGATCATTCAGTGCACTTCAGCTGGTTTGGCCTGATAGGGATGGGAACTTTCCCGGTGAAGAACGTGCGCCTGCCTGGCTGAGTGATCGACAAACCCTGCTGCCGTAGCCAAGGGAAACGGGATTGTCGTCTCACATGGGGGACGATTCTTGGAAGTCATCGCTGCTGGGACGAACTCCGAAGAAGGATCAACGACGGGCACATCGACCCAGACGAGCTGATCCGTATCGACGTCTACGGCGGGAAGTAGTGCTCTGATGTCTATGATCCATACGACAGACCCCGACTTCCGCGTGTGTCAGATCAGTTTCGATACTCTGCTCGAGATCCAGTCGGAGGCGGAAGATCGCGGCTGGGCAACTCGGTGGACCTCGGTGGACGCACTCCGCAGCCAGGTCAAGGAAGAAGTTGTCCTCCTCCAGGCGCTGATGCGCGAAGAGCGAGGAGGCGCTGTGCGGGCCTACCGATGCCTTCTGCTCTTCTCGGCCGTGGATGACGGGGATGCTGGCGGAATTGCCACAATCGATCTAGATCCAGCGAGGTTCGAATCGCTGGAGCGACTCGATCGGGACCCGGATGTTCGGAAGGTGCTTGCCCGGATGTTCTCCCTTGCGGTGGGTGGGATTTCGATGGTCTCGAAGAAGTAGTGGGCTCTGCTGATTTCCGCGGTTCGGTGGCCCGGAGGTGGGATCTCACCTCCGGGCTCCCACAGATCCCGGCTTGATGGTCTTCAGCCACCGGCTCTTCTCAACCTCACCGTCAGAACTCGGAATTCACCCCTCCCGCCAGTCCGCGAAGAATCGCGGGCGCAGATGGAGCTGAGGAGTCAACTTGTGTGAGGCACCGCCACGCGAGCTTCGCCGTACGGCACCAGCCGGACAGGACCAATGAGGCCATAAGGCTGGCGTGTCAGCCCGCCGTACACCGCCGGGTCGGCGACCCTGAGCCGGTTGCCGAGCGGTGTCGCCACCTCCACCCGTAGCGTGCGGACGCCACGCCCCAGGTCCACGACCGGATCGAGCTGGTTCACGGGGTCCAGGAGGCGGCCGTCGGCGAGCACCCGGCACGTGTCCGTCACCTCGCCGAGCTCCAGGTACGCCCCGCCCTCCAGCCGTATGTCGGTGGTGTAGACGCCGATGCCCGATACGTCGGCCAGATCGGGAATGTCCGACCAGGGGGACAGTCGGTCGAGGGCCATCCGGTGCGTGGTCGTCCCCTCCGGTCGCCAGTCCTCGACCTCCAGCTGCCATGACGACAGGACCACCGGCTCGGGCACCGGTCCGATCATGGAGGTCACCGTCCGGCCGTCGGACAGAGTGGTCGTGTACGTCCCGGCGCGGGAGGCCCGCACCACCAGCGTGCCCTTCTCGAACCTCACCAGGTCCGCGTCCGTCGCGACGGCGTGCGGCCCCTTCACCGTCCCGGTCCCGAACAGAGCGGGCCGGCCGATGGCCACCACCATCGACTCGCCCGGGCGCAGCCTCACCCGCAGCCGGATCCCGTCGCCGTCCTCCGCGTAGAGCGCCAGCCGCTCGGCCCGCCCGGTCCACGGGTCCAGCAGGTACGGCACCCCGTCGCGGGCCGTGCGGGCCAGCGTGACCTCGTGGTCGACCAGGGCGATCGGCGGCTTGGGGTTCTCGACGTGCTTGCCGTTGCACAGGTAGTAGTAGTCCACGTCACCGGCCACCCGGCGGGCCGTGAGCAGTGTGGACGCGGCGGCGTACCGCACGTCGGGCCGCACGCCGAGGGCGTCGAGCGCGGCCGGCACGTCGCCCGCTGCCGCGATCATGCGCACGCTGGGCCGCGACAGCAGCTCCGCCAGGAGGCCACAGAGCCGCTCGTTCTCCCCATCCCGCGCGACGCCGGGCACCGAGGCCGCCCGCCAGTCGCCCAGCAGTACGATCGGCAGCCCCGCCGTGGCGTATCCCAGCAGCCGCCGCGCCACCCCCACGGTCATCGTGCACTCGCCGGCGTTGAAGCGGTCGCCCTCCACGAACAGCGCCTTGTACGCCGGCCCGTCCGGCGCCAGCCGTCCGTGCGCGACCCGGGCGGCCGGCAGGTCGAGCAGCGGCCCGCTGACGAACTGGTGAGTCCAGCCGATGGGCACGCCGCTCGCAGTGAACCAGCCGGCGCCGATGCCGGTCTTCGTGTAGCCGGTCTGCCGCAGGACCGCCACGTCGGCACATGGCACGCCTTCTCGCATGACCTGGTGAATTCTTGCGAAATATCCGGAAATGTCGTTGATATGCCGCCAGGTGGGCTGGCGCGGCCCCCAGGACTCGGCGTACCCTGCGGTCCCGTTGTAGGGCGTGAAGGCGGCGAATCCCGGCCAGGCCGCGCCGGGCGCGGTGGCGTAGGAGAAGCCGTGCAGGACGGTCTGGTTGAGCCCGGCCGCGTACGCGCCGCCCATCGTGCGCAGCAGCTTCGTCCAGGTGGTGGTGTAGGCCCCGCCCTGGTACGCCCCCGCCTCGCAGGACAGCACCTCGCGGCCCGCCAGGTCCCGGCCGCCCGCCAGGCACCGGTAGTCGTCGAGGTTCTTGAACCCCAGCGACTCGCCCTCGGCCACGTCGAGAATCGCCGCGCTCGCGATGGCATCGGTGCGCAGCCCGTACGGCTGTGCCCGCAACTTCAGGCCGATCGAATGCGCCCAGTCGCGCAGCATCCCGAGATGGTGCTCGTTGAACAGCTCGGAGACCGTGTCCCAGTAGTCCTTGCGCGCGTGCCTGGTCAGCGCGGCATCGTAGGCGAAGACCTGGTCCTCGTCCGTCAGCACGATGACCGGCAGGAAGGGCGCCAGGTCGTAGCCCCGCCGCCGCTCGAACTCCGCCGGCAGCCCGGGCGTCCACGGCAGCGCGTCGCTCTCGATCTCGATGGAGTCCTCGAACAGCGCACCGCCCGCCCGCTTCAGCAGCCTCCGCACGGTGGGCGTGAGCAGCGTGGACTCCCAGTAGTCGATCACTGCCTGGGAGCCGGCCCGGCTGAAGTGGTCCACCACATACGCTTCGGGCACGGTGTGCGGCCCGGACTCCGGACGCTGGCCCGAGCCCCGTTCCCAATAGGCGATCAGCACCCATCCGCCCTCGGCGGGCGCGGTCCACTCGACGCGCCCGTCGCTCACCGGCACCCGCACCACCGAGGCGGGGTCGAGGCCGGTCTCGTCGCGGGTGGAGTTGGCGGGCTCGACCCTGGCCGCCTGGACGAGCAGCAGCTTGCGTACCGGATGCCCGGCCACGGCGGGAGGCGGCGCCTCGCCCGCGTACGTGGTCCCCGCCGGCACCGCCACCGAGCCGTGAGCCAGCTCTTTGACGGCCGCTGCGCTGTCCGGCGTGATCGTGGGAACGGCCGCCGGCCAGGAGGGGCCGATGGTGAGGTCGATGCGCAGGCCGCGCCTGGCCGCCTGGTCGAGCGCGGCCTCGACGGCGGCGTTCCACGCGGGTGTGCCCCAGCCGTGCCCGGCGGGGTCCAGCACGGACTTGTCGCGGATGCTGTGGTGCACCGCCGCGATCTCCGCCCCGCCGAACCCGGCGTCCGCGAGCTGGTCCACCTCCCGCCTGATCTCGGCGGGGTCCACGTGTGCGTCGGGCCACCACCAGCGCACCATCGGCCGTACGGCCCGGCGCGGGTGCGCGAACCAGCCCGCCCCCGGAGAGGTGGCGGAGGCAGGCGAGCCGGTGAGGGCGAGCGCGGTGGCGGTGCCCAGGAAGAGGAAGCCTCGGCGCGTGAGGTTGTTCACGGTGCGCTCCAGGGGGTGCGGGGCCGGGCGGTCACGCCCGGCCCCGGAGAGGTTCGCCTAGCTCGGGATCGGGTATTCGCTTAGCTCGGGATCGGGTACGGGAACGCGCTCGTCACGCCGATCTTGTCGTACTCCATCTTCGAGGTGTCGAAGCCGTCCGCCCAGTTGGCGTTGGTGACCTCGTTGCACTTGTAGGCCTGGTACTTGTCGTCGCTGACCTTGCCCACCTCGACGTTGGAGATGGAGAAGCCGCAGCCGCCCGCGTCCATGTGCACGCCGCGCGTGCCGGAGTCCGGCATCTGCCCGGCGGGGTCGTTGATGACGTCGCCGATCACCATCTGTGTGACGTGGTTGTCGATCGGGTGCGGCTCGACGTTGTGCACGCCGTAGGTGTAGAAGGCGCCCATGTCGCCGCTGTCGAGACCGGTCTCCTCCAGGCGGATGTAGGAGAACTTGTTGCCGCGGGCGTAGTTGTCCTCGTTCTTGATCTCGGGGCGGACCTCCAGGCTGATGCCGTAGCGGGCGCTGTGCTTGACGACGATGTTGCTGACCTCGTTGTAGCCGGTGCTCATCAGCTCGATGCCGGCCGCGTCGCCGGGGACCAGCTCGCCGACGTGGTAGATGTAGTTGTTGGTGAACACGTGGTGTCCGGAGATGGCGCCCTCGCCGGGATAGCCGCCCTCCACCTTGATGCCGTCGCCGCCGATGTTGTCCAGCAGGCTGTCGGCCACCTTGACCCGTTCGTTGGCGAAGTTCAGGAAGACGCCCGTGTAGCCGCTGTCCGAGATGTGCAGCCTGGTCAGGTCGATGTCACGGGTGTTCTCCAGCGTGATCATGCCGAACCTGTTGCGCGGCAGCTCGATCTGCCGGTCGTAGACCGGGTACTTGTGCTCGTAGCCCGAGTCGCCCGGGCCGTTCCACCCGTACCGGTACCAATCGACGAAGTCGGAGTACTGCAGCGCCAGCCCGTCGAAGGCGACGTTCTGCACCCGCCGATCGGGCGACGACCCGTGCAGCGAGATGAGCGTCTTCACCGTCGGGGCCATGACCTTGTCGATGGAGCTCTTCGGCCAGTAGTAGACCTCGCTGTTGGCGAAGTCGAAGTAGTACTCGCCCGGCTGGTCGAGGAAGCGCAGCGTGTTCTGCAGGAAGTAGCGCGAGCCGCTGCGGCTGTTGACGAGGTGGAAGCGGGCGTCGTAGCTGAGCGTGAAGAAGTTCTTGCGGAAGTCGGCCCCGCCGAGCGGCACGGTGTCGGTGAACCAGCTCCACGACCCGCCCGACCAGACGACCATCTGCGCGTTCTTGTCGAAGTCGGGGTCCCACTCCTTCGGGACGTCCTTGGCGTCGAAGAAGAGCCAGTTGTGCACGGCCTGGTACTCCGCCTCCGGCAGCACGGAGAACAGATAGGGCGACCACAGGTCGTCGCTGGTCCTGTTCGGGTAGCGGGCGGTAGTGGCGCGCTTGCCGTCCTCGAAGAGCGTGTAGAAGTTCCGGTCGACCTTGGTCTTGTAGATGTTGTCCTTGTACTTCTGCCAGCCGGTCAGCGGCTTGGCCCCGAGCAGCCTGGCCTTGCCGGGGCCGTCGGCGCTGCGGTAGATGATCTTGTGGCCGTTCTCGCCCGAGTCGGCCTCGGTGAAGTTGATCGTCTTGTCGACGACGTAGTCACCGGTCTTGAGGTTGACCACGATGTCGCAGTTCTGGTGGTTCTTTTTGGCTCGGAGCTGGTCGCGGGCCTGCTCGATGGACTTCCACGGGCGCTGGGCGCTGCCGTCGCCGCGGTCGCTGCCTGACGGGGAGACGTAGTAGTTGCAGTTGGCACTGGCGGCGTCCGTACTCGGGGACGTCAAGCCGCCCAGGAGTAAGACGACCGCGCCCAGGGACCTGAGGATCACTGGCTCTCCTTCACATTCCGCCACCGCTCGTACTCGGCGCGGGTTTCGGGGGTGAGTGGGTAGTAGTCGGAAAGCGCCCCGCCCTCCTCGATGCGGGCGCGGCTGTAGCGCTCCCACTGCTCGTGGTCGGCGGCGGCCTCGAGCACCGCCTCGGCCCGGCGGCGCGGCACCACCACGGCGCCGTCGTCGTCGGCCACGCACAGGTCGCCGGGCAGCGCGAGCGCCCCGCCCACCGCCACCGGCACGTCGTACGCCCACGGGAACAGCTCCGCCTGCGAGGCGTAGTGCGGGGTCGCGCCCGTGGTCCAGAGCGGCAGGCCGATGCCGCTCACCCGGGGCAGGTCCCTGATCCGGCCGTCCACGACGATGCCCGCGCCGCCCTTGCGCTTGAAGTAGCGCACCAGCATGTCGCCGAAGCAGCCGGTGTAGGCGCTCCCGTAGGCCTGCACGAGCAGCACGTCGCCGGGCTCGATGGCCTCCAGCACGGCCCACAGCGCGGTGTGCCGCTCGACGTACTCCTGGCCGAGCCCCGAGGCGATGTCCTCGCGCTGCGGCATGAACTGCAGCGTGCGGACCCGGCCGGCGATCTTCTGGCCCTGGGCGATGGGACGCGGTCCCTCGATGAAGGTCCGCCGTATGCCCTGGGCGTGCAGCTTGGCGCAGGCGGTGGCCGAGCTGATCCGGGACAGCCCCGCCACGAGGACGGGATCGGGTTTGGCGGGCAGCGGCCCGCGAACAGGCAGATCCCAGATGGCGTCGTCCATGTATCTCCTCAGTAGTGCTGGTGTGACGGCGTGCGGACGCGCGCGGTCGTGTGCAGGTCGAGCCGGATGCGGCGGCCCGGCGGCAGCTCGACGAGCAGGCGCGGCCCGTCCACCGTCACCTCCTGCTCCGACTCGGTGATGGGGGGAGAGGTGTAGGAGCGCGGGTAGCCCGGGTAGCCCTCACTCGCCCGGGTGACGACCGCTCGGTCGATGTCGTGCTCGCCGAACGCGCCCGCCTGCACCACGACCCTGCGGGTGCGGGTCAGGCCCAGGTTGACCAGCTCGACGCGGACACCGTCGGGGCGTACCGAGTCGACCAGCGCGGCCACGTCGTGGGGCAGCCCCGGGCGGTAGCGGTCGGCGTCGAAGTAGGCCAGCCTGGTGGGCAGCAGCCCGCCGTTGTAGAGCACCTGCGGGGTGCCGGTGACGAGCTGCAGCAGCGCCTCGGTGAGCACCGGGTTGAGCCGCTGCCAGTGGTGTACGTGGATGGTGGCCAGGTCCGCGTGGTCGGCGTGGATGAGCGCCATCCGCCGCTGCACCTGGCTGAGCGCGGTGGACAGCATGGCCTCGGGGAAGCCGGGGTTGGCGCCGCGCAGGAACTCCAGCCAGGGTGCCTCGTGCCCGGCCTCCTCCTTGTTCCTGAACGGGCGCACCGTGGACCAGTCGTAGCCGGAGGCGGCCCGCAGCCGGTCGATCCGCCCGGCGTCCCGCCGCCCGAGCGAGGCGTGCCAGAGCCAGACCGGCAGGCCGAGCTGCGGCGGCTGGAAGTCGAACCAGCCGTGGTCGTCGTGCCGGTTGGGCACCAGCATGGTGGGCTTGCCGGCCTCGTCGCCGAGCTCGGCCAGCCAGCGGTCGCTGATGCTCATCTCGGTCTCGGTCACGCCGGCCTGGACGGCCTTGTCGTACACGGCCTCCAGGGGCGCGCGGCCGATGGCGAGCGCGTCGTCGTCGCCGGTCAGCAGGTGGGCGTTGAGCGCGGCGATCGCGGCGGCGGCGCCCACGCTGTAGAGGCCGTGCGGCCACTGCCAGCCGTAGTTGCCGCCGTACCAGCGGCCGCCGTGCAGCTCGCCCACTTCGCCGGACGGGCCGACGTTGTCGGGCAGGATCCCGTTGTTGGCCTCGGCCCGCCGCTGCCAGGCGCCGATGTAGCGCAGCGCCCAGTCGCGGTAGCGGTCGTCGCCGTCGTACAGCCAGGCGTTGACGGCCAGGCTGGTCGCGGCCAGGTTGACGGCCACGTCGCCGCGGCCGATGCGCTCGCTCATGGCCGCGCCCATGCGGGCGGCGTTGTTCGGGTCGGCCAGGTCCTCCCACTTCGTGATGCCCGGCAGGTCGCGCAGCGGCAGCCCGTACGGCCGCATGCTGACCAGGTCCGTGTGGTAGGAGGCCCACTCCCACTGCAGCCCGTAGCGGGGGCCGCCGGCGCCGTTGTGCGGGGCGCGGATGATGTCGTGCTCGGCGTCGTAGTTGGCGGAGCCGGGCAGGTAGAGGTCGGCGAAGCGGCGGGCGCGGTCGCGGAAGCGCTCGTCGCGCGGGTCGGCCGCGCAGATGCCGTAGAACAGCAGGAGCGACTCGCCCTGGTGGAACCAGTCATAGCCGCGCTCGAACTCGTCCACCAGGTAGCCCAGCTCGGTGAGCTGCGCGGTCACGCCCTCCCAGTGCTGCTTCGACGCGTCCAGCAGGTCGTCGGCGCCGCCGAGCTGGTAGAGCGTCGGCCAGTTGAAGAACGCCTCGTAGAAGTCGTCGGCGCCGTCCCTGTCGGCGGCGGGGCCGTGGTAGATGAGCCGCCCGTCGGGCCCGCAGTAGCGGTCGGCGAAGGCCCGCCAGGCCTCGTCGAGGGCGTCGAACAGCCTGCGCTCGAGCACCGCCCAGGCCGGTGGCACGCCGAGCGGGACGGTCGCTGTGACAGAGGGATCGCTCGCGTGTCCCGGAGATACAGCTCGCATCTTCACCCTTTCGTTGCTCCCGCGGTGAGGCCGCTGATGATGTGCCGTTGCATGAAGACGAAGAAGACCAGCAGCGGGGCGATGGCCAGCAGCAGCGTCGGGAAGACCACCGTGTAGTCGGTGGAGTACTGGCTGACCGCCGCGTAGACGCCGGTGGTCACGGTGTAGAGGCCGCTGCCGGGGCCGAGGATGATCTGCGGGTTCACGAAGTCGTTCCACACCGAGAAGGTGTTGAGGATGACCATCGTGGCGACCGCGGGCCTCATCAGCGGGAAGACGATCTGCCAGAACGTACGCAGCCGGCCCGCCCCGTCCACGGCCGCCGCCTGGTCGAGCACGGCCGGGATGGTGGAGATGTAGCCGGCGTACAGGAAGATCGAGAAAGGTAGCGTTAACACGGTCTCGAACAGCACGAACCCTCGGATGGTGCCCATCAGGCCGAGGGTCTTGAGCACGTACACGACGGGGATGACCAGCACCTGGCCCGGGATGAACGTGCCGGCCAGGAAGAACAGCATCAGGATCCGGAAGCGGCGCTTGGGGCTGCGCGCGATGACGTAGGCGGCAGGGGCGGCCAGCACCACCGACAGCACGTTGACCGCCACCACGAACAGCAGCGTGACCGCGTACCCCTTGACCACGTTGAACTGCGGGTTCGTCAGCGCCCTGCCCAGGGGTTCGAGCGTGAGGTTCCCCAGGCCGAACGGGTTGCCCAGGATGTCCTGCTGGCCCTTGAACGCGTTGACGGTCAGCACGTACAGGGGGATGAGCATGAAGGCGACGGTCGCCCAGAGGAAGGTCTTTCTCACTGGTGCCCTCTCATTGGTGCGCCGCCAGCTCGCCGCGCCTGCGCAGCTTGGTCACCACGAACGCCAGCGCCGCCGTCACCAGCATGAGCAGCACCGACTGCGCCGAGCCGAAGCCGAGGCGGGAGTCGTGGAAGGAGTTCCACAGGATGAGGTAGGCGACGGTCTGCGTCTGGCCCGCCGGGCCGCCCGCCGTCAGCGACACCACCAGGTCGTACGTCTTGAGCAGCGTCACCAGCGACAGCACGATGTTGACCGTCACCGACGGGCCGAGTGCGGGCAGCGTGACGTTCCTGAACACCTGCCGGCGCGTCGCGCCGTCGATGCGCGCCGCCTCGATCAGCGAGTGCGGCACCGCCTGCAGCCCGGCCAGGTAGAGCACCACGTTGACGCCGAACCCGGCCCACACCAGCACCGCGATCATTGTGATGGTGGCCCAGGTCGGGTCGGACAGGAACGGCAGCACCTGCCCGCCCCACTCGCTCACCAGGTTGTTGACCGCGCCGGTGGTGCCGAGGATCGCCGACCAGAGGAAGCCGACCACGAGGGCGCTGAGCACGTGCGGGTAGAACAGCACGATCCGGAAGAACGTGTTCGCCCTGGAGACGCCGTTCACCAGGACGGCGAAGCCGAGGCCGAGGAGGTTGAGCCCGGCCGTGCCGGCCGCGGCCACCAGCAGGGTGACGAGGGCGGCGCGGCGCAGCTCGGGGTCGTCGAGGAGGTCGAGGTAGTTGGCGGCGCCGACGAAGGCGGGGTCGGCGCTGAAGCCGTCCCAGTCGGTGAGGCTCAGGTAGAGCGCCAGGCCGACCGGGATGATCAGCATCACGGTGTAGAGGACGGTGGCGGGGCCGACCATGATCGCGGTGGCCCATCCGTCGCCGCGCTTTCGCTTCGGGAGGGCGGGTGCTTCGGTGCGGGCTGGGGGTGCTTCCCGGGTGAGCGTCATTTGCGGCCGGCCAGCCAGCGGTCCACGCCCTCGGCGACCTCCTTGGGCGACTTGCCCACGTACAGGCCCTGGACCTCGGTGTTCCAGGCGGCGTTGAAGCCCTTGGGCAGGGTCGCGTCGCCGTACCCCTCACCCTGCGGGACGCCGGCGGGGGCGCCGTCGAGGATCTGCTGCACCTGCTTCTCCAGCGGGGTGAACTCGCGCTCCACACCGGCGCGGAAGTTGCCGTCCTGCTTGAGCTGGCTCTTGACCGCCGCCGGGTCGGTGACGAGCCACTGCACCAGCTTGAGCGCCGCGTCCTTGTTCGGGGTGGACTTGAGGATCATGTACGGGGCCGCCATCGTGGCGCCCTGCGGCCCCGGGTACTGCTGGCCCTTGCCGACCGGGGCGGGGAAGACGCTGACCTCGAAGTCCTTCTTGGCCTTGGCCTCGGCGGCGGTGAACCAGCTGCCCATGATGTACATGGCCGACTTGCCGGACAGGAACGCGGTCTCGGCGTCGGCGTACTTCATGCCCAGGGCGTTCTTGTCGACGTACCCCTTGTCGATCCAGGCGCGGTAGCGCTCCAGGTACGGCAGGAGCGACTCGCCCGCCTTGAGCTTGCCCGCCTTGATGTCCTGCTGCCAGGTGGGGTGCGACTGGGCGCGCGACGGGCCGGAGAACTGCAGGAGCTGGAGCCCGGTCAGGAACTCGCCGCCGGTCTGCAGCGGCAGCCACCCGGCCGCCTTGAGCTTGCCCATCGCGGCGTCGAACTCGTCGAGCGTGGCCGGCGGCTTGTCGATCCCCGCCTTCTCGAACGCGCTCTTGTTGTAGAAGACCAGCGACTGCGCCTGCACGCCGACGCCCACCGAGTAGATCTTGCCGCCCAGGCTCGCCTCCTTGGCCAGCGGCGTGTCCTTCGCCCATGGCTGGTCGGTCAGGTCGAGCATCTGCTTGGAGAGCGTCTCGTCCGCCGTCAGCGTCTCGACCACGTCGGGCGGATTGCCCGCGGCGAGCTGCTGCGGCAGCGTGTCCGCCACGCCCTTGCCGGTCGGTGCCTCGACCTTGACGTCGATGCCGGGGTTGGCCTGCTCGAACGGCTTGACCAGGCCGTCCCAGTACGCCTGAGTGAGGTTCGGGGTGATGTTGACCAGCATCCTCACCGTGACCTGGCCGCCCTCGTTCTGCTTCGCTTGCGAGTCGCCGGCGAAGCCGCCCCCGCCGCAGCCGGTGAGCAGGAGCAGACAACCGAGGGCGGCTGGGGCGAGGAATGGACGGGGGGAACGCATCGCACCTCCAAGGGGGCGAGATCTGCGACGCCTTTTAATGGGTCGATACTCGATTAGCGATTATTTAATACGTTGGTCACATAGCCTCGTCAAGGGGCTATGCGGCGCTACAAATAAGTTTCAAGCGGGTGGCTGAGTCATAAATACGTTAGGGTGGGGCTGTGTCTGGACGCACTGACGACAAGCGGCTGGTGCTGGGTGCGGAGGAGCGCGCCACTCTTCGCGAGTGGGCGGAGGGGTCCTCCGAGGGGTTGAGTCTGCGGAGCCGTATCGTGCTCGCCTGCGCCGACGGGCTGCCCCGCAAGGAGATCGCCGGCCGGCTGGACGTGAGCCCGGCGACGGTGGCGAAGTGGCGGGCCCGCTTCGTGGAGCGGGGGCTGGACGGGCTGGCGGACGCGCCGCGCCCCGGCCGGCCGCGCAGCGCCGAGCGGCGGGAGGCCGAGCGGGTGATCGCCGCCGCGGCCGGCGGCTCGGCCGTGCCCTCGACCCGTACGATGGCGCGCCAGCTCGGGCTCTCGCAGTCGACGGTGGCGCGGATCTGGCAGGAGCAGCAGGTCGCGCCGCCCGCGGCCCGGCTGCTGCCGAGGGAGCTGCTGTCCGACCGGGTCTACGCGCTGCTGCGCGGCTGGATCGTGGCGGGGGAGCTGGTGGCGGGGCAGCGGCTGGTGGAGGCGGAGATCGCCCGCCGGGTCGGCACCAGCCAGGCCCCGGCTCGTGAGGCGATCAAGCGGTTGGCGCACGAGGGGCTGGTCATCTCCTATCCCAACCGGGGGAGCTACGTCGCGGAGATCTCGGACGAGCAGGCCCGCGAGGTCCGCGACATCAGGGTGTTGCTGGAGGAGTATGCCGCACGCGGTGCCGCCGTCCGCATCCAGGCCGACACGCTGCGTGAGCTCTCGGCCGACGTGATGGCGATGCGTCAGGCGGCCCGCGACGGGGACATCGGGGCCTTCCGCGACGCCGACCTGGCCTTCCACCGGCGGGTCTGCGCGGCCTGCGGAAACTCGTTCCTGCTGCGGTTGTGGCGGACGATCGAGTCCAACCTGTGGAGCCTGCACGTGGTGGGCAACCCGCTGTACGACGGGGACTGGACGGCGATGGCCGGTCACCACGACGACCTGGTGGCGACCCTGGCGTCGGGCGACCCCGACGAGGCGGCCCGCCTGTTCGCCGCCCACGCCCGCGGCGAGGCCTCCCGCACCCGCCCCCGCACCCGCCCGGCCGCCGTCCCCGGCCTGGCGGGCTCGTCGTCCGGCGCGCGGGCCGGCGCGTCCGGCGTCCCGACGTTCTCGGACACCGCACCCGAGACGGCCCCCTGACGCGCCCGCCGCCGCTTACGCCGGCCGAGGGGACAGGCCGCTATGCCACGGGGCCGCCCGTCGGGTGCTCAGGGGGCGAGGTCGTACGTGGCTCCTCGGTGGGTGTCGAAGACGAGCACGCCCGGCTCCGGGCGGTCGGCCGGGACCGGGCGCCCGTGCGACGTCACCGTCACCGGCTGAGCCGTCCGGAGCGTGAGCTTGCGCCCCAGGTCCGAGCGGATGCGCCCGTGGACCAGTGCGCCCGCGCTCCACGACAGGTCCACCTCGAAGCCGCCCCGCGCCCGCAGCCCGCGGAACGACCCGGTGGGCCAGGCGGCGGGCAGGGCGGGCAGCAGGTGCACCTGGTCGCCGTGGCTCTGCAGGAGCATCTCCGTGATCCCCGACACCCCGCCGAAGTTGCCGTCGATCTGGAACGGCGGATGCAGGTCGAACATGTTCGGCGCCGTACGGGCGGGCAGCAGCAGGTTGGACAGCCGCTTGTACGCCTCGGGAGCGTCCAGCAGCCGCGCCCAGAAGTTGATCTTCCAAGCCAGCGACCACCCGGCCCCCGCCTCGCCACGCAACTCGAGGGTGCGGCGGGCGGCGGCGGCGAGGCCGGGCGAGAGGCGGGGGTCGATCTGGTGGCTGGGGAAGAGGCCCCACAGGTGCGAGATGTGGCGGCTGCGCGACAGCGCGGCGTCGCCCCGGTAGTCCTCCTGCCACTCCTGGATCTGCCCCAGGTGGCCGATCTGGTTGGGAACGAGCCGCGCCCGGGCCGCAAGGGCCTTCGAGCGCATCCCGTCCTCGACGCCGAGGGTCGAGGACGCCTCCGCGAAAGCCTGGAAGAGGTCCCGCAGGATCTGCATGTCCATCGTGGGCCCGGCGCAGATGCTGACGTTCTCCCCGCCGTCCTCGTGGTGCCCGACCTCCGGAGAATGCGACGGGTTCGTCACCAGGTAGCCGGTCCTGGGATCGGTCTGCAAGGTGTCCAGGAAGAACTCCACCGACCCCTTGATCAGCGGGAAGTGCTCGCGCAGCCGCCGCTCGTCGCCCGTGTAGAGGTAGTGCTCCCAGAGCATCAGGCACAGCCACGCCCCGCCGCTCGGCCACACGCCGTAGAACGCGAAGTCCACCGGAGCCGTCCCGCGCCAGCCATCGGTGTTGTGGTGCGCCACCCAGCCCTTCGCGCCGTACTGCGTCTCGGCGGTCCTGGCCCCCGACTCCGCCAGATCCTTGACCAGGTCGAACAGCGGGTCCATGCACTCGACCAGGTTGGTGGGCGCGGCGGGCCAGTAGTTCATCTCGCAGTTGATGTTGATGGTGTACTTCGACTCCCATGCGGGCGTGAGCGAGTCGTTCCAGACGCCCTGCAGGTTGGCGGCGTAGCCGGGCGCGCGGGAGCAGGAGATGAGCAGATAGCGGCCGAACTGGAAGTACAGGGCGGCGAGCGCGGGATCCGTGTCGAGCTGCTTGCGCGCGATCCGCTCGTCGGTGGGCAGCGCGGCCGCCTCCGACGTGCCCAGGTCGATCTCGACCCGGCCGAAGAGCTCCTGGTAGTCCCGTACGTGCCTGCGCCGCAGCACCTCGTACGGCTGCCCGCTCGCGCGTACGAGATGCCGCCCCGCCACCTCTCCCGGGTCGCCGCCGACGTCCTTGAAGCTGCGGTAGCTGGAGCCCATGGAGATCAACAGCGTGACCTCGTCGGCGCCCTCGACGATCAGCGTGCCGCCGTCCGTGCGGACCGTGCCGCCGCGCGCCTCGGCCTTGGCCACGGCGCGGAAGCGGACCTCGCCCTTCAGGCCCTGGGTGTCGCCGCTCACGCCGTCGAGGGCGATCGAGTCCCGCCCGGCCGAGGCGGTCGAGGACTTCTGCGGGCTGGAGAAGGTCGCCTGGAAGCTCACCGAGCCCGGCTTGTCGGCCGTGTGCCGTACGACGATGACCTGGTCGGGGTTGCTGGCGAAGGCCTCGCGCGTGTGGCGCACGCCGTCCCGCACGAACGTGACGGTGGTGACGGCGCGGGTCAGGTCCAGCTCGCGGCGGTACTCCGTGAACTCGGCCGAGCCCGGGTAGGTCAGCGCGAGGTCGCCCAGCACCTGGTACGCCGCCTGCTCGCTGGGCTTGCCGAGGAACTTCTTGTCCGCCAGGTTCTGCGCGGCCTGCCACTTGTCCTCCCAGACCAGCTGCCTGATCTGGGGGAGCGCGGCCAGCGCCTCGGGGTTGTCGTAGTCGTGCGGCCCGCCGGCCCAGATGCTGTCCTCGTTGAGCTGCAGGCGCTCGGTGGCGACGCCGCCGAAGACCATGGCCCCGAGCCGGCCGCAGCCGATCGGCGTCGCCTCGAGCCAGGCCGCCGCCGGACGCTTGTACCAGAGCACCAGCGGGTTGCTGCCCGGCTCGGTGGCGAATGCCGGGCTGGTCACGAGCAGGGAGCCCGCCGCCGCTCCTAAACCGGTCTTGAGTACGCCTCGTCGTGTGTAGCCGTCGTTGGACACAGTTACTCCAGAAGGCAGTGAGGGCGCGTGGATGCGTACAACCTGTCCGGCGGGTAAGCCGCTCACAGGGACGCCACAGGCGCGGTGAACGTAGGATGTATCTTTACGCGAAGTCGCCGTCATATGTCCAGATCTCCCGAGGATCTAGCCGAAAGATTGGAGGTCTGCTAGTTTGCCGATCATGGAGAAGCTCGGTCGCAGCATCGTGGCCGGCGCCCGCAGCCCCAAGGACCTGGCCCTGGCCGCCGTCCCGATCCCCGACGACCTCTGGACCGAGTTGGATTGACCTATGAGCCGCATTGACGCCCACCACCACGTGTGGGACCTCTCCGCCCGCCCGCACGGCTGGCTCGACCCCGAGCCGATGGCGCCCGTCCGCCGCACGTTCACCCTCGACGACCTCGCCGGACCCGCCGCGGCGGCAGGGGTGACCGCGACCGTGCTGGTGCAGGTGCTGCACGACCTGGCGGAGACGCGGGAGTTCCTGGCCCTGGCCGCGCAGTCCGAGCTGGTCGCGGGCGTCGTCGGGTGGATCGACCTCACCGCGCCCGACGCCGCCGACACCCTGGCCGGGCTGCCGGAAGGGCTGGTGGGCGTCCGCCACGGCGTGCAGTCCGAACCGGACCCCGGCTGGCTGAGCCGGCCCGACGTGCGGCGGGGGCTCGCCGCGGTGTCCGCCGCCGGGCTGGCCTACGACCTGCTCACGCTGCCGCACCAGCTGCCCGCCGCCATCGACACGGTGGGCGCCCTGCCCGAGCTGACGTTCGTGCTCGACCACCTGTCCAAGCCGCCGATCGCCTCGGGCGAGCTGGAGCCGTGGCGGAGCCGGATCCTGGAGCTGGCCGCCCACCCCAACGTCTACTGCAAGCTGTCCGGCATGGTCACCGAGGCCGACTGGGCGTCCTGGCAGGTGGCCGATCTGCGGCCGTACGCCGAGACCGTGCTGGAGGCGTTCGGGCCCGAGCGGGTGATGTTCGGCTCGGACTGGCCGGTCTGCCTGCTCGCGGCCGGGTACGAGCAGGTGGCGCAGGCCGCGGGCGAGCTGTGCGCGGGGCTGTCGGAGGGCGAGCGGGCCGAGGTCTTCGCCGGCACGGCCCGCCGCGCCTACCGCATCAGCTGATCGAGACACGGAAGGTCGTGTGGTACGTCCGCGACTCCTGCGGCCCCAGCCAGATCATGCTGCCGTCCTCCCTGGCCGCGGCGTCGCCCGACACGTGGTGGGTGGACGGCTCAAGGCCGACCGCGTAGTTGCCCGAGCGCAGGTTCAGCCACTCGAAGAAGTACGGGAACTCCTCCGCCCGCCACTCCACGGCGACCTTCATGCCGAGCCGCTCGTTGATCAGCGCCACCCGGTGCAGCCCGTCCGCGCCGGGGTTGAGCGCGTGCTCGTACACCTGCTCCACGAAGCCGGGCGCCGGACCGGGGAAGGTGACGTGGTCGGCCTTCTGCTCGGCCACGCTGTCGCTCTGCCAGAGCGTCTCGCGGATGTCGGCCTCGAGCCTGGCGCCCTCGTCGAGCAGCGGCCAGCCCAGGTTGATGTGGTAGAGGAACATGTGCGGCGCCGGCTCGAACCCGGCGTTGGTGACGGTGTCGACGAGCCTGATCTCGTCGCCGCCCAGGTCGGTCTCGATGCGGCGGACCAGGCGCAGGTTCTCGGCGAACACCGCGGCCTGGCGCACCTCGCCCTCGGCCCACAGCACGCAGCGGTCGCCGTCCCAGCGCTCGCCGTACCCGGTGAGCCGGGCCGGGATGTTGCCCACCCGGCCGTGCAGCCCGTGCCGCACGGACTGGCGGGGCGGGTAGCGGTAGCTGCCGGCGGGCACGTCGCCCCCGAACAGCGTGTGGTCGAGCCCGGCCGTGACGATGAGCCCGGAGAACGAGCGCAGCCAGGACAGCCCGTCCTCGTCGGCGTTCTCGTGCAGCCCGGGGTGGCGGAAGCCGGTGGGGGAGCGCCAGCCGAACGAGCGCCCGGCGTGCTCGGCGTGCCCGATGTCCATGCACCTGTCCACCAGCACGTCGAACGCCAGCCCTGAGCCGGTGCGGAACTCCAGCGTTCTGATGCCGCGCTCGAGACCGTCCCCGAGCGTCACCAGCCGGACCCCGCCGGCCGCGCTCAGATCCCCGGTCAGCTCGGCCAGCCGCCTGCGGTCGGGCGTCATGCCATCACCCACCCTCCGTTGACTTCGATGGTCTGCCCCGTGACGAACGAGGCGTCGGGCCCCGCGAGGAACGACACCACGGCGGCCAGCTCCTCGGGCGTGCCGCGCCGCTGGAGCGACTGCCGCTCCAGGACGAACCGGTTGTACGCCTCGGGGTCCTCGTGGATCTCCTCAGCCGCTGTCGGGAAGGCGCCGGGGGAGACGCAGTTGACCCGGATCTCGCGCGGCCCGAGCTCCCGGGCCAGCGCCCTGGTCAGCGCCGCCGCCGCGCCCTTGGTCGCCACGTACGCGGCCAGCTCGGACCAGCCGCCGTGCATGGTGATCGAGGCGATGTTGACGATCGCGCCGCCTGAGGTCATCTGCCTGGCCGCGTGCTGGGCGGCCAGCCAGTAGGCCCGCTGGTTGACCGCGTGCACGTCCTCGTACTCGGCCAGCGGCACCTCCAGGAACGGCCTGGTGGGGTAGACGGCCGCGTTGTTGACCAGGATCCCGATCGGGCCGAGCCGCGCGGCCGTCTCGGCGAACGCGGCCTCGATCGCGGCCGGATCGCGCAGGTCGGCCTTCAGGTTGAGCGCGCCTTCCAGGGCGCTCGCGTCGAGGTCGAGCGCCGCCACCTGGTGGCCGTCGGCGGCCAGGCGGCGGACGATCGCCCCGCCGAGCGCTCCGGCGGCGCCTGTCACGAGCGCCGTGGTCATTGCTGCCTCCATTCCTTGTGCAGGTCCTTGAGGAGTTCGCGGGCCTTGACGCGGGCGAGCAGCCCGTCGCGGATCAGCGTGGACGATCTCTCCTGCAGGGCGATGTAGCCGGGGAAGCGCGGCCTGATCCAGGCGGCCTCCATGGTGGCCGTCGTGGGGCCGTCCTTCCAGGCGGAGCGGGCCGCGGGCTGCCCGCCGGCGGCCGGGAACAGCTTCGTCTGCACGGGCTCTGACACGAGGCGGCGCAGGTGGGCGCGCACGGCCTCGCGGATCGCGCCGATGCGCCGCCTGGAGACCACGAGCCCCGTGCCGCCCAGCACGCTCCCGGGTGCCCGCCCCGGCCAGGCGGGTGCGTCGGAGAAGGCCAGCGGGTACGCGGTGTACTGGTACACCAGGGGGCAGTAGTCCGCGGCGTTCCCGGCCATGGCGTCGAGGACGCCGATCGGGTTGAGCAGCGACACCGTCGGATCGGCGAGCGTGCGCAACTCCGACATCAGCTCCAGCGCCCGGATCCCCTCCTCCTCGTCGAGGAAGTCGCCCGAGCACAGCGCGCAGAACATCAGGAAGGCGTGCGGCCCGCCCAGGCACAGCGCGGTCCGCGTCCCCTTGGCGAACTCCGCCACCTCCGGCCAGGTCTCCGGCGCGGCCACGCCGGGCCGGGCGACGGCGACCTGGGTGGCCGCGTCGAGGGGCAGCGCCCACTGGCGTCCCTCCAGGCGGTAGCTGTCCCAGGTGCGGCCGGCCGGGCCCGCCCGCAGCCGCGCCAGCTCGTCCGGCTCGAACAGCTCCTCCATCGGCACCAGCGCGTCCATGGCCGCGCCCAGCCCCGGGTGGTCGATGACGAGCACGTCGTATGTCTCGCACAGCTTCGCGATCGGCTCCGACTCGAAGCCTTCGAGCGGCTGCCGGTCCCACTCGATCGGCTCCGGCACGTCACCGTAGGGGTTGCTCCCGGCGAGATCCAGCCGCGTCAGCTCGTCCAGCGGGGCGTACCCCCGGGGATGGTCCCAGGTCAGTCCTCGCATGCCAGCACGCCCTCCGCCACCAGCTCGGCCGTGCGCTCCGGCGAGTAGCCCAGCTCTTCGAGCAGCTCCCTCGTGTGCTCGCCCACCAGCGGGGCGCCCCTGCGCACCTCCGGCGGGGTGGCGCTGAAGCCGTAGGGGAAGCCGGGCGTGGTGACCGTGCCCTCGGTGCGGTGGTCGTAGGTGACGAACGAGCCGTTCTGTTCGACCTGCGGGTCGGCCACCAGCTCCGCGTACCCGTACACCGGGCCCGCCCACAGGTCGTGGCGGGCGCAGATCTCCAGCCACTCGGCGGTGGTGCGGTCCGGCAGCCTGCGGGCCACGCTCGCGGTGATCTCGTCGCGCCTGGTGTGGCCGTCGGCGTCGCCGTCCATGCCGGCCAGCTCCGGCAGGTCCAGCGCCACGGCCAGCGCGTCCAGCCGGGGCATGCCGAGCGCGAGGTAGCCGTCCTTGGTGGCGAACACCCCGTACGGCGCCCGGATGTAGGTGTGGCCGTGCGGCTCGCGCCCGCGCCGCTGCGGCACCCCGCCGACCGTGAAGATCGACAGCTCCTGCATCTGCACGGCGATGGCCGCGTCCAGCATGTTGACGCTCACCCGCTGGCCCTCGCCGGTGCGCTCGCGGTGCAGCAGCGCGGCCAGCGCGCCCTCGAACGCGCTGTAGGCGGTGATGGCGTCGACGGCGTACGTGCCGGCGGGCGCGGGCGGGTCCCCGTCGCGGCCCGTGCTCAGCATGGCGCCGCTCATGGCCTGCAGCAGCAGGTCCTGGCCCGGCCTCGACATGTACGGGCCGGTCTCGCCGTACCCGGACATGGAGACGTACACGATGCCGGGGTTGATGCCGCTGATCGTGTCGTAGTCCATGCCGAGCCGCTCGGCCACGCCGGGACGGTAGTTCTGCAGGAACACGTCGGCCGTCGCGGCGAGCCGGTGCACGATGGCGCGGCCCTCGTCGGACTTGAGGTTCACGGCGAGGCTGCGCTTGTTGCGGTTGAGCGACAGGAACGAAACGTTGACCCTGTTGCCCGTCGCCCCGCCTGCGGGGGCGTGCCGCTGCCACTCGCCGGTCACCGGCTCCACCTTGACCACGTCCGCGCCCAGGTCGCCCAGCCGCATGGCGGCCAGCGGGCCCGCCATCGCGATGGACAGGTCGACCACGCGGTAGCCGTCCAGGACGCCCATCAGCGCCCCTCGAAGACCGGCTCGCGGCGCTCGGCGAAGGCGGCCCGGCCCTCGGCCGCGTCCTGCGTGGCGAAGCAGACGGTCTGCAGGTCGCGCTCGTACTGGATGGCCTGGTCGAGCGGCATCGAGTAGGCCGCCTTGAGGTTGGCCTTGGCGGTCTGCGCGGCGATCGGCGGCCGCTTGGCGATCGTCCCGGCCAGCTCGAGCGCCGCCGGCAGCAGCTTGTCCTGCGGGACCACGTCGGTGACCAGCCCCCAGGCCAGGGCGCGGGCGGCGTTGACGGGCTCGCCCGTCAGCAGCATGGTGGCGGCGTTGCCCGGCCCGACGCAGTGGGCCAGCAGCGCGGACTGGCCGCTGCCGCCGATCCAGCCCAGCTTGATCTCCGGCGCGGCGAACGTCGCCGTGTCGGCCGCCAGCCGGATGTCGCAGGCCATGGCCAGCTCCAGGCCGCCGCCGTAGGCGTAGCCGTTGACTGCCGCGATGATCGGCTTGCGCAGGGCGCGGACGGCGTCGCCGTAGTCGCCGCGGTTGCGGAACTCCCACGGCGTGGCGTACTCGTCCAGCTCCCGGATGTCGCTGCCCACGCAGAACGAGCGCTCGCCCGCGCCCGTGAGCACCGCCACCCGGATGGCGGGGTCGGCGTCCACCCGGCTCAGGCAGGCACGCAGCGCGGCGGCCATGTCGGGGGTTATCGCGTTGAGCTTGGCAGGTCTGTTGAGGGTGACGACGGCCACGGGGCCGTCCACGTCGATGCGGACGTCCAAGGGTGGGCTCTTTCTGGCGGAGGTCTTCTAGCAGCAGAGGCGTACATGCTGCTCGGCGTCGGCGCGGGCGACCTCGACCACCTCGCGCATGGCCTCCTCGGCCTTGCGGTGGTGGCGGCGCCTGATCGCCAGCGCCACGCGTTCGTGGCCGGGCAGCGTTTCCTTGTTGTGCGCGACTGAACGGGTGTGCACCTGCCGTACGGAGCGCAGGGCGATGCTGATCATGTCGTAGATGTAGAGCAGCAGGTCGTTGCCCGCCGCGGCGAACACGGCCTTGTGGAAGGCCAGGTCGGCCTCGATGAACGGCTCGGGGTCGTCGGCCGTGGCGTACAGGGCGGCCAGGGCCTCGTCGATGCGCTGGACCGCGATCGCGTCGGCCCGTTCCGCCGCGACCCTGGCCGCGCCCGGCTCCAGGGCGACGCGCAGGTCGGCCAGCATCTGGATGTCCTCAGGGCGCGGCTCGGGCTCGAACCGCCAGCTGAGGACGTCGGGATCCAGCAGGTTCCAGGACTCGCGCGGGCGCACCCTGGTGCCCGCGCTCCGTCTGGTCTCCAGCAGGCCCTTTCCCGCCAGGACCTTCACGCCCTCGCGTACGGCGGAGCGGCCGATGCCCAGCTCGCCGACCAGGTCCTCCTCGATGGGGATGGAGGTCCCGGGGGCGAGCTCGCCAGTGACGATGCGGGGGCCGAGGGCCTGGACGACCTGGGCGTGCCTGTCCCGCTTGGGATCGATTGCCACGCTCTGGACGCTACCGCCGGCGCCGGATTTTGCATAGCATTTCATCCGATGAAGATGAGATTTCATCGGATGAAGTGAGGCCCATGACGAAGAGGCTAGGACTGATCCACACCTCCGCGACCCTGGTTGACGTGTTCGCCAAGCTGTGCACCGAGCACCTGCCGGGAGTCGAGACCTTCAACATCGTCGACGACAGCCTGATCAAGAACACCATCGCCGCCGGCCACCTCACCCCGCAGACCGCCCGGCGCGTCGCCGGCCACATCGCCTCCGCCGAGGCGGCCGGCGCCGACCACATCCTGGTGACCTGCTCCTCCATCGGCGCCGCCGTCGAGGCCGCCGAGCCGCTGACCGGCGTGCCGGTGACGCGGGTGGACCGCCCCATGGCGGACCGCGCCGTCGCGCTCGGCCCCAGGATCGGCGTGCTCGCCACCCTGTCCACCACCCTCGACCCCACCGCCGACCTGGTACGTCGTCGCGCGGCCGCCTTGAACAGGGACGTCGTGCTGACGGCCAGGTTGTGCGAGGGCGCATTCGAGGCCCTCATGGGCGGGGACGCCGCCACGCACGACGCGCGGGTGGCCGAGGCGCTGGCCGCGCTGGGCGGCGAGGTGGACGTGATCGTGCTGGCCCAGGCGTCGATGGCCCGCGTGGCCGGCACGGTCGAGGCCCCGGTCCCGATCCTGGCCAGCCCGCCGCTCGCCATGGAGCACCTGGCGGCGGTGCTGTGAGCGAAATGATCGTGGCGACGTACCGCGTGCTCACGCGCCTGCCGCTGGAGCAGGCCGTGAGCGCGATCGCGGGGGAGCAGAGCACCGGCACCTTCGTCAGCGTGCGCGGCGAGACCGACGAGCTGCGCGCCCGCCACAGTGCCGTGGTGCAGTCCATCACGGAGATCCCGCTCCCCGTCTCCGAGCCTCTGCCCGGGGCGATCGGCGACGGGCCCTTGACGGCGGGCCTGGTCAAGATCGGCTTCCCGCTGGAGAACACGGGACCCTCGCTCACGAACCTGCTGCCCGTGGTCGCGGGCAACCTCTACGAGCTGCGCGAGCTGGCCGGGCTCAAGCTGGTCGACCTGGAGCTGCCCGCGGCCTTCGGCGCGTCGTACCTGCCTGCGCGGTTCGCCGTCTCGGGCACCCGGCGGCTGGTGGGACGCCCCTCCGGGGTGCTGATCGGGACCATCGTCAAGCCCAACGTCGGGCTGCGCCCCGCCGACTACGTGGACCTGGTACGCGAGCTGGGCCTGGCCGGGGTCGACTTCATCAAGGACGACGAGGTGAACGCCGACTGCCCGCCCGCCCCGCTCCCCCAGCGGATACGCGCGGTCACGGCCGCCCTCGACGAGGTGGAGCGGCGGACCGGGCGGCGGCCGATGTACGCGTTCAACATCAGCGATGAGCCCGACCGCATGCTGCGCAACCACGACATGGTGGTGGCGGCCGGCGGGACCTGCGTGATGGTCAACCTGAACGTCGTCGGCTTCCCGGCCGTCGCGATGCTGCGCAGGCACGCCAGGCTGCCGATCCACGCGCACGTCACCGGCGTCGGGGCGCTGGCCCGGCATCCGGGGCTCGGGATCGGGCACGTCGCGTACCAGAAGCTGGCCCGCCTGACCGGCATCGACCACCTGCACTGCGGCGGCTTCCACAGCAAGTTCTACGTCACGGACGACGAAGTGGCGGCCACGGTCGCGGCGGTCCGCGAGCCGCTGCTCGGCGGCTTCCCCTGCCTCCCCGTCCTGTCGTCCGCCCAGTGGGCCGGCACCGCGCCCGTCACCCTGGAACGCGCCGGGACCACCGACCTGCTGGTGCTGGCCGGGGGCGGGGTGCTCGGCCACCCGGACGGGCCGGCGGCGGGGATCGCCAGCATCCGGCAGGCGTGGGCGGCCGCCGAGGCGGGCGTCCCGCTGGACGAGGTGGACGAGCCGGAGCTGCGGGCGGCGCTGAAGCATTTCGGCGGGGTGATCCGGAAATGGCGCCGGGCGGGGCTCACGCGCGGCTGCTCCGGCGCGGGGCGGTGCGGCTGTGACGCTGTTCGCCTTCGTCGCGGACGACTTCACGGGGGCGACCGACGCGTTGTGGCAGTTCAGGCGGTTCGGGTTGACCGGCTCGCTGGTCACCGACGTGGCGCACCTGCACGACGCGGACGACGTCATCGGCCTCGCCACCACCGCCCGGGCGTCCGCGGACCCGGTTTCGGTGGTGTTGCCCGCGCTCAAGGCCATGGCGGCGCTGGAGCCGCTGGTCATCCAGTACAAGGTCTGCTCGACGTTCGACTCCTCGCCCGCGCACGGGAGCATCGGCGCGGTCATCGCGGCCCTCCACCGCGAGGGGCTGGCCCGGGGCCCGGTGCCGGTGCTCGCCGCGCAGCCCGAGCTGGGGCGCTACACGTGGTTCTGCAACCACTTCGTACGGACGAGCGACGAGGTCCACCGGCTCGACCGCTACCCGCCGATGCGCGACCACCCGGTCACGCCCGCGTCGGAGGCCGACCTCCGGTTACGCCTGGCCGAGCAGGGCGCGGGACGCGTCGGCTGGCTGCCCGCGCCCGCGCCGCCCTTCCCATCGCCGCCACCCCCCTCGCCATCACCGCCCTCGCCCTCACCTCCCTCGCCATCACCGCCGTCGCCGTCGGAGGAGGCGTGCCGGGCGCTTGGCGAGGAGTCGGCCTTCGTCGCGGACGCGCTCACCGAGGACCACGTCCGAGCGCTCGGCCGCCTCCTGCTCGCAGACGCCGGCGGCCGCGCCCCGCTGTACTGCGTCGGGTCCGGCGGCCTGAGCTACGCCCTCGCCTCAGCCAGGAGCACCACGAACCCGGGACTGGCCGGCGCCCTGGGACCGGCCGCGCCGGTGCTGGTCGTATCGGGCAGCCGCTCCCCGATCACCGCCCGCCAGATCGACGCGGCCGAGCGGGCGGGGTGGCGGGTGCTCGACGCATCAGGCGGCCTTCGACGCACAACCCGCGGCGGGGTCGTGAATGCGATCTCCGACGGGCCGCCGAGCGCGACCACGGGCTCGTTCGCGGACCTCTTCGCCCAGGTGGCGGAGAGCCTGGGCGAGGGCCGGCACACGATCGTCCAGTCGACACGCGGCCCGGCTCGTGACCCCGCGGCCGTCGGAGACCTCCTCGGCCGGATCGCCTCGGCAACCGTCCGGGCGGGGCTGGTCCGGCGCCTGGTTGTCGCGGGCGGCGACACCTCGGGCCAGGTCGTGGCCGCCCTCGGCGCGCGCTCGCTGGACGTGGTCGCCTCCCTCGCGGTGGGCGGCCCGGTGTGCGTGCTGTCCGCCGACGACCCCGCGTGCGACGGGCTCGAAGTGGCACTGAAGGGCGGGCAGGTGGGCGGAGAGGACTACTTCCTCCGCGCCGCCGCGGGAACGTCGTCGTGCTGACTGCTCCCGGCGTACGACTTCCGGAGTACGGTCGGCGACCCCGGCGCACTCCGGCGGACGCAATCAGAAACACCCCTCGCGCCTGACGCCCTGGACCCCTCGCTCAGGGCAACGTGGACTCCACGGGACGGCCGCGATTCGAGAGGGAGTGGAAGTCATGATGTATCCGGACCTGCAGGGCAAGGTAGCGCTGGTCACCGGCGGCTCCGGGGGGATCGGGCGAGAGACCGCCCGGGTGCTGGCCCAGCAGGGGATGCGGGTCGTGGTCAACGGGCGCGACCCCGTGGCCATCGAGGCGGCCGTGAAGGAGATCGGCGGCGCGGCGATCGGCGTGGCCGCCGACACCACCGACTTCGCCGCCGTCGAGGCGATGCGCGAGGAGGTCGAGCGGCGGCTCGGGCCCGTGGAGGTGCTGGCGATCTTCGCAGGCGGCGGGACCGGGATGCCCCGGCCCATCGACCAGACGAGCGAGGAGGACTGGCACGCCACCGTGAACGCCAACCTCACCTCGACGTTCCTCGCCGTCAAGAGCTTCCTGCCCCGCATGAGAGAGCGGCGGAGCGGGTCGGTCATCACGATGTCCTCGCTGGCGGCCCGTACGCCGACTCCCGCGTCGGTGGCGTACACGGCGGCCAAGGCCGGAGTCATCGCGCTGACCCGGCAGTTGGCGCACGAGCTCGGGCCCGTCGGCATCAGGGTCAACGCGGTCGCCCCTTCGACGATCATGACGGAGCGGCTGGAGGAGCGGATGCCGTGGGAGTTCAAGGAGCGGCTGCTGGCCGAGCACCCGCTCGGGCGGCTCGGCACCCCGCTCGACGTGGCGAACGTGACCGCGTTCCTCGCCTCCGACGTGTCGTCCTGGCTTACCGGGCTTACGATCGACGTCGCGGGCGGCAAGTGGATGCCCTAGCGGTCCGTGCTGTCCGAACTCACTTGACGATCAGACGGACGTGAAGTGGATCACTTTCCGCGACCGTCAATAAATGTCCGGATTCTGTGACACTGGCCCTCTGGCATGCGCCGTAAAAGATGTCGAAATAGGGGGCGTTTCTGCAGGTCAGGGTGGTTCTGGTAAGGCGGCCGACCGACCCTCGCCGGCTATTGTGAGTGACCTGACCGTTATGTCCAGCGGTTTCTGCCTGTTACATTTTTGCTTATATTCTGCGCGTTGATCGCCATCTCGAGGTGCTTGTGGTTTTTGCAGCACGAGATGGGTTTTCGTTGCGGGGACACCTCTCCGGATGGAAGCACGTGTCCCCGGTCAGCGCGAACGGAGAGTAATGGGCAAGTACCTGCTCCGCAGGTTGGCTATAAATGTGATCTTGGTCGCCATAGCGGCAAGTCTCACGTACATGCTTGCCGCGACCACCATGAGCCCGCGTGCCGCGTACCAGGGCCGCCAACCTCCGGTCCCCGAGGCCGTCATCGACGCCACGCTCGACGCCTACAACCTGAACGACAAGACCCCTGTGCTGGTCCGTTACGGCACCTGGGCGAAGGGCGTGCTCACCGGGGACCTCGGCAAGACGTGGAACGGCGGCTCGGTGAACGATGAGATGGGCCGGCGCATCTTCGTCAGCCTTCGGCTGCTGATCATCGGTACGATCGTCGGCTTCGCCGTCGGTGTGTTACTGGGCGCGGTCTCCGCGGTGAAGCAATACAGCTTCACCGACCGGGCGATCGGTGTCAGCTCCTTCGTGATCCTGGCGATCCCGGTGTTCCTGCTGGCCACGTTGCTCGCCATAGCCGCGATCAGCCTCAACAGAGGACTGGGGTTCACCCTGATCGAGTACACCGGTGAGTACAACCCCCAGCTGTCGGGCTGGGACCAGTTCGTCAACCGGCTGAACCACCTGATCCTGCCGACCATCTCGCTCAGCCTCGGCGTGTCGGGAGCGGCCTTCTACAGCCGCATCCAGCGCAACATGATGCTCGACGTGCTCGGCCAGGACTTCGTCCGCACCGCGATCGCCAAGGGCCTGCGACGCAGGACCGCGCTCTACAAGCACGCGTTGCGCACCGCGTTGATCCCGGCGTCCACCTACTTCGCCTTCAACTTCGGCACGCTGCTCACCGGGGCCATCTTCACCGAGAAGATCTTCTCCTGGCATGGCATGGGCGCCTGGCTGATCGACGCGATCAACCAGAACGACGTCAACTCCGTCGCCGCGGTGACCTTGTTCTCCGCCGTTTGCGTGCTGTTCGCGGCTTTCCTGTCGGACGTGATGGTGGCGATCCTCGATCCACGGGTGCGGGTGAGCTAAGTGCGTTCCAAAGTTGTCCTGCGGCGCCTGCTCCGCAACAAGCAGTTCCGCTATGGCGGCATCACCCTGATCCTGCTGGTGCTGCTGGCCTACGTCGGCCCCTTCATCGGCCCGTACGACTGGACCGAGAAGGACTTCATGGCCTTCATGTCGCCGCCCGGCGGCGACCACTGGTGGGGCACCACCTCCATCGGCGCGGACATGTACGCGGTCACGCTCCGCGGCATGCAGAAGTCCCTCGTCATCGGATTGCTGGTCGCACTCATCGCCACCGGCCTCGCCGCCGTGGTGGGGGCGTTCGCCGGATATTTCGGCGGCTGGCTGGACAGGGTCCTCATGTGGGGTGTCGATCTCCTCCTCGTGCTCCCCAGCTTCCTGATCCTCGCGATCGTCTCGCCGCGGCTGAAAGGCGCCAGCTGGATCTGGTTCGTGGCGCTGCTCGCCGCGTTCGCCTGGATGATCACCTCCAGGGTGGTGCGGAGCATGACGGTCTCGCTGCGCGAGCGGGAGTACGTCCTGGCGGCCGTCTACATGGGCATCCCGCGCTGGAAGATCATCGTCCGCCACATCGTGCCGAACCTGGCCTCCCTGCTGATCATCGACGCGACGATCAACGTCAGCGGCGCGGTCATCGGCGAGGCGGCGCTGTCCTTCTTCGGCTTCGGCATCCAACCGCCGGACGTCTCCCTCGGCACGCTGATCGCCGAGGGCTCCCGCAACGCCACCGGCTACCCGTGGCTGTTCGCCTTCCCCGCCGGGTTGCTGCTGCTCCTGGTGCTGAGCATCAACCTGCTCGGCGACGGCCTGCGTGACGCACTCGACCCGGGGAGCAACTCGTGAGCATCTTGGAGGTCAGCGACCTCACCGTCACCTTCCCCGGCGGCGTCCAGGCCGTGCGCGGGGTGTCGTACGAGGTCGAGCGCGGCGAGGTGCTCGGCATCGTCGGCGAGTCCGGTTCCGGCAAGTCCGTCACCTCGCTGGCCATCATGGGCCTGCTGCCGAAGGGCGCCCAGGTCAGCGGCTCGGTCAAGCTGTACGGCCGCGAGTTGCTCGGCATGGACGAGGACGAGCTGGTCAAGGTACGCGGCAAGGCCATCAGCATGATCTTCCAGGATCCGCTGTCGGCGTTCACGCCCGTCTACACCATCGGCGACCAGATCGCCGAGGCCGTGCGCGTCCACCAGAAGATGGGCAAGGACAAGGCCGCCAAGCGGGCCGTGGAACTGCTCGACCTGGTCGGCATCCCGAACCCGGGCCTGCGGGCCAAGGCGTTCCCGCACGAGTTCTCCGGCGGGATGCGCCAGCGCGCGATGATCGCCATGGCCGTCGCCAACGATCCCGACCTGCTGATCTGCGACGAGCCGACCACCGCGCTCGACGTGACCATCCAGGCGCAGGTGCTGGAGGTGCTCAAGACCGCGCAGCGGGAGACCGGCGCCGGGATCGTGATGATCACCCATGATCTGGGCGTCATCGCGGGCATGGCCGACCGGGTGCTGGTGATGTACGCGGGCCGTCCGGTGGAGCAGGGCTCGGTGGACGACATCTACTACCGCCCGCGGATGCCGTACACCATGGGGCTGCTCGCCTCGATCCCCAGGATCGACGGCGAGGAGGGGCCGCTGGTGCCGATCGAGGGCAACCCGCCCTCGCCGTCGGCGCTGCCGCCCGGGTGCCCGTTCGCGCCGCGCTGCCCGATGAAGGTGGACATGTGCGACGACGAGGAGCCGCCGCTGACGCCGTTCGGCGACGGCCGCCACGTGGCGTGCATCCGCTCGCACGAGATCGAGCACAAGGGTCTGACCGGCACTGATGTGTTCCCTGTGCCGGTCATCCCGCCGAGCGACGTGCTGCGCGTGCCGCGCGCCGAGCGCGCCACCGTGCTCGAGCTCGACGACCTGATCAAGCACTACCCGCTGATGAAGGGCGCGGTCTTCAAGCGCCGCGTCGGCACCGTGTACGCGGTCGACGGCATCAGCTTCGACGTCGCCGAGGGCGAGACGCTGGCCCTGGTGGGCGAGTCCGGCTGTGGCAAGACCACCACGCTGCAGCAGATCATGCAGCTGGTGCCGCCGCAGGGCGGGCGGGTCGTCGTGCTCGGCAAGGACAGCGCCAAGCTGGACAAGGCCATGCGCCGGTCGCTCCGCCGCGACCTGCAGATCGTCTTCCAGGACCCCATGGCCGCGCTCGACCCGCGCATGCCGATCGGCGACATCATCGCCGAGCCGCTGCGCGCGCACGGCAAGAAGGACGTGCGGGCCAGGGTGGCCGAGCTGCTGGAGCTGGTGGGGCTCTCGCCCGAGCACGCCGAGCGCTACCCGCAGCAGTTCTCCGGCGGGCAGCGCCAGCGCATCGGCATCGCCCGCGCGCTCGCACTGGAGCCGAAACTGCTCGTGCTGGACGAGCCGGTCTCGGCGCTGGACGTCTCCATCCAGGCAGGCGTGATCAACCTGCTGGAGGAGCTGAAGAACAGCCTCGGGCTGTCGTACCTGTTCGTGGCCCACGACCTGGCCGTGGTCAGGCACCTGGCCGACCGGGTGGCCGTGATGTACCTCGGCAAGATCGCCGAGATCGGCACGGTCGAGAACGTCTACGACCATCCAGCCCACCCCTACACGCAGGCGCTGTTGTCGGCGATCCCGCTGCCGGACCCCGAAATGGAGCGAACCCGGAAGCGGATCCTGCTCGAAGGCGACCTGCCCAGCCCGGCCGACCCGCCATCGGGTTGCCGGTTCCGTACGCGCTGCCCCAAGTTCGCCCGGCTCAGCGAGGCGGAGCGGCGGCGGTGTGTGGACGAAGAGCCCCGGGTGACGCGGCTCGCGAACGCCGTGGACCACGGCGCGGCCTGCCACTACGCGGAGGAGATCGAGGTCATCACGGCCTCGGACGATCAGGAGGAAATGTGAAGGTTCGTTACCGGGCAGCCGCGGGACTCGCGGTCCTGGCCATGGCCGTCGCGGCCTGCGGCGGTGGCGGCGGGAGCAAGCAGCCCAGCGCCGAGCAGTCCCAGCAGGCGCAGCAGCAGATGGCGGCGACCCCGGCCATCAGCATCAACCCGGTCGAATACGACAAGGTCAAGGACGGCGGCACCCTGACGCTGGCGATCGGCCAGTGGCCGAGCCAGTGGAACGGCAACCACGTGGACGGCAACCAGGCCGACACGGCGGACATGCTCGACCCGATCCTGCCGCAGTTGATGGTGTCCGACGAGAAGGCCAACCTCGTCCCGAACCCGGACTTCGTGACCGACGTCAAGAACGAGATGTCGTCGGGCAAGCAGGTCGTGACCTTCACGCTCAACGACAAGGCCCAGTGGTCGGACGGCACGCCGATCACCTGGAAGGACATCGAGGCCGCGTGGAAGATCAACAACGGTAAGGACAAGAAGTACAAGCCGCCGTCCTCGGACGGCTATGACAAGATCGAGTCGGTTGCCAAGGGCGACTCGGACAAGGTCGCCGTCGTCACCTTCAGCAAGCCGTACGGGGAGTGGCTGGACTTGTTCTCCCGATCCCCGCACCTCTACCCCGCCGAGCACATGGTGGACCCGGAGAAGTACGAGAAGGACTACCTGCAGAAGATCCCCGTCACCGCGGGTCCCTTCAAGGTGGAGTCGATCAACGAGGGCACCAAGACGCTCACCCTCGTGCGTGACGACAAGTGGTGGGGCAAGAAGGCCAAGCTCGACAAGCTCATCTTCCGTACGATCGAGTCGCCCGCCGCGGAGCTGAACGCGTTCGCCAACGGCGAGCTCGACGCCGCGAGCATCCTGGCGGGCAACCCGGCCGACCTCAAGCGGGCCAAGGAAGTCCCCAACGCGGACATCCGCAAGTCGCTCAGCCCGAACTGGCGGCACATCACCGTCAACAACCAGAGCGCGTTCCTGAAGGACAAGTCGGTCCGGCAGGCCATCGCCTACGGGATCAACCGTGAGGCGATCACGCAGGCCGACCTGAAGGACATGGACTGGCCGATCCAGACGCTCGGCAACCACGTCTTCATGAACAACCACAAGGCCTACGTCGACAACTCCGGCGACATCGGCAAGTACAACCCCGAGAAGGCCAAGCAGCTCCTCGACGCGGCCGGCTGGAAGCAGGAGGGCGAGGTCCGCAAGAAGGACGGCAAGGAGCTCGCGCTGAACTTCGTCATCCCGACGGACACGCCCACCGCGAAGACGGAGGGTGAGCTCACCCAGGCCATGCTCAAGGAGGTCGGGGTCAAGGTCACGATCCGCCCGGTCCCCCTGGAGAAGTTCTTCACCGACTACATCATCAAGGGCGACTTCGACCTGGTGCCGTTCACGTGGATCGGCGAGCCGCTGCCGGTCGGCAGCCTGGCGCAGATCTACAAGACCGGCTCGGAGAGCAACTTCCCCAAGAGCAACGACCCCGCCCTCGACCAGGCCATCCAGGCCGCGGTGGACGAGGCGGACCAGGCCAAGTCCTTCGAGAAGGCCAACGCCGCGGACAAGCTGATCTGGGATCTGGTGCACACCATCCCGCTGTACCAGCGGCCCGAGATCTGGGCGACGAAGAAGACGCTCGCCAACTTCGGCGCGCGCGGCTACAAGTTCTACGACTGGGCGTCGGTCGGCTTCACCGGCTGATCCTCGTCTGAACAGGAACCCCCGGCCGGGACTGACTCCGGCCGGGGGTTCCCCTTGTCCAAGGTGATCAGCCGTGCGAGTCGGCCTGGGCCTTGACGGTCACCCCATCCTCAGGAGGGAAGCACGACGGGCCGTTCGGGCCGTCGAAGCGGACGGAGTTGAAGAAGTCGCGGAACGGCGTGTAGAAGTTGCCCTTCCCGCCGGGGGTGGTCAGGGCCGAGCAGCCGCCGTAGTTGGCTTCCGAGTAGAGGTGGATGTACGAGCTCGTCCGGTTCCAGTCGGACTTGGCGCGGTCGGCCATGTTCAGGGCGGCGAGATCCGCGGTGTCGCTCTGGATCTGGACGATGTCGCCCGTGCCGTCGAGGCCGGAGAACAGGCAGTAGTAGCCGGCGGGGCAGCGGTCATAGCCGTCGGCCGCCTGGGCGGGCAGTGCCGTCAGCGCGAGAGCGGCGGCGGCGACCGGTAAAGCCAGCAGGTGAAGCTTCTTGCCCAAGACTCCTCCATTGGTGAAACTTTCCTTCTGGCAAGATACAGTGCGGGATCTTGTCAGGAAAGAGGGAGTTCATCGGGTCAGAGGCGGGCACCCACGTCGGCGCCGTTCTTCGGGCGGAGGAAGGTGGAGGAGGGAATGCCGCCGTCCGGGCGGCGGGGGCCGGTGAGAGTCGACGGGTCGGTGCTGACCAGCGCGCCGTCGTCCCAGGTCCCGCCGAGGTCCCAGGAGTTGCCGCTGCCGGAGGAGGACGAGCCCAGGTCGGCCGGCTTGGCGTTGGCGGCGGCGAGGTTGCGGGTCAGGGTGGCGTCGGCGTCGGCGAAGTCGAACCCGGTGCCGCCGTTGCGCCAGGCCGTGTTGCGGCCGAGCGACAGGGCGCCGGGGTTGGCGTTGTCGATGAACCCGCCCACCGCGTTGCGGAAGGCCATGCTGTTGGTGACGACGTGCGCGGCCGGCCGGTCCTCGTCCCCGCCGCCCAGCTTGAAGCCGTTGCCGTCGCCGGTGTAGTCGGGCAGGTTCCAGCGGTTGAAGCCGTTGCCGTACGCGACGCTGCCCTCGATGCGGATTGGTGACAGGAACTCCCACGCGTCGAACCCGTCGTCGGAGTTGTTCCACAGGCGGGCGCCGCGCACGACGTTGCCGGTGCCGCTGCCTTCCTTGATGGCCAGGCCGTCGGCGCTCTCGCCGTTCTTGCGCGGGTCGCGGTTGCCGTAGCTGTCCAGGTTGAGTATGAGGTTGTTGCTGGAGGCGGCCTGGATGTGCAGGCCGGTCTCGTAGTTGTCCCGGGTGACGAGCCGGTCGAAGACGTTGTTGCCGCAGTCCCTGCAGAAGATCCCGTACGGGCCGTTGGCGATCTCCAGCCCGGCGATCCGCCAGTAGGAGGCCTCCACGTGGATGACGCCGCGCTGCGCGTTGGGGATGCTGCCGCCCACCGGGGCCGGCGTGTTGGGCAGGGCCTCGCCGTCGAGCAGCACCCGCTCCCTGTTGTACGCGGCGAGCGTGATGGGGGCGGCGGCGGTGCCGCTCTTGGTGATCTGCAGGTTCGACGTGAGCGCGTACGTGCCGCCGCGGACCGAGATCACCGTGCCGGGCTGTGCGAGGTCGATGGCCCGCTGGATGGTGGCGAGCGGGCGGTCGAGGGTGCCGGGGTTCGCGTCGTTCCCGCCGGGGGCGACGAAGAGCTGGGTGGCCGCGGCCGTCGCCGCCATTGGGGTGATCTTGCCGTGGCCCGCGCCCGCCCGGACCGCCGACGGGACGCCCTGCGGCAGGTCGACCGTGTAGCTGTAGTAGGTCCTCGGCTCGACGACCGTTCCGGCGGTCTCCGGGGTGCCGGAGTTCACGAAGACGTTGTTGCGCTGCACGGCCCGGCCGGGGCCGCTGTCGCCGTACCCGCTTGCCGAGTAGAGCGGGTGTGGCACGTTCTCGAAGTAGTTGCCCTCGACCACGGCCCCCGCGTTCTGCGTGGAGGCCACCCCGTACAGCTCGTTGCCCAGGAAGTAGTTGTTGTAGACGTGCACCGGCTCCCCGAAGCGGATGCGCGGGTGGCGCTGGCGGCTGTGGTCGAAGAAGTTGTGGTGGATGCTCACCTTGAGGTGCCCGACGTCCGTGCCCGAGGCGCCGTCGGAGTGGCTGATCAGCATGGATTTGTCGGAGTGGTCGAAGTGGTTCCACGAGACGGTGACGTAGTCGGCGCCCCTGACGATGTCCACCGAGCCGTCCACCGCGCCGGAGAACGTGTTGTGGTCGATCCAGATGTGGTGGGAGTTCTGCCCGATGTTGACGGCGTCGTCTTCGGCGTTCGTGAAGCGGAGGTTGCGCACGATCACGTTGTACGACCGGTAGAAGTCCAGGCCCCCGCCGGTGATGTGCCCCGTGGCGCCGACGCCGACGATGGTCTTGTTGGGGCGCACCCCCTGCTTGCTGGTGATCGGGATCGTGCCCGAGACCTGGATGACCAGGGGCTCGAGGCTGTCGATGTACTCGAGGAACTGCTCGGCGTTCGTCGCGGTGACGGTCCTGCCGCCGGCGCCGCCGGTGGTGCCGTTCTGGCCGAGGGCGTTGACGGCCGCGAACCCGACCGGTCCGTCAGCGGCCTGCGCGGGCGCGGCGCCGGTTGACGGTACGGCCAACGCGGCCGCCACGAGGACGGCCGCCCAGCCCGGGGCGCGTAATGAGGTGAAGGGCATGATGCTCTCCGTCTGCCAGGTGCCTCCATGGGATAGTCGGAAAGCGCTTTCCTCAGCGTATTATCGGCACTGCCGCGCAGGCGGTAAAGCCGCGATGAAAGTTTCACGCCGCCCCCGTTCTGCCCGCGGGCGCGCCTGAAACTTTCACCCGGTTTCGCCCGGCGCAGGACACGCCTCCGGGTGCGGGGGAGTGCGCCGCCACCTTGGAGCCTGTCCGGGGCGAGCGCGTCGGCGGACCGTTTCCGGGGGCCTCGTGGCGCCCTTGCCCGCGAAGACCGGCTGGCTACACCTGAGGATGACGGGTACGTACAGAGATCTCGACAATCCGTCAAGGAGCTAGCCATGCGCGTACGTGCCGCATTATGTTCCCTTTTAGCCGCCGCGGGGCTCGTCCTGGTCGCGCCCTCCCCGGCCACCGCCATCGGCGGCTTCGACTACTCCCGGGCGCAGGTGGCCGTGACGAACCTGCAGGTGCCGTGGGGGCTGGCGTTCCTGCCGGACGGCAGCGCGCTGGTCTCGGAGCGCAACACCGCCCGGATCCTGCAGGTGCGCCCAGGCCAGTCGCCCACGCAGGTGGCCACCGTCAACGGGGTGTCCGCCTCGGGGGAGGGCGGGCTGCTCGGCATCGCCGTCTCGCCGACGTACGCCCAGGACCAGTGGGTGTACGCGTACTTCAGCAGCAGCTCCGACAACCGGCTCGTGCGCCTGCGGCTGAGCGCCCCGCAGACCCAGACCGTCCTGCTCTCCGGCGTGCCCCGGTCCTCCATCCACAACGGCGGGCGCATCGCGTTCGGTCCCGACGGCCTGCTGTACGTGGCCACCGGGGACGCGGCCAACACCGCCAACGCCCAGAACCTCAACACCCCTGCCGGGAAGATCCTGCGCATCAGGCCAGACGGCAGCATCCCGCCGGGTAACCCGTTCGGCAACTCGCGGGTCTACAGCTACGGGCACCGCAACGTGCAGGGACTGGCCTGGGACGCGCAGGGCAGGCTCTTCGCCGCCGAGTTGGGGCAGAACGCCAGGGACGAGGTCAACCTGATCGTGGCGGGCGGCAACTACGGCTGGCCCACCTGCGAGGGCGTCTGCGGCAATCCGTCGTTCCGCGATCCCGTCGTCACCTGGTCGACGGCCGAGGCGTCGCCGAGCGGGCTGGCGTACGCGAACAACACGCTCTTCGTCGCCGCGCTACGCGGGACGCGGCTGTGGACGGTGCCCGTGACGAGCAGTGGCGGGGCGGGGACGCCGGTCGCCGAGCTGCGGGGCACGTACGGGCGGCTGCGCGCGGCGGCGGTCGGGCCCGACGGCTGGCTCTGGGTGACGACCAGCAACCGGGACGGCCGCGGCAGCCCGGTGGCCACGGACGACCGCATCGTCCGCATCCCGCCCACCGGCTCCTGACGGTTCGCCGAAGGCGGCGGCGTCCGGGCGGGCCGGACGCCGCCGCCCGGCCGGGTCGGCGGTCCGCGAGGAGCCGGTGCTCACCGGATCGGCGGTCCGCGGTGCTTACCGGGTCAGCGGTCCACGAGGAGCTGGCCGAACTCCACCTGCGGCGTGCCTCCGGCGAAGTTGCGGTCCACCTCGGCCCGCTCGGCGGCGTTCGGGTTCGCGTTGGCGCAGCTCACCGGCGCGCTCGAGCCCGACATCAGGTCGGAGCAGAGCCCGGTGCGCCGGTCCGGGAGGCCCAGGATGTGGCCGATCTCGTGGGTGGCGATGCGGAGCCGGTTGTAGCCCTGGGCGGTGGCCTGCCTGCCCATCCAGATCGTGCCGCGGCCCAGGCTGGTGGGCAGTGCCCGCGGCCAGCCGTTGTCGGCGTAGACCACGAGGTCGGCGGGCGTCCCCTGGACGAGCCGGACATTGGTGACACTCGAGTTCCAGATCTGGGCCGCCTGGTTCACCACGGTCACGAACTCCGCCGCCCTGCTGGGGTCGTACCTAACCACCCTGACCAGGGACGCGGCCTGTGCGGGCGCGGTGACCAGCAGGAACGTGAGGTTGAGTAAGAGGGAGAGCGTGAGACGAAGGGGTCTTGGCACGGGGGCCTCCTCGGGGGAGTAGGGGGTGCCGTCACGGTATTCGCACCCTTCGCCCCGGGAGAGCTATCAGATTGCCCCTATCGCGGTGATATGACCCTCCGCGCTGGGCAGCCCCGTTTAATCGAGATGACAAACTGTCAGTTCCCGGCCGCATACTCAGAGCATGCCGGATGAGCCACTCGAACTCGGCGAGATCGCCACCCCCAAATGGAACGCTCACAACGACAAGATGGCGGAGGTCGGCTTCCTGACCATCGCCAGGCGGCTCCCCTCACTCGTGGACCAGGCGCTGCGCATGGCGTGGGGCGCGAGCCCGCGCGACACGCTCGCCACGATCAGTCTCAACCTCCTCGGCGGCGTCTTCACGGCCTTCGGCCTGCTGGCGACGACCGGCGTGCTCACCGCCCTCTTCAGCGAGGGCCCCACCCCCGACCGGGTGATGGCCGCGCTGCCCAGCCTCGTCCTCGTCGGCGGCGCGGCCGTGCTGCGCACGACCGTTCAGGCGGGCGCCGGCTGGGCGGAGTCGCGCCTCACCCCGCAGATCACCCGGTTGACCGAGGAGCGGCTGTACGGCCTGACCAGCCGGGTGGAGCTGGTGGCCTACGACGACCCGGAGTTCCACGACGCCCTGGAACGCGCCAGAGGCCGGGGCGTGGCCGTGGCCGACTGGGTGGTGTCCTCGGCCGTCGACGTGGTCACGGCGGCGGTCGGCATCGTGGCCGCGGCCGGGGTGCTCGGCGTGCTCCACCCGGTGCTGCTGCCGCTGCTGCTGCTCGCCGTCCTGCCCGACGCGTGGGCGGCGGTCCGCAGCGCGCGCATGCGTTACTCCACCATGTACGGCCTGATCCCGGCCCGCCGCCGCAAGTGGATCATCGCGGAGCTGCTGGCGGAGCGGGAGTCCGCGGCCGAGGTGCGCTCGTTCACCATGCGCGGGTTCCTGCTGCGCATGTACGACGCGGTGGCCAAGGCCGAGCAGGAGGTCATGCTCCGCCTGGCCCGCCGCCAGACCTTCGCCCGGCTGATCGGCGAGGCGCTGGGCGGCCTCGGCACCGCGCTGGTCTACGTCGCCCTGGGCGTGCTGCTGGCCCTGGCCGCCATCCCGCTGGCGGTGGCGGGCACGGCGGTCCTGGCCATCCGATCGGGCCAGAGCTCGCTCAGCAGCTTCCTGTACGCCACCAACCGTCTCTACGAGCAGGGCCTGTACTTCACCGACTTCCTGGAGTTCTGCGCCGACGCCGAACGCCGCCTGACCACCCCCCGCCCGGCCCCGGTCCCCGAGGGCTTCGACCGCATCGTCGCCTCCGACGTGACCTTCACCTACCCGGGAGCCGACGAACCCGCCCTGCGAAACGTCTCCATCGAGATCAAACGCGGAGAGGTCATCGCCTTCGTCGGCGAGAACGGCTCCGGCAAGACCACCCTCTCCAAGATCCTCGCCGGTCTGTACGAACCGGACTCCGGCACGGTCTGCTGGGACTCCACCGACCTGAGCCAGGTCGACCCCGAAGAGCTCCGCCTGCGCACCGCCGTCATCGCCCAGGATCACACCCGCTGGCCGCTGACCGCCCGCTACAACATCACCATGGGCACCGACAAAGGCCCGGACGCCCTGGACGCGGCCGCCGCCGTGGCCGGCGCCGACGAGGTCATCGCCGGCCTCCCGCACCGCTACCGCACCCTGCTGGACCGCCGTTTCAAGGACGGCCACGAGCTGTCCGGCGGCCAATGGCAGCGCATCGCCGTGGCCCGCGGCTTCCACCGCGACGCCGACCTGCTCATCTGCGACGAACCCACCGCCGCTCTCGATGCCCGCGCCGAACACGCCCTCTTCGAACGCATCCGCCACCACTCCGACGGCCGCACCGTCCTGCTCATCACCCACCGCCTGGCCAGCGTCCGCTACGCCGACCGCATCTACGTCCTCGACCACGGCAAGGTCACCGAGCAGGGCGACCATGCCACCCTGATGTCCCTCGACGGCCTCTACGCCGAGCTCTACACCCTCCAAGCCACCGCCTACCGCTGACCCGCCACCCCTTGGGCTCCGGCCCGGCTCTCGCACACAGGGGCGCCGGGCTTCGGCCTGCCTGACCGGCCAGAGAGGAGTCCAACAGCCAAGCTGCAGTTCCTCCTCCTAAAGGCAATCAGCCGATTCTGTCGTTGACCACACCGTCCCTATCGCCGCCCCAGACGTCGTCGTCCTCGTGGAGCCAGGTGCCGGATTCGCGCTCTTGCTCCTCCTGGCCGCTCGCACCGCCCATCCCGCTCATTGGCATGGCGGGTGTGCCCATCCCGTTCGTGGTGGTGGCCCGAATACCGTTGATCGTCGCCGGGGCTCCCGATCCGATGCCAATGCTGGTACCGGGACTGCTCGGGTCAGTGGCCAGGGAGTGGTTCGGGCTCTTGGGGGTGGAGTGGATCGGGGTGCTGTCCGAGTCGATCGAGCGCTGGAAGTCTGCCAGCTTGGTATGCAGGTTAGCGGGCCGGTCCAAGGCACTTGTGGGGTCGTAAGGGCTGCGGGTGGGGTCGCTAGGCGATGGGTCGTTGCCGTTCGCGTTCGTGATGCCCGGGGCGGCGTCGGACGATGGGATGTCCGACTCTTGGCCGATGTCCGCCCTGTTCCGGTCCTCGGGATCACTTGGAAAATGGGGGCGCTCGCCATGCGGTGCGGAAGAGTCCGCGCCAGCAGGAAGTACAGGGCTGCCGCCCGAGGGGTCGGCGTAGGTGGGGTTTATATAGGAGGAGGATCGGTCGGCGGTTCGGGCGGACGGCCTCTCGTCGAACCTGTAGTCGACCGTTTCGGGCTTCTGATGCGGTGCTACCGGATAGATGATGGCGGGCAGTTCCATCTCCACCTTCATGGGAAGGGTGCGGTAGATCGCCTCGAGGTCCCTGCTGAACGCTTCCAGTTGCAGTCCTCCCAGCTTGTCGAAGAGAGCGGGGGCGGTAAAATCCACGCTACGCGTGCCCGGCTGCAGGACTCCGTTGAAGATGGCGTGGCCGTGACCATCGCCCTCGAGGCCTAAACTCGAGGTTTCGCGCTTCGCCTCCCAAAGTTCGCCGTCGAGGCACTCCTGGTATTGGCGTACCACTCCGGCTAGGGTTTCGAGCGGGCGGCCCATCGCCAGCAGCTTGTCAGAGAGTTCGCCGAGCGCTACGTAAAGACTTCTCAGGGCCCGCTGTGCCGTTACGGAGGCCTTGCCCTCCCAGACCTTGGCGAGAACCTCGGCTTCCTGCCCGAGCGCCCATTGGGCGTTGGCGACGACCGAACACGCGTCCACGTAAGAGGCTCCGGCATCCTGAATCTCCTTGACGCTGATGCCCTTGATGAAGTCCTTGACCTCCGCCATGCTGCGGTCGTCGTTATCGATTGTCCAATCTCCACCGCGGGAGGGCTTGAGCCAGTGTGTCTTCTTGTTGGTCTTCTCGGTCATGGGTAGCTACGCTCCGCCCGTGTTCGCGTCGCTGACGTTCTTGTATTTGCCCACGCCGGCGTCAAGCAGCGCAATCGCGGTATCGAAGGTCTTCTGGACCTCCTGGTAGGTCGTGGTGAACTCCTGGTGGCAGGTCTCCAGCATCTTGGCGAAGGTGCGACCGCCCTCCCACCGGGGAACGCTCTGCAACTGGGTCCTCAGCTCGTCGAGCGCGGTGTACGTGGTCAGATCCTCGATGGAACCCTGGCCGGTGGCCAAGCTGCTCCCCTTGGCACTGCCGCCTTCGCCGATGAAGCGCCCCAGCGCTTCTCTCAGCGCTTTAGCACATTCCTTGATCACCTTTTCGTTGTAGGTGACGCCATCTCGTTCCGCCTCCAGACCAGGCCAATTGTCTTCTAGGGCCTTGCATGGTATCGATTCTGGCGCCATGCCCACACTCCTAAATGGTCCTTGAGTTGTCGATTGCGGATATTGACCCATAACGCAGTAATTAATGGGCACTCGCTAAATATCCACCTCGGTGCCCCTGATGCAATCGCGACCCCAAGGCCTGCACCTCCCCCGTACGGGGGGGTGGGTGCTTCCGCCAGGGGAAGGAGTATGCTGCGGCGGCGCTTCCGAGGCGGACTTCGCGCCTTGTCCGATTAAGTCGCCGAGAGCGTTCGACAAAGTCGAACTAGCAGGTAGCCTGGTGCGGCTAAAAAACCGTTCATCCGCACATTCTGCGCGAGATCATATTCGGAGGAATTCGTACTGAGGCCCCGATCGGCCGCGGCGCTCCGGCGGGGAAGTGTAATAGGCCGCCGCAAGCACTGCCTCGGCGGTAGTCGCCCCCCGTCATCGCGTCTTCCATCGGTACGCGCCGGCTGTCCGCCTGTGATCCTGTGCAGCCGTACGCGCCCGCGTTCGCCGGCGCGGAGTCGACCGCTTGCAAGGCGATGACGGAGGCCGGCGAGAGCAAGACCGACAGAGATTTGCGAACATCAAACTCCTCGCTTTCGGCTTCCTCAAAGATCCGCAGAAGATCGGATCGGGCGAGTATCGGCCTGGCGACAGGCTGCCGCACACCCCACAGCGCCAGACACGACGATACAGCATTATGGAGCGCGTGCTCTGCTATTATGGACATGTCTTGCCCTCGGGTTCGTGATCTCGCCGCTACCAGCTCAACGGAATCGAAGCAGCAGCAGGGTTCAGCGTGATCATTCGAAGTCGCCCCCCTCGGAGAAACAGCCCAAGGGCACCAATTCCTTCGTGAGGCCGACACCTCCTCAGCCTCTTGGATCGCGACTCTCCGTAGCTGCCGCCGAAACCCATTACCTGAGCGATTGCTCACGCAAGACTGACAGGACTCCTGCGCACCGATCCCGGATTCCCGTGTTTCCGCAGCAACCAGTGCTCACCCAGTCGCGGACCCTGCATTGGGCTCCGGCTCGGCCCTCGCACACAGGGGCGCCGGGCCGAGCGGCGGGCGTCGGGGTGTGATTTGAGCAGGGGGATACTCAAGACCCTTGCGGATCGCGCGCCTAGCGTCGTGAAGCATGAAGACCAGGACGCTTGCGGTGGCACTCGCCGCGTGCCTCGCCATCGGGGCGTGCGGGAGCGGAGCCTTCGAGGGGCTGGACGCGGGGGACGGGCCTGACGACACCTCGACCCGGGCGGGGGACCACACCACCCGGCCGAAGCAGGATCCTCCGGCGGGCAAGCAGCGGACAAAGTACGGCTTCACCCTCCCCATCGGGAACACCTCGGTGGATGTCAACGAGGGGCAGGTGTACGACGCGCTGGCGGAGGGGGACTGCCCCGGTGCTCAGACGGCGCTCGACCAGACCAAGGGAAACTTCAGGAGCGCGACCACCGTGCCGCTCTTCCAGGCCGGGGTGTATCTGTGCCGGAAGGATGTGGCCTCGGCCAAGTCCGAGTACGCGGGGCTGGTGTGGGAGGGGTCGGACGTCTGGTTCATCTGTGAGCTGCGTCGGGCGGTGGGGAGCGTCGTCCAGCAGAAGCCGAAGTCGGCCTTCGGCGGCTGCCCGCCGGTCGAGCCGCTGCCTTCGAGCCCGGATGACAGTCCGGATCCCGCCGAATCGCCTGATCCGGGGCAGACTCCGGATCCCGCCGAGACTCCGGAGACGGGCTCCGGTACTGGCACGGCCACGGCCACGGACACGGCCACGGACACGGGATCGGGTTCGTGACGAGCGAGCCCACCGTCGAGATGCGCAGGAAGCCTGCCGAGGCTGAGCCCCCACCCGCCGACCCCGTCGAGGTGGCCGCGCCCTCACCCGCCGACGCCGTCAGGGCGGCCGCGCGCCCGCCCGACCACCCCGTCAGGGTGGCCGAGCCCTCGCCCGACGACCTCATGGAGGCGGCCGAGCCCGACGGGCCCGCCGGTCATCCGGTGCTCCGGTGGGCGCTGGCCACGCTGGCCAACGTCACCGTCATGACCGCGCTGCTGGTGTACTTCGGCTGGCAGCGCAGCCACGTGCAGGCGTTTGAGCTGGGCATCGACGAGAGCATCCTCGACATGTCGACCAAGGACTACGTGCTGCGGAGCGTAGGCCCGGTGCTGTACCTCCTGATGATCATTGGCGTTGCCGGGCTGCTCTGGCTGCAGGCCGACCGCGTGCTCGCTCCGCGCGCGAGGACGGACGGCACCGGTGACCGCCTGGTCAAATACACCCTCCGCGCCCTGTCCCTGGCCTGGCTGGTGCTGCCCCTCGCGATGTGGGCGCTGGGCTTCGTCCTGAGGACGGCCTCGTTCCTGGCCTTCCCGTTCAGCATCGGCGCCGGTGCCCTGCTCACCCTGTACGGAACGCACCTCCGCACACTGCTACCCGGCGCGTCCCCGCGCGACGGCATGTCGCTGCTGTACACGTTCACCTCGATCGTCGTGTGCGTGTCGCTGTTCTACGGCGCCACCAACCTGGCCGTCCACCAGGGTGTCTCCTTGGCGCAGAACCTCATCGTCACCGAGCTCACGAAGGTGACCGTCTACAGCACCGAGCGCCTGTACCTGGGGGCAGGCAAGGAGTCCGCCCTGCCCGCCTCGACCGGCAAGGCCGCCTACAAGTACCGGTACGGCAACCTCCGCCTGCTCGCGCACGCCGGCGGCCGCTACTTCCTGATCGCGGACGACTGGCGGCGCGACAAGGGCGTGGTGGTCATGCTCGCCGAGGCGAGCACGATCCGCCTCGAGTTGGGAGGCCCTTGAACTAAGTTCAAATAATACTTGCACAATGTACGAGTCTTTCCTAGGGTCGTACTTGAACATTGTTCAAGTGACTACCTGAGAGGCTCACATGCCGGCCCCCGTTCTCATCGCATCCACGCTGCAGTACGCGCTCGCCGCGACGTTCCTCGTCATCCCCGTCATCGTCCACACCCACGGAGAGTGGGCGCAGCGCGCGGCCGAGGCGGTCGTGACCCGGCAGGGGCTGCCTGCCGGCGTTCTCGCCCAGCACCGGATCAAGTTCGCCGAGAGCGTCGTGGAGCTGCTGTTCCCGGTCTCCATCGCCGCCGCCCTCGCCGCGCTGGCCTCGCTCGGCCTGGCGGGAAGCGGGGTCGGCCGGATCCTGTCGTGGATCGCGGCGGCACTCATGCTGACCGGCGGCGCGTTCGTCACCGGCAGCCAGGTCTTCGCCGCCCGCTACGTCGAAGCGGCGTTCAAGAGGTCCGGCGACCCGGCGGTGCGGGAGCTCGACGGGGGAGCGATGGTACGGGCGGCGCAGGAGGCGTTCCCCGCCGTGTTGCGCCCGCTGATCGTGGTGCGCTTCGTGCTCGCGACGGCGGGCTCCCTCGCCGTCATCGTCCTGCTGGTGACTCCGGCTGCGAGCGGTCATTTCCATTAGCCAGCCGCGCCTCGAGACCGTCGAGGATGGCCCCCAGCCCGAACTCGAACGTGGCCTCGTCCGGTAGGGAAGGCGCCGCCTCGACCGACGGTGTGCTGCGGGCCCGCAACCGGGGATAGCGCTGGGCGATCTCGCCGATGCGCGCGATGGTCTCGCGCAGCTCCTGCTCCTCGTCGGCCCCCGCCCGGCGAAGGCGCGCCCGCCACGCCAGCTCGGCCGCCTCGCCCTGGGCGGCGCCGATCACGAACATGAGCACGGTCGCGGCCGCCTGGTCCGCGTCCGGCCCGCTGAACCCGGCGGCCTCGTAGACGGCCAGGCACCGGTCGTCGTACCTGGCCTTGTTCGGGCCGTGGATGAGGTGGGTGCTCATGGCCGTGACCATCCAGAAGTGGCGGCCGAGCATGTCGTGCGCCCCGGAAGCCAGCGCCGCCGCGGCCGCCCGCCAGCCGACCTCGTCGAGGTCGGGCAGCTCGATCTCGTCCCAGACGTGGTCGGCCGCCAGCACGACCAGGTCGTCCTTGCTCTTGACGTGCCAGTACATCGCCGTGGCCGCCGCCCCCAGCTGGGCTCCCAGCCGCCGCATGTTAAGCCCGCCCACGCCCTCGGCGTCCAGCACCGCGACGGCGGCCCGGACGATCTGTTTCTGGGTAAGGGTGTCGCGCGGCATGAGCCCCAACTTTATCGCCAGACCTCACACCGCGTCTTCGCCCCGGCCCGCGGGGCTGAGCGATTCGGGGACCGGGCTGCTCAGTGCCGCGAGCACGGCCTGCTCCACCGTGGCGTGCACGTGCAGAACGGTGTGCGCCTGCGCGATCTCCATGATCCTCGCGAGCTTCGGATGGGGCGCGGCCAGACGCAGGCTGCCGCTGTGCTGGCGGGCGAAGGCATGGGTGTTGAGCAGGACCCGAAGGCCCGCGCTACCCATGAACTGAGCCTCGCTGAGATCGATCACCACATGCTCGCCCGGCAGCCGCCGGCTGCGCCGGATGTAGCGATCGAGCTGCCCGGCGGTGGTGGCGTCGACCTCGCCGGCCACCGAGATCACACTCACGCCAGGCAACCTCTGGGTGACGAACGACAGATCCCGCATGCGATGCCCACCGATCGGAATTCGGGAGACGGTGCACAGTTGTGGCTTGCCCGTATCGCACCATATCTGGGCGTCCGCCTTTCGCCTAGATACTGCCGCTTACCGAGTGTCCGCAGAAAGCCTCGGCCTTCAGGACTCCGTTGCCTAATTCAGTTCACGCGGTCAGCTCCGGTGGGGAAGAAGGCGCGCCGAATTGGGCAAAGCATCCTTCAGGCCGGGGATGAATGCGGCCCCCTTTGGAGGGTGGCCCGCCGCAGACGGGCCCGGCATCTGTGAAGCCCGCGCTACGGGGCGACCGTCCTCGTAGCGGCCATCAACGAGTGGCTGTGACCAGCACTTTCCCAAAAGACTCTAGATGTGGACGGTCATCGTCGTGGCAACGCCGCGACCTCCCGGATGTCGACGGACTCCGCGTCCGGCACGGTGACAAAGTAATACGTCACGGCCCACGCCACGCGATCACTCGGCCGGTGAAGACAAGTCACATGAGTACCGCTCCCTGCCGAAGCCGCTGATCTCCACGTGCATCGCCCGAAGCTCGCGTATCGCGGCCGGAAGATCGCAGTCCTCGGGATAGGCGATGGCGTCCTCCCAGTGAAAATAGATCTGGTCCGACCGGGTCCAGGCCAGAAGGTCGACGATCCGCGTGAACGCCGACGGGGCATACGGCGGGACCGGATCCTCATCGTCGCCCTCGAGGTATGCCGTGGCACGCAGCTTCCGCCGTGCCAGCAGTTGCAGCCAGGCCGCCGCCGCGTAGGCTGACTGGGACACGAGGTGCCGCTCCGGGTCCTGGTCCTCGGAATAGCACAGACCCACCTCGGTCAACTGCTCGTACACCGCGTCGACGTCGACCGGCTCTCCTGCGGCAGCCTTGCGTAAGTCACGCACCGCGTCCGGGGTCGACAGGACGGGGTCGTCGCTCAGCTCCTCGTCCTCTCGCTCGACGCGGTTGAGCAAGGGGGCCATCAGGCCATATAGGCAGGCCAACCGTTCCCGAGGGTCAAGCCTTTCGGCGAGCTCGTCGATGATTGCCAGCCATTCGTCGTACGTCGTATCCGTCATGCACGCATGGGTACCACGCGGCACTGACATCCGGCGCACGGCGGGCTTGATGCTCTACAGCAACAACGGCCTCAGCCGTGCCCACTGGTCGCTGGTCAGATCACCACGCACCACACCGCGTGATCATTCACGACGAAGATCGACTTTCGATACACGCCCTTGTACGGCACCGCACGAGGTGGCGCAGGACCGCAGTTCCACCCGCCCAACCGGCCCGCGATCCGCGCGAATAACCTGCGCGTAGCCACGCCGGCCAACCCACTCATCGCTGACCGTCCACATGACGATCCTGGGCCGGAGTACTCTACCGCTGATCTAGCACATAGTGGCGATGCCAGGGCGGGGGCGGCGATGAGCGCCGAAGACCGGATCGAACGGGCCAAGACGCTCTATGAACGTGCGGTGTTCAGCGGCGACGCCAGCGTGCTGACCGACGCCGAACGGGGCCTGGACGCGGTGGAGGCCGATGCCGCGTTGGCCCGTGGGCGGATCCTGCATGCGCGGTTTCTCAACGAGCGCGCTAGCGCCGGCTCGTCACCCGTCGAGGACCCGGCCGAACTGCTGTTGTTTGAGCGCGCGATCGAGCTGTACCGGGCGCTGGGCGACGCCCGCGGCGAGGCCGAGGCGTTGTTCTGGATCGGCTGCTTACATCAGGTCATCCGGCGTGACAACGAGACTGCGGTTCCGGAACTGGAGCAGTCCTGCCAGCTGGCGGCGCAGGTCGGCGACAAGCTGACCCAGTCCGAGGCTCTGCGGCACTTGGGCATCGCGGCACACATGGCCGGTCGGCTGGATGAAGCGCGCGAGCGGCTGGAGGAGTCGTCGCGGCTGCGCCGGGAGGTCGGGGCCATGCCGGGCGTGGCCGCCAACATGGTCGGGCTGGCCTACATCGCCGCCGCCCAGGACCGCCGGGCGGACGCGCTCGCGACACTCGACGAGGCGCACGCCATCGCACAGGCGCATGGTGCCCATGCCATCGTGCGGCAAATCGAGCAGGCGAGAACGGAGATCTAGTGCCTCATCAGGCAACGTCCGCCCTGTTGAGAGTGTGGGCAGACGGTCTGGTACTGGTTCGGTGGGGGCTACTGGCCGAATGGAGGAGGGTACGGAAGGCCACCGACACGCGTCGGCCGCGTGGGGCACGGCCGGTGGTTCCGGGATCGCTCTGGTTCGCCGACGCCCCTGAGTTTCCGGCATTGGGGCTTGGGCGACCTGCATTCAGCGGCGCAGCGCCCGTACCGCCTCCTCGCTCGCTTCGATCACGATGGTGTGGTAGCTGTCGATGCGCGAGACGATCGCCTCCCGTGGCCCCTGCTGCCACTCCGCGCTGGCATAGAACGCTTCCTCCTGCGCCCGGTGGGCCTCCAGCGACGCGAAGGCGCGGATCAGGTACGCCTCCTCGTGGCCGTCCTCATCGACCAAGGACGCACCACAGTCGACCACGTCGATGTCATGCCGCCGCAGTAGCGGCACCGACTGCTCGCGCATAACCCGCACGAACTCCGCCCGGGTCCCAGGCTTGAGGCGGTAGGTGCGGATTTCCAGAACCACTGGGCAACTCCTCAACTGTGTGGACGAAGGCACGCTACCGTCCATCCCTGACATCCTCTGACAGTGATGGACCATCTATGCCGCTCGAAGTGAGTCGAAGTAAGTCGAAGGCGCCGCGGGCCGGACCGCCCGCGTATCTCATGAGCGGCCGAGGATGCCGGCGGCGCGTTCGCGCATCTCCACCTTGCGGATCTTGCCCGTGACGGTCATCGGGAACGCGTCCACCACGTGGACGTACCGGGGGATCTTGTAGTGGGCGAGCCGGCCCGCGCAGAACTCCCTGACCCGCTCGGCCGTCAGCGGCTCGGCGCCCGGCCGCATGACGATCCAGGCCATGAGCTCCTCCCCGTACTTCTCGTCGGGCACCCCGATCACCTGGACGTCGCTGATGTCCGGGTGGCCGTACAGGAACTCCTCGATCTCGCGCGGGTAGAGGTTCTCGCCGCCGCGGATGACCATGTCCTTGATGCGGCCCACGATGTTGACATAGCCGTCGGCGTCCATGGTGGCCAGGTCGCCGGTGCGCATCCAGCGGGCGGCGTCGATCGCCTCGGCGGTGGCGTCCGGCTGGCCCCAGTAGCCGAGCATGACCGAGTAGCCGCGGGTGCACAGCTCGCCCGGCTCGCCGCGGGGGACGGCCAGCCGGGTCTCCGGGTCGACGACCTTGACCTCGATGTGCGGCATGGCCCGGCCGACGGTCTCGGTGCGGCGGGCCAGGCCGTCGTCCCTGCGGGTCATCGTGGACACCGGCGAGGTCTCGGTCATGCCGTAGCAGATGGCGACCTCGGCCATGTTCATCTCGCCGACGACGCGCTTCATGACCTCGACGGGGCACGGGGAGCCCGCCATGATGCCCGTTCTGAGGGTCGAAAGGTTGAAATTTCCGGACTCGGCGGAGAGTGCGGCGAGCTCGGCGATGAACATCGTCGGCACCCCGTACAGAGACGTGCACCGCTCCTCCTGCACGGCGCGCAGCGTCGCCTCCGGGTCGAAGCCCGGCGACGGCAACACGACGCACGAACCGTGCGAGGTCGCGCCGAGGCTGCCCATGACCATCCCGAAGCAGTGATAAAGCGGCACCGGCAGGCACACCCGGTCGGCCTCCGTGTAGCCGAGCAGCTCGCCCACGAAGTAGCCGTTGTTGAGGATGTTGTGGTGGGACAGCGTGGCGCCCTTGGGGAAGCCGGTGGTGCCCGACGTGTACTGGATGTTGATCGGGTCGTCGAACGTCAGCCGCGCCGCCCGTTCCCGCAACGCGGCCGGATCGCCGCGCCTGCCGCTCTCGACCAGTTCGTCCCACCCGGCCGAACCGATGAAGACGGCGTCCTCGAACCCGATCTCGCCGATCATCGCCCGGTAGTCGCTGGTCTTGTGCGCGACCGCGCTGATCAGCAGCCGCATGCCGGACTGCGTCACGACGTAGGCCAGCTCGTGGGCCCGGTACGCGGGATTGACGTTGACCAGGATCGCGCCGATCTTGGCGGTGGCGTACTGGACGAGCACCCACTCCGCGCAGTTCGGCGCCCAGATGCCCACCCGGTCGCCCTTGGCGATGCCGCGGGCCAGCAGGCCGAGCGCCACCTCGTTCACGGCGGCGTCCAGCTCCGCGTAGGTCCAGCGGCGCCCGGCCGCCACGTCCACCAGCGCCTCGCGCTCGCCGAACCGCGCCACGGTGCGCTCGAAGTTCTCCCCGATCGTCTCGCCCAGCAGGGGGACCTCGGACACGCCCGAGGCGTACGAGAGCAGTGCGTCAGCCATGCCCGGAGGATTCCCCGATTTACGGCTCCCCGCCACCCCCGTTCGGGGGTGGCTCTCGGCGGCGGGCCTGGTTCATGCTGGTGCCATGGCCGCACTGCACGCGCCCGCCGACCGTGAACGCGAGACGTTCCAGACCGCCGTGGGCAGGCTGCGGCGGGCCACCGGGCTGCCCGTCGCGTTCGGCGGGGTGGTGGGAGGGCGCTCTCAAGGCGTCACGCTGACGGAGTTCAGCGGCACCTTGACCGGCGCGCTGCGCGGCCTCGTCGTCAGCGCGGGCAACGGGCTCGGCGGCCGGGTGATCACCACGGCCAGGCCCGGCGCCGTCGACGACTACACCGCCGACCCGCGCATCAGCCACGAGTACGACAAACCCGTCAACCTCGAGGGGCTGCGGGCCATCGCGGCCGTGCCGGTCACCGTGGACGGCACGGTGTCGGGCGTCCTGTACGGCGGGATCCGCGAGCCGCTGTCGATCAGCGACCGCGTGATGGACGCCATGACCCAGGTCGCCCAGCGGGTGAGCTTCGAGATGACCGTACGGCGCGAGGTGGAGCGCCGGCTGGCCGAGATGGAGACGGCGGCGATCACCCGCGCCGCCCGCGAGTCGCCGACCGCCGGCGAGTGGGAGGCGGTCCGCCAGGCACACGCCGAGCTCAGGGCCATCACGCAGGATGTCGCCGACGCCGCGATCCGGGCCCGGCTCCAGGACGTCTGCGACCGGCTGGCCGGCTCGAACGGCCGGGCCCCGGACCAGGCGAGCCCGTTGTCGCCGCGCGAACTCGACGTCCTCGCCCTGGTCGCCGTGGGCTGCGGCAACGCGGAGATCGCGGTCCGGCTCGGGATCCGGCCGGAGACGGTCAAGAGCTATCTGCGCAACGCCATGCGCAAGCTGGGCACCCACACCCGCATGGAGACCGTCGTCGCGGCCCGCCGCCGCGGCTTCCTGCCCTGACCGGCCGCTGATCACTCCGGCTGGCGGGCGGCTCAGTTCCCCTGCGGGTGGGTGCTCCAGTACTCGTCGGCGGCGGCCTGGATGTCCGTGAGGACCTTCTGGTACGTGTCCGGCTTGACGACGAAGGCGCCGAACCCGTCGAGCGCGGCGGTGAGCACCGGCGGCGGCGTGGCCTCGAAGTAGCGGTTGACCAGCCGATATTCCCCGCTCCCCGCCGCCTTGCTGACCTCGGCGATGGCCTGGTCGGCGATGGCCACCTTCGGGTTGGCCGAGACGTCGCCCCTGGCAGTGGCCCACTTCTCCTGCGCGGCCGAGCCGACCCACCACTTGAGGTACTTCATGCTGGCGTCGAGGTCGGGCGCCTTGGCCAGCGAGCAGAGCGGGCCGCTCTCGAAGATCATCGAAGTCTTGGGCAGGGCCGGGTTGACGTTCGGGATGACGAAGAAGCCGTAGTCGGTGCCCGCCTTCAGGTCGCGCTGCGTCATGCTCGTGTTGAACCACGTGCCGAACGACACCATCGCCGCCTTGCCGGTCTTGAGCACGTCACCCGGGTCGGTCTTGTCGCCCGGGTTGTTGAAGTAACCGGCGTCGATCATCGACTTCCACCGCTTCATGACCTCGACCACGCCGGGATCGGTGTATTTCGCCTGGCCGGTCGAGAGGCGGTCGTAGAGGTCGGGGTCGGTGCCGGCGAGCAGCTGCTCGAACCAGACGAAGGAGAACAGCACCGACGTGTGGTAGAACGCGGTCACGCCGTTCTTCTTCAGCGTGTCGGCGACCTTGATCAGCTCGTCCCACGTGGCCGGGGGCTGGAGCCGGTACTTGTCGAAGATCGACTTGTTGTAGAACATGCCCCAGTACGCCGCGTTCAGCGGCACGCAGTACTGCTTGCCGCCCACCGTGTAGTACTTGGCCAGGTCCGCCGAGAGGTCGCCGTTCTTGATCGCCTCCTGCCAGATCGGGGTCGTCTCCGCCACCTGCTTCTGGGCGACGATCTCCGCCAGCCGGCCGCCCGTCGTCCAGGTGAACAGGTCGGGCTTCACGTCCGTGCGGAAGGACGCCTTGATGAACGCCTGGTACGTCGGCTCGTCGGTGTAGCCCACCGGCTTCATCGACAGGCCGATCTGCTGCTTGGACAGGCTGCCCATCTCCCCGAAGTACTTGCTCCAGGCGCCCTTGTCGTTGTAGAGCTTCAGCTCTGTCTTGCCGGCGGCCTGCTTCGGCGCGGATCCGCCGGAGGAGCAGGCGGCGAGGGCGAGGCAGACGGCGGCGGCGATACCAAGTGACCGGATCATGCCCGGCCTCCTCTTCGATCTTGGAGGGGGATAGGTCATCTAATCACTTGATATCTTGGGTGTCCATAGGTACGACCGCCCTCCGCGTAACCTCCCGGTAACGTCGGGGCGCCATGCCGTACCTCTCCTGGAAGAGCCTGCCGAAGTACGACTGGCCGGAGAAACCGCAGCGCTGGGCGATCCGGCCGATGCCCTCCGTCGTCGTGGACAGCAGCAGGGCGGCGTGCTCCAGCCGGCGCCCGGCCACGAACGCGATCGGCGTGCACCCGTAGTGCCTGCGCATCGAGCGGGCCAGGTGTCCCGGGCTGACCGCGGCCATCGCCAGCAGTTTCGGCAGGCCCTCGCGCAGGTTCTCCTCCCGGCTCATCGCGGCGCAGGCCGACACCAGCCAGCCGGGCCGCGGGTCCACGGCCGTGCCGTCGGCGCCCTCCAGCAGGGGGACGACCGCCGTCCACAGCCCGACCAGGTCGAGGACGCGGGGCACGCCGGAATAGGCGCCCAGCACGCGGCCGAACTCCGCCGCCACCGGCCCGCCGAGATCGGTCCGCGCCGACAGCGGGAGCTCCCGGCGGTCCCAGTCCGCCGGGCCCGCCAGCCCGGCCAGGTCGGCGAAGGCACGCCAGCGCTCGCTCGGGAAGGCGATGTTGACGAAGCTCATGCCGTCGTTCGAGGCGAACTCGTGGCGGTCATGGGGGCGGACCAGGACCACATCACCCGCGCGCAGCGGCAGCTCCGCCTCGCCGACTCTCTGCGTGCCCGCGCCCGCGGTCACGAAGACGAGCTCGTGGAAGTCGGCGTGACTGTGCGGCTCGGGCCGGTCCCTGCGGCTGCCGGTCACGGGGACCAGGGCCGCGTGGTACGGCAGGCCGGCCGCGAACTCGACCCAGCGCAGGACGGTCGGCATGTCAGGAAATTAATACTTATGGAGCGGCGAATACTAGTAACTCGCGGCCCGAAGACCGAAGAATCCGATCGACGCCCACCCTTTCAAGGAGCACATGGTGATCACGGAAGTCGACCGGACCCTCCAGGACTACGACCGCGACGGCTACACGATCTTCCGCGACGTCCTCGACCGGGACCTGATCGGCGAGGCGAGCGACCACGTCGCCTGGCTCCAGGCCAAGCACCCCGACCGGCTCGGCGAGGACCTGGCCACCGAGCTGGTCGCCGGCGACCCCTTCTGGGTGCGGCTGGTCAGCGACGCCCGGCTGCTCGACATCGCCGAGCTCTTCGTCGGCCCCGACATAGCGCTGTTCGCCTCGCACTACATCAGCAAGCCGCCCTTCTCCGGCAAGCCGGTCCTGTGGCATCAGGACGGCGCGTACTGGCCGCTGGAGCCGATGCGCGTCGTCACGCTCTGGCTGGCCGTGGACGAGGCCACGCCGGAGAACGGCTGCATGCGCGTGATCCCCGGCTCCCACCAGCAGGACCTGCACGAGCTGCGGCAGCGCGACGACATCGACAACGTGCTCGGTTCGGAGAGCGCGGTGAGCGTGGACGAGTCGCAGGCCGTGGACCTCGTCCTCGCGCCCGGCGACGTCGAGGTCCACCACCCCAACATCCTGCACGCCTCCAACGCCAACACCTCGCCGCGCCGCCGCTGCGGCCTGACCATCCGTTACATCCCGACCTCGACCCGGATCACGAGCGAGCAGCAGCCGTTCGTCTCCGCGCTGCTCCTGCGCGGGCAGCCGGGCGTCAACGTGTACCAGCCGTTCCCGGCGTACGTGGAGGGCGAGCACATGCCGTTCGCCGGCTCCGCGAAGTGGGCTCAGTAAGGGCTACTCGACCGGCACGGGCGCGCGGTACGCGATGTACCCGTCCGGCATGGTGAGCCCCGGACACCGGCTCCAGCTCTGGCTGGCCGTCTCCCTCGGCGACCTTGTGCCGCCCGGCCGCTCTTGACGGATGAAATGAACGAACTTTAAATTCCCTCCATGGGCCGCATCGCAGGCGTCACCGCAGCTGAGACACGCGAACGGTTGCTGCAGGCGGCCGCCGAGGTGTTCGCCGAGCGAGGGTATGACGGCACCCGCGTGGCCGACATCGCCGCGGCGGCCGGCGTCAGCAACGGCGCGCTGTACGCGCACTTCAGCTCCAAGGCCGACCTGCTCGTGTCCGCGCTGAAGGCGCACGGGCGGCGGATGCTGGCCGACCTGCTGGCCTCCGACCCTGACCGGTCGGTCACGGAGCTGCTCCTTGTCATGGGCCGCTGGTTGCCGCGCCGCGAAGGGGCTCCCAGTCACCTGATCGTCGAGGCGCTGGTCGCGGCCCGCCGTGACCAGGACGTCGCCCGCCCGATGCGGGACTACCTGGGCGAGCGCGCCGACTGGTTCGCCGACCTGGTGCGCGCGGCCCAGAACGGATGCGAGCTGGACCCCGCGCTCTCCCCGGACGCGCTGGCCCACTTCTGCCTGCTGCTGTCCATGGGCAGCGCGCTCGTCCCGCCGAACCTGCACGCGGTGGACGACGAGGAGTGGTCGGCGCTGCTCACCCGCGTCGTGGCCGCCCTCGCCCCACCGACGACACCGCACACAGAAGCGGAGCATCCGGGGTGAATGCGGCAGGCCCGCCGGCCGGCCCGACGCCGGTGCTCACATCAGGGTGGTGAAGGTGTGGGTGCCGGAGCCCACCTCCCGCGGGGCCGCTCCGGGCAGGTCCACCTCGGCGACCGTGCCCGGCGGCACGGTCGCGGTGACCGTGAGCGTCGTGCGGCTCCTGGACCAGGCGACCGACGCCGGGCCGTACGGGGTGTCGAGCCGGGCCGAGGCGTGGGTCAGGTCCCCGCCCGGCCGGGGCGCGATGCGCAGGCGGCGGTAGCCGGGGGCGGCCGGGGCGAGGCCGGCCACGGTGCGGTGCAGCCAGTCGGCCACCGCTCCCAGCGCGTAGTGGTTGAAGGAGGTCATCTCGCCGGGGTTGACCGAGCCGTCGGGCAGCAGGCTGTCCCAGCGCTCCCAGATGGTGGTGGCGCCCATCGTCACCGGGTACAGCCAGGACGGGCAGTTGCGCTGGAGCAGCAGCGCGTACGCCGTGTCGTACGCGCCGACTGAGCAGAGCGCGTCGCAGATGAGCGGGGTGCCGACGAAACCGGTGCCGATGCGGTGGTCGTCCCACGCGACCAGCTCGGCCAGGCGCCGCCCGGCCCGCTCCCGCTGCGCCGGCCCGTCCAGCAGGTCGAACGTCAGGGCCAGGGCGTAGGCGGTCTGGGTGTCGCAGGCCAGCCGTCCCGACGGCGTGACGAACTCGCGGCGGAACGCCTCGCGCACCGCCCCCGCCAGCACGGCGTAGTGCTCGGCGTCGGAGGAGTGCCCCAGCAGGGCCGCCGCCTCGGCCAGGATCCCGGCGGTCCAGGCGTGGTAGGCGGTGGCGACGAGCGCGTGGTCGGTACGGGCCTTGCCCGGGTTGTCCGGCGGCGCGGCCGGGTCCAGCCAGTCGCCGAACTGGAAGCCCTCGTCCCACAGGTGGTCGTCGCCGGTCAGCCCGGCCACCTGGTCCACCCACGCCTTCATGCTCGGGTACTGCTGCCGGAGCAGGCCGAGGTCGCCGAAGCGCTGGTAGAGCGTCCACGGCACGAGCACCGCGGCATCGCCCCAGGCCGCGGCGGGAGCGGTGCCGAACACCAGCTCCACCCACGGCACGTAGTGCGGCACGGTGCCCTGCTCGGCCTGGTCGGCGGCGAGGTCGGCCAGCCAGGACGACAGCGGGCCCGCGCAGTCGTACAGGAAGGCGGCGGCCGGGGCGAAGACCTGGATGTCGCCGGTCCAGCCGAGCCGCTCGTCGCGCTGGGGGCAGTCGGTGGGCAGGTCGACGTAGTTGCCGCGCATGCTCCACCGGACGTTGTCGTGCAGGCGGTTCAGTGCCGGGTCGGAGCAGCGGAAGTCGCCGGTGGGCCGCATGTCGGTGTGGCAGACCACGGCCTGGACGTCGGCCGGGTCCAGCTCGCCCGGCCAGCCGTCGACCTGGGCGTAGCGGAAGCCGTGCACGGTGAAGCTCGGCTCCCACTCCTCGGGCGCGTCGTCGCCGCGCAGCGTGTACTGGTCGAGCGCGGCCGCAGCGCGCAGCGGCCGCAGGGCGAGCGCGCCGCCCTCCAGGACCTCGGCGTGCCGGAGCGTGACGGTGTGCCCGGCCGGGCCCTGGACGCGGATGCGCAGGCGGCCGGCGATGTTCTGGCCGAAGTCGAGGATCGTCTCCCCGTCCGGCCCGGTCAGCACCTTCACCGGGGCGAGCGTCTCCACCCGGCGGACCGGCGGGCCGGTCGGCGCGACGAGCAGGGCCGGGTCGTGCGGCAGCGCGTCGGCGGGCAGCCAGCCCGCGTCGTCGAAGCCGGGCTCCGACCAGCCGGACGGCAGCAGCCGGGCGTCGTACTTCTCGCCGTCGTACAGGCCGGCCGCGGTGACGGGGCCGCTCGCGCAGCGCCAGCTCCCGTCCGTGACGACCACGTCGGTCGTGCCGTCCTCGTAGGCGATCTCGAGCTGGGCGACGAGCGCGGTGCGGTCGCCGTAGACGGCGTTCTTGCCGCCCGCGAAGCCGACACGTCCCCGGTACCAGCCGTCGGCGAGGGTGGCGCCGATCGTGTTGGCGCCCTCGGCCAGGAGCTCGGTGACGTCGTGCGTACGGTAGCGCAGGCGGTGGCCGTAGCTGGTCCAGCCGGGGGCCAGCACGTCGTCGCCCACGACCCGGCCGTTGATCTCCGTCTCGTGGATGCCGTGGGCGGTGACGTACAGACGGGCCCGCTGGATCGGGCGGCGGACGGTGAAGTCGCGGCGCAGCAGCAGCGCGGGGCCGTCGGGCACGCCCAGCAGCTCCAGCGGCGGCCCGGCCGCGCCCGCCTGCCAGTCGGCCTGGTCCAGCAGGCCGGCCTCCGCCCACGACCAGGGGCTCCAGTCGCTGGCCGAGCCGTCGCGGCCGTGCACGCGTACCCGGGCGGCCCGGCGCTCGCGCGAGCTCAGCTCGCCGCCCGGCCAGGGGACGAGCACCGACTCCGCCGACTCGACCCGGCCGGTGGCCGTGCCGTCGCTGAGCTCGATCTCGTACGCCTGCTGCTCCCAGCCGGGGATGGCGGTGGTGACGGTCCAGGACAGGCGCGGAGCGCTTTCGCCGATGCCGAGGGGGTCGCGGTGGTGTTCGAAGGCGGGCGCTTCGACATGCACGAGGGTCACGGGTCTCCTAGCCCTTGATGGCGCCGGCGGTCATCCCGGCGACGATCTTGCGGTTGAAGAAAATGAACAGCAGCAGCGGTGGGATCGTGATGAGCACGATGTCCATGAACAGCAGGTTCCACTGGGTGTTGTACTGGCTCTGGAAGTTGTAGAGGGTGACCTGCACGGTGGCGTTCTCGTCGCCGGGGGTGAAGTAGAGCGGGTTGACGAAGTCGTTGAAGATGGCCACCGAGCTGGTCAGGATCACGGTGATGGTGACCGGCCGCAGGAGCGGGAAGATCACCCGGAAGAACAGCGAGAGGCCGGTGCAGCCGTCGATCTGGGCGGCCTCGTCCAGTTCGCGCGGGATGGCCGCGATGAACGCGCGGAACAGCAGCACCGCGTACGCCAGGTTGAAGGCCACCTCGATGAGGATCAGCCCGGGGAGGGTCTTGAACAGGCCGAGGGCCTGCAGGAGCCAGATGGTGGGCACGATCGCGGGCGGGATGATCAGCCCGGACAGCACCAGGAAGTTGGCCACCGAGCCGAGCCGGCCCGCGCGGCGCTGCAGCACGAACGCGGCCATCGCGGCGAAGACGACGATCAAGGCGACGGACGCCACGGTCAGGACCGTGCTGTTGACGTAGGCGCGCAGCAGCACGTAGTCGCGGGCCTCGATCACCTCGGTGAGGTTCTGGACGATCGGCCAGCTGGTGGGCCAGGCGAAGTCCAGGTCGGTGGCCTGGGTCTGGTCCTTGACCGCGGTGAGCAGCATGAGGGCGAACGGGACGAGGAAGATCACGGCGGCCACGGCCAGGGCGATGGCCTCGGCGCCGAGCCTGCGCAGGGCGGTCACGCAGCCACCTGCCTTTTGCCGAGGAAGTAGTTGAGCGGGACGACGACGGCGGTGACGACGACGAACAGCAGCACGTTGCCCGCGGTGGACAGGCCGAAGAAGCCGGCCTGGTACTGCTTGTAGATGATCGAGGCGATGGTGTCGCTGGTGAAGCCGGGTCCGCCGCGGGTCATCGTCCAGATCAGGTCGAAGGAGCGCAGGCCGCCGATGAACGACAGGATGATCACCGAGTAGGTGGCGGGCCAGCTCAGCGGGAGCGTGACGTGGCGGAAGCGGTGCCAGGCGCCCCCGCCGTCCACCGCGACGGCCTGGTAGTAGTCGCGGGGGATGGACAGGATGCCGGCGATGTAGATGACGGTGGCTATGCCGACGCCCTTCCAGACGTCGACCAGCGCGACCGAGAGCAGGGCCGTGTTCGCGTCCCCGAGCCAGTCGGGGCCGTCGATGCCGACCAGGGCCAGGGCCTTGTTGACCAGCCCGGTGTCGGGCCGCAGCAGCGCGCTGAAGGTGATGCCGACCGCGACCGTGGAGACCAGGACGGGGAAGAACACCACCGAGCGCAGGAAGCCGCGTAGCCGCAGCTTCGAGGTGAGCAGCACCCCGAGCAGCAGCCCGAGCACGACCTTCAGGCCGCTGGTGACGACGGCGTAGAAGAGGGTGTTGGCGAAGCCGATGCGCAGGTTCTGCTCGGCCAGGAAGTCGCGGAAGTTGTCCAGGCCGACGAACGTGCTGTCGAACAGGGTCCAGCGGGTGAGCGCGAAGTAGCAGGCCATCACCGTCGGCACCAGGAAGATGACGAGGTAGACGACGGCGGCCGGCAGGTACAGCGCGTACGGGTAGGCGGACTTGCGCCTGGCCGGGCGGGTGAGCTCCTGCTCGGGCATGACGTGAGGTCTGGCCGCCTGCTTGGTCACCACCCCGCGAGCCCCAACTGCTTGGCCTGCTTCGCCACGTCCTTGTCGTACTGGGCGGCGCCCTCGGCGGGCGGCGTCAGCCCGGAGCCGACCGCGACGGTGATCTGCTCCAGCGACGGGCCCTTGACGGGGGAGACGAACTCCAGCGCCGGCGCCGTCGCGCTCTTGTCGATGTACGTCTGCAGGTCCTTGGCGGCCTGGATGGCGTTGTCGGGCAGTTCGGCGCCGGTGATCCGGTACGGCCCGGACGGCTGCACGACCTTGCTCACCGCATCGGCCGCCGCCGGCGAGGCGACGAAGGCCAGGAACTTCTTGGCCGCCTCGAGGTTCTTGGTGGTCTTGGGGATGTAGACGCCGCCCGGCTCCCAGAGCGTCGCGCCGTTCTTGCCCGGGTTGGTGCCCGGGATCCCGAAGAAGCCGACGTCAGTGGCGGCCTGCGGCATCGAGGCCACCAGCGGCGGCAACTGGGCGCTGAGCATCGGATAGTGTGCGCCCTTGCCCTCCACCAGCATTTTCATGCCCTGATCGGCGGTGGCCGAGCCGAAGCCCTCGTTGAGGTAGCCGCCGGCCTTCACATCGGCCAGGTGCTGGAACCCGGCCGCCGCGGCCGGGGTGGTGGCGAACTTGGCCTTGCCCGCGGTGTAGTCGGCGGCGAAGTTTGGCACGGCGGCCTGGACGTTGTAGAAGTCGCCCAGCACGAACAGCTGCGAGGTCCAGGTGTCCTTGAACGTCGAGATCACCGGCGCGATCCCCGCCGCCTTGATCTTCGCGTTGTTGGCCATGAACTCGTCCCAGGTCTTGGGCACCTGCAGACCGAGCTTCTCGTAGACCTTGCGGTTGTAGAGGATGCCGCCGCCCATGGCGGTGCCGAAGGGCACACCGAACGCATGGCCGCCCTGGGTCACCACTGGCAGGAAGTCCTTCTGAACGTTCTCCAGCACCGGGTCGCCGGTGAGGTCGACCAGGGTCTGGGACGGGTTGAGCGCCTGGAGCAGCGACCCGGAGTTGTACAGGAACACATCCGACATGTCGCCTGTCGAGAGCTTGGTCTTGACGATGTTGTCGCCCTCGCTGCCCGCCGGTCGCGTCTCGGTCTCGATCTTGATCTTGGGGTTGGCCTGCATGAACGCGTCCGTCATCGCCTTGGCCGAGTCGACGGCTCCCTGTCCGTTGTCGATGAGGAACTTCAGGGTGACCGTGCCGTCGGCGGCCGGCGCGGAGCCCGAGCCGCAGGAGGTCAGGGCAGTCATCGTGAGAACGGCCAGGGCCGCTCCCAGCATGCGCTGAGAGGTCTTCACAACGCCCCTCCGGGTCCGTTGAATCGTTTTAACGTCCCCCGTTGCGAGTTAACGTAAGCGTTACTTGCCAGGGCGTCAAGGCTTGATTTGAGGAACGGTCCCCAATCGTGATCCACGTGGAGCCCCACGCTGGCGATCGTCGGATGTTAATGATGGGTATCGTTACCCATCGCGGTCGCGGGCTTGAGCTCGTACAATCAGGTCCGCGTCTATTCGAACGAGGTGCGGCGGATGGTCACGCGCGACGGGCGGCGGCGGGTGACGATCAGTGATGTGGCCAGCCACGCCCAGGTCTCCACGACCGCGGTGTCGAAGGTTCTGCGCAACGCCTACGGCGTCAGCGAGGCGATGCGCGCCAAGGTGCAGGCGGCCATCGACGAGCTCGGCTACCGCCCGCACGCCGCGGCCCGGGCGATGCGGGGGCGCACGTTCACCATCGGCGTGGTCCTGCCGCACATCAGAAACCCGTTCTTCGCCGACATTCTCGACGGTCTCAACGAGCAGATCGCGGGCGCCGGCTACCAGGCCATCATCGTCCAGGGCGGCAGCATGGACCCCGACTCCGAGGGCCGCGCGATCAACGCCCTGGTGGACCGGCAGGTGGACGGCATCCTCATCGTCGCCCCGGTCCTCGCCAGGTCCCGGCTCGAGGAGATGGCCAGGAGCACGCCCACCGTCGTGCTCGGCCGCCACGACCGCTCGGCGGTCTACGACTCCGTGCTCGACGACGACGAGGTGGGCGCCGAGCTCGCCGTCGAGCACCTGATCTCGCTCGGCCACCGCCGCATCGCGCACATCTCGCAGAAGGACAGCGGCCCCGCCCGGTCCGTCGTGTGGCTGCACACCATCAGGGCCAGGACGTACGAACGGGTGATGGCCGAGCACGGCCTGGCCGAGCACATCGCCGTCGTCGCCACCTCCTACACCGAGGAGGGCGGCTACCAGGCAGCGCGCGAGCTGCTGGCCCGCGAGCCCCGACCCACCGCCGTCTTCGCCGGATCCGACCAGGCCGCCTTCGGCGCGCTCGCGGCCATCCACGAGGCCGGGCTGGCCGTGCCCGGCGACGTCTCAGTGGCCGGCTACGACAACGCCCGCGTGACCGCGCTCGCGCACATCTCGCTGACGAGCGTGGACCAGGACGGGGCCATCATGGGCAGGACAGCCGGGCGGCTGCTGCTCGAGCGCATCAGCGAGGGGCGCACGTCCGCGGTCCGCTTCTCCGTCACCCCCACCCTGGTCACCCGCCGCTCCACCGCCCCGCCGCGCGGTTAGTCCGCTCCCCAGATCGGCCGGTCGGGATCGGGAGGGGGAAGCTTCGACAGCATGACGGACACCAGGTTCCAGTCGGTGACGCTGACGTTGCCCTCCATGAGGAGCAGGCGTATGGCGATGACCTGGTGGGCGTGGAGGAGCACGTCCATGCCCTCCATGATCTGGCCGGTGACCGCCTCGTACCCAGAGCCGCCGCCCTCGCCCTTGTAGAAGGCCACCCCCTCCTTGGTGCCGCCCCAGAAGTCCCCGATGGCCTCCAGTTCCTTGCCGGCCTCCTCGATGAACCTGCCGAGCTCGCTCTTCTCGATTTCGAACGATTCCGCCGCCGAGTGGAACACCGGCTTATGAATCTCCATGTCGTCCTCTCAGCCCGCGGGTTTGTGCGCCATGGTCAAATACAGCAGCACTCTGCCGAGGGTCTGCTTCCAGGTGGGAACGAGGTCCCAGCCCGTCTCTCCGTTCATGGCGTCGTACGAGGGGCCGTAGCCGATCGACCCGCCGGCCATCCGGCCGATGAAGTACTGGACGTCCTTGTTGCTGCTGACCGCCCTGGCCACCGGCATGGCGGCGTCGAACGCGCCGTAGAAGGCCACCGAGGCGGCGAACTCCTTCACCGCCTGTATCGCGTTCTCCTTGAGCGAGCCCGGGTCCTCGCCCCGCCCCGCCTTGACGGCGGCCACCACCGACACGTCTCCGACAGCGAAGAAGAGGCTGCCGATCGAGTACTCCGTCAGCTTGCTCAGCACGATCTTGGCGATGGCGTGCTCCAGCAGCTTCGACAGCAGGCCCGCCTGGGCCCGCCGCATGAGGAACTCGGTGATCTTGTACGCCGCCGCGGCCTGCCACGGGAAGGTGGTGATGAAGATGAAGCTGGCGAAGTTCGCCCAGGCGAGCGTCCAGTACGCGTGCCGCGCCGTGTCGATCACGTCGGCGAACTCCGCGCAGGCCACGCTGTTCTGGCGGCAGCGCCGGGCCAGCTTGGCGGCGTACCCGTCGTCCGGATCCTGGGGGTAGAGCCCGGCGGTGACGGCCGACTTGTACTCTTCCACCCCGCCGCCGTGGTTTTTCCGCCAGACCGACGCGGCGGCCGGGAACGTCCTGTCCGGGCTCTGCTCGATGCGCTCCGCCAAGCGGGCCCAGACCACGCTGGCCTGGCGCGCCTTGGCCGGGTCGCCCTCCGGGTAGTCGACGGCGAGCATCTTGAACACGAAGCCCGCGATGCCGAGGGCGCCGAAGCCGTAGATGCTGGCGCGGCCGGGATTGATCCTCAACGCCCGCGAGCCTCCCGTGCGCGGTCGTCGTCCCCGTCGTCGAAGAGCGTGCCGGCGATGAACGGGCCCAGCACGTCGCCCGCCCCCCGCTCGGCGTCGCGGGCCGCCGCGGCGGCGGCCTCGAGGATCGCCGCGGCCAGCTCGGTGGAGCCGAGCCGCATGGCGCGCGGATCGATGGTGAGCCCGGCGAGCGCTCCGGCCTGCGTCACCTCGGCCACCACACGGCCCTCGGCGGCCTCGCCCCGGCCTCTGACCGCTCCGATCTCCTCGCTCAGCCGCTCGAGCGCCGCCATATCCTGCCGATAGCCTTCAAGCAGGCGGCTGAGCTCCGGGTCGCCGGCGGCGTTGAAAGGATCGCCCGGTGGTGTCATTCCGCTCTCCTGACTAATCGGATGATTTTAGAATACCGATTAACAGGCGGGAAATACCGGATATTCCTGGCATGTTGGGCCTCGAGGGAGGCGGTCCCCGGGGACCCGCCTCCCTTGGGGTCAGCGTTCGGTGAGGCGGATGAAGGTGACGGAGTGGCCCTCCCTGGAGACGACCTGGTAGAGCGGCTCCACGGTGGCGTTGCCGACGAAGTCGTTGAGCTTCTGTCCGTCCTGCCAGGTGGTGATCCTGCGCCCGGTCACCTGGATCTTGATCTGGTAGTCGCGGCCGGTCTCGACCGTGGTGGCCGAGGAGGCGATCTGCGTCACGTTAGGCAGCCGCCCTGCGACTGTCAACCTCCGATACGTACGGCAATAATCCAGAAAGTTTCGGTCAGTGCGCAGGAGGGGCGGTGCTGCCCCGGATGATCAGCTCGGTGCCCAGCTCGACCCGGCTCTGCGACAGCGGCTCGCCCTGCGCGAGCTTCATGAGCATGCCGGTGGCCGCGGCGGCCATCTCGGTGAGCGGCTGGCGGACCGTGGTCAGCGGCGGGTTCATCCACTCCATCGGGGGCAGGTCGTCGAAGCCGACGACGCTGAGATCGTGAGGGATGCGCAGGCCCAGCTCGTGGGCGGCGCGGTAGACGCCGGTGGCCTGCCCGTCGTTGCAGGCGAAGATCGCGGTCGGCGGGTCGGGCAGGCGCAGCAGCCGGTGGGCCTGGGCCCGGCCGCCCTCGATGAGGAAGTCGCCCGAGCCGATGAGCTCGGGGTCGGCGGACACCCCGGCCAGGTCGAGCGCGGTGCGGTAGCCGTCCAGCCGGGCCCGGCTGGGCAGGGCCCAGTCGGGGCCGGTGATGACGGCGATGCGGCGGTGGCCGAGGTCGAGCAGGTGGCGCGTGGCCGACAGGCCGCCGCTCCAGTTCCCCGCGCCGACCGAGGGGAACCGCGGCCCCGGGTCGCCGGACGGGTCGAGCAGGACGATGGGGATGTCGCGGGTGACGAGCTGCTCGCGCTGGTCGTCGGTCAGCCCGAAGAACACCCCGATCACCCCCGTCGGGCGGCGGCTCAGCACGCCGTCGATCCAGCCGTGACCCGCCGGTTCGCGGTCCGGCCTGTCGGAGATCACCACGGCCAGGTTGTGCCGGCGCGCGACCTGGTCGACACCCTTGACGATCTCGATCGGGTAGTCGCCGTCCAGCGCGTGGAACACCACCTCCACCAGGGGTGCCGGGCTGACGCGCCGCCGCTGCCTGCGGTAGCCGTGCCGGCGGATGAGGCCCTCGACGAGGGCGCGGGTCTCGGGGGCGACCTCGGAGCGGCCGTTGACCACCTTGGAGACGGTCGCGGTGGACACGCCGGCCAGCTCGGCCAGCTGGGTGATGGTCAGCGGCCGGCCGGGCACGGCGTCGGCGTCGAACGGCTCCTCGGTCGCGGTCATGGGGCGCAGTCTAACCCGATTGATTTCGGTGATCTTACGGCCGTGTTCTTGACGGGTTTCGTAATGCGTGCTTAGAGTCCCCGATTAACAATCGGGCCTGAAACCGAAAGTTTCAGGCAAACCTGCTGTGGACACCCCCTCGAAGGAGACTCGTCGGCGCCCGCCACCGCGCTCCGCTCCTCACCCCCACCGGAAGAGAACAACCGTGAAGTTCCGTATCGCAACCCCTGCCGCGCTCCTCGCGGCCATCGCCCTGACCGCCACCGCCTGCGGAGGCGGCTCCGGCAGCACCCCGTCGCAGCCGTCGGGCGACGGCAAGTCGTTCGAGTTCTGGTCGTTCTCCGGGATCAACCAGAAGGCCTCGGTCGACGAGTACCAGAAGGCCAACCCGGGCGTGCAGGTGAAGCTCACCGAGGTGGGCGGCTCGACCGAGACGGCGCAGGCGCTGACGACGGCGCTGGCCGGTGGCAAGGTGCCCGACCTGGTGCTCATCCAGGGCGACGACCTGCCGAAGTTCGTGCAGCAGCCGCAGAACTTCTACGATCTGCGGCAGCTCGGCGCGGACAAGATGAAGGGCGACTACCTCGACTGGGTCATGAGCCAGAGCACCGCCAAGGACGGCACGATCATCGGCATCCCGACCGACGTGGGCGGCATGGCCGTCGCGTACCGGACGGACCTGTTCAAGGAGGCCGGGCTGCCGACCGACCGGGAGGAGGTCGGCAAGCTCTGGCCCACGTGGGACGCGTTCATCGAGACCGGCAAGAAGTACGTCGCCAAGACCGGCAAGGCGTTCATCGACAACGCCGAGACCAGCGTGTTCTACCAGGCGGTCAACCAGGGTCCGCAGAAGTACTACGACCCCTCGGGCAACGTCGTCTACAGCACCAGCCCGCAGGTCAAGACGGCCTTCGACCTGTCGCTCAAGGCCGTGCAGGCCGGGATCACCGCCAAGCAGACCTCGTTCACCGAGGGCTGGAGCGCGGGCATGGGCAAGGGGCAGTTCGCGGTGATCTCCGCGCCGTCGTGGCTGCTGGGCCAGATCCGCAGGAACGCCCCCGACACCAAGGGCAAGTGGGACATCGCCAAGATCCCCGGCGGAGCCGGCAACTGGGGCGGCAGCTACCTGGCCATCCCCAAGGGCGCCAAGAACGCCAAGGCCGCCTGGGACTACATCAGCAAGATGCAGTCGCCGCAGGGCCAGCTCGCGCACTTCGTGGACTCCGGCTCACTGCCCACGACCCCGTCGGTCTACCAGGACCCCAAGCTCACCGGGAAGAAGGACGAGTTCTTCTCCGACGCGCCGATCGGGAAGATCTACACCGAGTCGCTGCTCGGCCTCAAGCCGTTCTACATCGGCCCGGACAGCGCGGCCATCGGCCAGGAGTTCCTGAACGCCATCACCAGCGTCGAGCAGGGCAAGGGTGACCCCGCCAAGGCCTGGGACACGGCGCTGGCCAACATCAAGACGGCGATCGGCAAGTGACCGCGACACTCGAAAGGGTCGCGGGGACGCCCGCCCTCGCGACCCGGGTGCGGCAGAGCATGGGGGAGCGCATCGCCCCCTACGCCTACATCGCGCCGTTCTTCCTGATCTTCGCGGTGTTCGGGCTCGTCCCCCTGCTGTTCACGTTCTACGTGGCGCTGTTCGACTGGAACCCCATCGGCGAGCACGTCTTCGTCGGTTTCGACAACTTCACCCGCCTGTTCGGGGATGCCCGGTTCTCGAACGCCCTGTGGAACACCATCAGCATCTGGCTGCTGTCCACCGTGCCGCAGCTGGTGCTCGCGCTGGGCGTGGCGCACCTGCTCAACCACGCCCGGCTGCGGCTGGCGGTGTTCTTCCGGATGTCGATGCTGGTGCCGTACATCACCTCGGTGGCGGCCACCGCGATCGTCTTCGCCCAGATGTTCGACCGTGACTACGGCCTGCTCAACTGGCTGCTGGGCTTCGCAGGCATCGGGCCGATCGACTTCAAGCAGACGGTGTGGGGCAGCCACCTGCTGATCGCCGTCATGGTGACGTGGCGCTGGTTCGGCTACACGACGCTGCTCTACCTGGCCTCGTTGCAGGCGATCCCGCGGGCGATCTACGAGGCGGCGGCGGTGGACGGCGCGGGCGGGTGGAAGCAGTTCCGCCACATCTCCCTGCCGTCGCTGCGCCCGGTCATCGTCTTCACGATCGTGACCTCGACGATCGGCGGCCTGCAGATCTTCACCGAGCCGCTGCTGATGTCCCGCTCCGCGACCTGCGGGGCGGTCCGGCAGTGCCAGACGCTCACGATGTTCCTGTACGAGCAGGCTTTCGGCCAGTTCCAGTTCGGCTACGGCGCCGCCATCGGCGTGGCGCTGTTCGTCCTGATCATCGCGGTCGGCGCGCTCAACTACGTCCTGTCCACTCGCATCCGCCCGGGGAAGTCATGAACGATCGGATCCGCTGGTGGACCTACCTGCTGATCGGCCTGGCCACGCTCGCCTGCATCTTCCCGCTGTACTGGATGTTCGTGGTGGCCACCACCGACTCGGCGACCGCCACCCAGCTGCCGCCCGAGATCGTGCCAGGCGGCAACTTCTTCGAGCTGGCGGGGCTGGTGTTCTCGACCGTGCCGTTCGTGCGCTCGATCATCAACAGCCTGATCGTGGCCGGGACGATCGGCGTCGGGCACGCGATCCTCTGCTCGCTGGCCGGCTTCGCCTTCGCCAAGCTGCGCTTCCCGGGCCGGAACGTGCTGTTCCTGATCGTGGTGCTGACCATGACCGTGCCGACGCAGCTCGCGGTCATCCCGCAGTACATGATCATCTCCTCGCTGAACTGGGTGGACACGCTCCAGGCACTCATCGTCCCGGGTCTGGCCAGCGCGTTCGGCATCTTCTGGATGCGCCAGCACCTGTCCTCGACGATCAGCGACGAGATCCTGCAGGCCGCCCGCATCGACGGGGCGAACACCTGGCAGATCTACTGGCGCATCGCGTTCCCGCTGGTGCGGCCGGCCGCCTTCGTGCTCGGATTGCTCGGCTTCGTCAGCTCGTGGAACGACTTCCTGTGGCCGTTCATCGTGCTGAAGTCGCCCGAGATGTACACCGCGCAGATCGCCATCAAGGCGCTGCAGAACAGCTTGGACGTCGACCTCGGCCTGGCCATGTCCGGCTCGTTCCTGGCCACGCTGCCGCTGCTGGTGCTGTTCGTCTTCGTCGGCCGCCGCATGGTGGCCGGCATCATGGACGGCGCCTTCAAGGGCTGAACTCTCCGGAAAGGCCGCAACGTGCAGATGTACGACAACCCGGTCGTGCCCGGGTTCCACCCGGACCCCAGCGTGTGCCGGGTCGGCGAGGACTACTACCTCGTCTGCTCCAGCTTCGAGTACGTCCCCGGCGTCCCGATCTTCCACAGCCGGGACCTCGTGCACTGGCGCCAGATAGGCAATGTGCTCGACCGGCCCTCGCAGCTGAACCTGTCGGCGGACGTGCCCGCCTCGGGTGGCGTCTTCGCGCCGACGATCCGCCACCACGACGGCCGCTTCCACCTGATCACCACCAATGTGGGAGCGGGCGGCCACTTCGTCGTCACCGCCGAACGCCCCGAAGGCCCCTGGTCCGACCCCGTCTGGATCGACCTGCCCGGCGTCGACCCCGACCTGGCCTGGGACGAGGACGGCTCGTGCTGGTGCACCACCTCGGGCAACCAGGTGGCGCGCATCGACCCGGCCACCGGCAAGGTGCTGGAGGGGCCGTACCCGATCTGGTCGGGCACCGGCGGGAAATATCCGGAGGCGCCGCACCTCTACCAGGTGGACGGCTGGTGGTACCTGCTCATGTCCGAGGGCGGCACCGAGCGCTGCCACGCCGTGTCGATCGCCCGCGCCCGCTCGCCGCGCGGACCCTTCGAGCCCGGGCCGGTCAATCCCATCCTGACGCACCGCGGCACCGACCGGCCGATCCAGAGCACCGGCCACGCCGACCTCGTGCAGGCCGCCGACGGCACCTGGTGGATGGTCCTGCTCGGCACCCGCCCGCGCGGCTACACGCCGGAGTACCAGGTCCTCGGGCGGGAGACCTTCCTCGTCCCCGTGCGGTGGGAGGACGGCTGGCCCGTCGTGGGTCCGGTCGAGGAACGCCACCCCGCGCCCGCCGCCTGGCATCCCCTGCCGGCGGAGCCGTACCGCGACGACTTCGACGCCGGCGCGCTCGCGCCGTACTGGATCTCGCCGCGCAGCCGCCCCGACGGGTCCTGGTCGCTGGGCGAGCGGCCCGGCTGGCTGACCCTGCACGCCACCGGCCCGACCCTCGACCGCCCCGGCCACACCTTCGTGGGGCGCCGCCAGCAGCACCACGACTGCCGCGTCGCCGCCCGCCTCGATCCCGGAGCCGGCCCCGGAACTGGCACGGCCGGGCTGTCCGTGCGCCTGGACGAGGCCCACCACTACGACCTGGAGGTGAGCGAGGGCCGGGCGCGGGTGATCGCGCGCATCGGCCCGGTGCGCCAGTGCGTGGCCGAGCAGCCGGTCCCGCCTGGACCGCTCACCCTCACCCTCGACATCCGCACCCGCGACGTCCTGCCGCCCTCCGTCATCGAGCCGGCGGGCGAACAGACGGGCGAGCCGACGGGCGTCGGCGGCAGGGGGCCGGACACCATCGCCTTCTCCGCCGGCGGCGTCGTGCTGGCCTCGCTGGACGGCCGGTACCTGTCCACGGAGGTGGCGACCGGCTTCACGGGGCGGGTGATCGGCATGTACGTCACGGAGGGGAGTGCGGCCTTCGACTGGTTCGACTACCAGGGGAATTAAGGAGCTTGCCTTATTTGGGTGATCTTCTTAGGGTTGGCGGTGACTCGTCAACGACATTGGGGGCGCCATGTCTGAAACCATGCCCGATTACCCCTTCCCCCGGGCGACCGCTCTGGAGCCGCCGCAGGAGTGGGCCGAGTTGCAGGAGCGCTGTCCCGTGGCCCACGTACGGCTGCCCAGCGGCGACTCCGCCCAGCTGATGACCCGCTACGACGACGTCCGCTCAGTGCTCGCGGACACGCGTTTCCAGCGCGGCGGCGAGGGCGCCGCGCGGGTGTCCACGACGGAGGACGGCGGGATCTTCTCCCGTAACAGCACCACGAGATTGAGGGAGGGCGAGGACCACCTGCGCTGGCGGCGGCTGCTCAGCAAGTCCTTCACCATCCGCAAGATGGAGGCGTGGCGGCCCCGGGTGCAGCGGATGGCCGATGAGCTCGTGGACGACATGGTCAAGTCCGGCTCGCCGGCCAACCTGTCGGTCCAGCTGGGCCTGCCGCTGCCGGTGCGGGTCATCTGCGCCCTGGTCGGCGCCCCCAGCCAGGACCAGGACAAGTTCGCGCACTGGTCGCAGGTCATGCTGACGCTGACGCGCTACACGCAGGAGGAGGTGCTGAAGACGTACGAGGAGTTCGGCGCGTACGTCTCCGCCCTGGTTGAGGAGAAGCGGGCGGACCCCGGCGACGACCTGCTCAGCGAGCTGACCCAGATCTCCGACAGCGAGGACGGCAGGCTCAGCCACGAGGAGCTGATCACCACGGTGATGGCGCTGCTGCTGGCCGGGCACGAGACCACGTCCAACATGATCGCGATCATGGCGGCGATGCTGCTGTCGGAGCCGGAGCGCTACCAGGCGGTCATCGACGACCCCGGGCTCATCCCGGGCACCGTCGAGGAGGTCCTGCGGCTGGACACCACGCTCAGCGTGATCGGCTTCCCCCGCGTCGCCACCGAGGACAGCGAGTTCAGCGGCACCGTCGTGCCCGCGGGCGGCACCGTGATCCCGTGCCGGCCCGCGGCCAACCGGGACCCGCGCAAGTTCGACGACCCGGAACGGTTCGACCCGCGCCGCGAGAACGCCGGCCAGCACCTGGGCTTCGGCGCCGGCCCGCACTACTGCCTCGGCCAGCCGCTGGCCCGCCTGGAGCTGCAGGTGGTGCTCGGCACGCTCACCCGCCGGCTGCCCACCCTGCGCCTGCGCGACAGCGCCGGCGAACTGCGCCTGCGCACCGGGCTGCTGTCGGGCGGGCTCCAGGACGTCTGGGTCGCCTGGTGAGCTCGTGATGCCGGTGCAGGCCTCCGCCCGGCCAGAGCGGTACGGCTGGCCCTCGACCACGTCGGCCACGCGATCTTCGGCGTGTGACCCTTCGCCGTCGCCTCATGTCTCAGGGGCAGACCCTCCGGTATGGCACTCCCGTGATGTAATGCCCCCATTCGGCCGTGGTGAGCGGGCTCCCGGCCCGTGCGCACACGGCTGCCGCCACCTTGTCAGGTGCTACAGGTTGCTCGCGTACCGCACCCGTGCCGTCGAGGATCAGCACGCTCGACCCGTCGGCTGAGAACGTCAGCCCCGTGAGCCCCTCCAGGTTCCCGTCCCGCAACATGCCCAGGCTCGTCCCGGCCGTGAGGTCGAAGAGCTGCACCCGCCCGCCCTGCGTGCCGATCGCGATCACGTCCTCGCGCGGCGATCTGGCGGCCACGTCGCCGCCGTTGAGCTCGCCCCGCGCGACCGGCCCGACCGGGCGCCGGGTGGCGGCGTCGTACACGGTCACCCGGCCGCGCGTGTCGGCGATCGCCACCGACCTGCTGTCGCGGGTGAACACGACGTCCGTCACGGTCGTGCCCCGCCCGGTCCCTCCGAACGGGGATCCGAGACTCTTGCCGGACGCGGAGTCGAAGAGCCGTTGAGCGTCGGCCGCCACCGCCAGCGTCCGGCCGTCGGGGGAGAACTCCACGTCGCGCACCCCCTCCACGCCCGCCTTCCACACCAGACGGCGGCTCCTCCAGTCCCACACCGTCACCGCACCCCGCTCGGACGCGGCGGCGAGCCTCGTGCCGTCGGGGTTGAAGGCCAGGAACTGTGGGGCGGCGGGCTGCGCGTACTTCCACGTCGCCACCGCCCGCCGCGTGGCCACGTCGAGCACGGTGATGCTCTCGCTCCCGCCCACGGCGGCCAGCCGACCGTCGCCGCTGAAGGCCGCGCCCTCGATCCCGTCGCTGTCCGGCCTCTTCAGCACGGCCCCGCCGAGCGCGCGCCGCGGATCGCCCAGCAGCACTGTGGTGAGGTCCTCGCCCGCCAGGAGCTGCCGCGCGCCGGGGCCGAGCCTGGCCCACGCCCACGACACCGCCGTCTTCGGCGCGCGGGTCGCCAGGTCGCTGAGGTCCACCGTGAAGACGCGGTCCTCGTTCAGGTAACGCAGCGTCCCGCCGTCGAAGGCGGCCTGCGGGAACGGCGCGGTGTCGAACTCGGAGCCGCTGGTCAGGGGCAGCGTCGTGAGGTGCTCGCCGTCGCCGCGCCACACCTGGATGCCCGTCCAGGTCATGGAGGCGAGCAGGTGCCCGTCATGGCTGAAGATCACCTCGCCGCGGTTCCAGACATTGGGACCGTCCTGTCCGAGCGCGCCGCTGCGGCCGTCGGCCAGCGAGGTCTCCTGCAGGCCTCTGCGCAGCGGCTCCAGCAGCGAACGCCCGTCAGGAGAGACCGCGACCGGCCGCCCACACGTGGCACAGCGGTCCGCGTACGGGCGCATGCCTGTCACGGCGAGCCCGGGTAGGCTGAGCCGTTCGACCCGCCCCCCGCTTTCGGCGTAGACGGCATCACCGGACGGCGTCATGGGGCCGAGCCCCTTCGCGGTCCTGATCCGGCGTCCGGTCTTCAGGTCCCACAGATGGTAGACGCCGTCGATGAGGAACACCGGGTACCTGTCGACTGTCCCGTACCGCACGTTGACCGGCACGTCCTGGCCGGCCCGGTGTGCCCAGGAGCCGATCACCTGGCCGGTGCGCAGGTTCCACACGCGAGCCTGCCGCTCGGTGGCCACCAGCACCTCGCGGCCGCTGGGCGAGAGCGCGGCGGCCAGCACCCCCTCGCCTGCCAGGCCCAGCTTGGCGATCCCGCCCGCCCGCCTGCCGGTGCGCACGTCCCAGAGCCGCACGGCGTCGTCGCTCACGCTCGCCAGCGTCCGCCCGTCCCGGCCCAGCACCCGCACGACGTCGCCGGAGGCGGCGGGGTCCTTGAACATCGCCACCTCGCGCTGCGCCAGCGCGGCCGTCAGCGCCGCGCGCGTCTGCGGCGTCCCGTGCAGGCGCCAGGCCGCCACGCTGAGCAGCATCGCCGCGCGCGGGTCGCTCTGCCGCAAGGTGTCCGCGAGCTGCGCCAGCCGCGCCGCCTCGGCCTGGTCGCGCTGCGCCGCGATCCGGCCGGCCCGCTCGTCGGCCAGCCTGCCCTGCTGCACGGCCAGGCCGGCGGCGACCAGCGCGATCACCAGCAGGCCGGCCAGACTGACCGCGAGCAGGCGGTTGCGCCTGGCCCGGCGCCTGGTCAGCGCCGCGCTGGCCGCCAGGAAGTCCCGCTCGGCCGGTGACAGCGTGATGTTCCGGCGCGCGGTGGCCGCCCACTGCAACGCGTTCTCCAGACTGATGCCCTGGAGCAGGGCGCCGTCCCTGCGCCCGGCCCGCTCCCACCGCCTCGCCCCGGCGAGGATCTCCTTGTGCACGGGCAGGCCGTCCCTGTTGGCCTCCACCCACCGCCGGAACCTGGGCCAGGCGTGCGGCAGCGCGGGACGCAGCAGCCAGACCGCCTCCTCCTCGCGGCCCAGCAGGTACCCGAACACCTGCAGGATCCGGGTGATCGACGCCACGTCGGGCAGTGCCCTGCCCTCCACCAGCTCGGACACGGAGGCCCGGCGGACCGACAGGCGGCCCTGCTCGTCCACGGTGACCAGCCGCAGGAAGACCTCCGCCGCCAGCTCCTGCTCCTCGGTGCTGAGCAGCCCGTACGCGTCCTCGGCCAGCGTCCCCAGCGCCGGGTCGTCGGCGGCCACGCCGATGTGCGCGGCCTCCCTGCCGCCCTGGGCGAGCAGCTGCTCGGTCTCGGCCCGCGCGTCGCCGCTGACGAGGGAGAGCAGGAGCTGCCGGGCGGTCGGCCGCTCCAGCGGCTCCTTGGCCAGGGCGGCGGCCACCAGCACGCGCAGCGAGGCCGGCAGGACGCTCAGATCTGGATTGTCGGACAGCACCCGGTGCATCACCCCGCCGAGGCTCTCGGCGTGGAACGGGTCCTCGCCGGTGGCCGCGTACAGCACGATCCCGCCCCACGCGAACACGTCGGCCGGCATCCCGGCCCGGTGCCCGCCGAACACCTCGGGCGCCATGTACGTGGGCGTGCCCGTGACCAGGCCGGTCGCGGTCAGTGACATCTCCGCGGTCCTGGCGACGCCGAAGTCGATCACGCGCGGGCCGTCGGGGCCGAGCAGGACATTGTCCGGTTTCATGTCGCGGTGGATCACTTCGGCGTCGTGGATCGCGGTCAGCGCCGTCGCCACGGCCGTCGCGAGCCGGTGCAGGTCCCCGCCGGTGAAGCGCCGCCCGCCGGCGACGGCCCGGCGCAGGCTGGGGCCTTCGACGTACTCGCTGACGATGTACGGCCTGGGCCCGTCCAGACGCGCCTCGATCACCGGCGCCGTGCAGAACTCCGCGACCCGCTGCGCCGCGGCCGCCTCTCTGGCCAGCTGGGACGCCTGGTCCCCGTGCAGCACCTTGACGGCCACGCGCCTGCCGTCCTCGGCGTACGCCTCGTACACCACGCCCTGACCGCCCGCCCCCAGCCGCCCGGCCAGCCAGTAGCCGCCGAGCCGCTGGGGGTCCCCGTCGATCAACATGTCCACGGCCTATTGGATGCAGGCTGCTCCCCGAAGGTTCTGGCACTCATGGCGGACGGCCTGGCCTGAGTCCCGGGTACGGGTGGATCATGGCGTTCATCCGACCACGCCAGGAGACCCGAAAGTGGAAGCGTTCAGTGAAGGGCTCGCCGCCGTCGGCGGCGAGGGTGCGGGCCGATGACGGACAGCCCCGCTCCGCCCCGCTCGCGGCCGCTGCGCGGCATGCGCGTCATCGAGATCTCGACGTACGTGGCCACCCCGTTGAGCGGGATGACGCTGGCGCAGCTGGGCGCCGACGTGATCCGGATCGAGCCGATCGGCGGCGCCCCCGACCGCACCCGCCGGCCACTGGCCGAGAGCGGGACGAGCCTGTACTGGTCGGGGCTCAACAAGGGCAAACGCGCCATCGAGGTGGACCTGTCGTCCGGGCAGGGCCGCCGGCTCGTCGCCGACCTGGTCGTCAGCGGCGGGCGGCGCGGCGGGATCGTGGTCAGCAACTCGGAGCGGCACCCGGAGCTGTCCTTCGGGGCGTTGCGCGAGCGCCGCCCCGACGTGATCCACGTGCTGCTCACCGGCCGCAGGAACGGCGAGACCGCGGTGGACTACACCGTCCAGGCGGCCACCGGCTTCCCCCAGCTGACCGGCCCGGAGGAGGCGGCGCAGCCGGTGAACAACGTGGTGCCCGCCTGGGACCTGGCCGCCGGACTCTACCTGGCGGTCGGGCTGCTGGCCGCGGAGCGGCACCGCCTGCTGACGGGCGAGGGGCAGCAGGTGCGGGTGGCGCTGGAGGACGTCGCCCTGGCGACCGCCGGAAACCTCGGCTACCTCGCCGAGGCGCAGCTGAGCGGCATTCCGCGCGAGCGCTGCGGCAACTACGTCTACGGCACGTTCGGCCGCGACTTCACCACTGCCGACGGCGGGCGGCTGATGGTCGTGGCGCTCACCGCCCGGCACTGGCGGGACCTCCTCGCCGCGACCGGCCTCACCGATGTGGTCTCCGCGTTGGCCGCCGCGCTCGGGGTGGACTTCGGCGATGAGGCGGAGCGCTACCGGCACCGCAAGCTGCTCGGCGACCTGCTCGCGGGCTGGTTCGGGACGCGTACCCGCGCCGAGGCCGAGTCGGCCCTGCGCGCCACCCGCGTGCTGTGGTCGGCGTACCGGAGCTTCACCGAGCTGGCCGCCCTGCTGCCCGGGAACCCGCTGATGGGCAAGGTCACGCAGCCCGGGGTCGGCGAGCACTGGGCGCCCGGATCGCCCGTGGTGATGGACGGCGAGCAGGCGCTGCCCGAGGCGTCGCCGCTGGTCGGCGAGCACACCGGCGAGGTGCTCCGGGCCGAGCTGGGGCTGTCCGCCGCGCAGCTCGCGACGCTGAGCGAGGACGGCGTCATCCGGGACGCGGGCGGGCATCAACCCGATCGCGCGGAACACCGTGCAGAGACGAACGAGAGAAGCTGATCATTCATGACGCTACTGGCCGGCAAGACCGCGGTCGTCACCGGCGGCGCCCAGGGCATCGGCCTGGCCATCGCGGAGGTCTTCGTCAAGGAAGGCGCGAAGGTCGTACTCGGCGACCTGAACCTGGACGCCGCGGAGGCGGCGGCCAAGGAGCTCGGTGGCCCCGCGACGGCCCGGGCGGTGCGCTGCGACGTCACGAGTGCCTCCGACGTGGACGCCCTGATCGCGACCGCTCTGGAGGCCTTCGGCTCGCTGGACGTCATGGTCAACAACGCCGGGATCACCCGCGACGCGACGATGCGGACGATGACCGAGGAGCAGTTCGACCAGGTCGTCGACGTACACCTCAAGGGCACCTGGAACGGCACGCGCAAGGCGGCCGCGATCATGCGTGAGCAGAAGAGCGGCGCGGTCGTGAACATCTCCTCGCTGTCGGGGAAGGTCGGCATGGTGGGCCAGACCAACTACTCCGCCGCCAAGGCCGGGATCGTCGGACTGTCCAAGGCCGCCGCCAAGGAGCTGGCGCACCACGGCGTGCGGGTCAACGTCATCCAGCCGGGCCTGATCCGTACGGCCATGACCGAGGCGATGCCCCAGAAGGCGTGGGACGAGAAGATGGCGGAGATCCCGATGCGGCGCGCAGGCGAGGCGCACGAGGTCGCCAGCGTCGCGCTGTTCCTGGCCTCCGGCCTGTCCTCCTACATGACGGGCACGGTGCTGGAAGTGACCGGCGGACGGTTCATGTGAGCTGGGAACCGCACACCGTCACCACGACGGAGACGCTCGCCCCCCATCCCGTCGCGGCGCTGTCGGCCCTGTTCGACGACGGCGCGCCCGCGGCCGGCCCTGGAGACGCCCTGCCGCCGCTGTGGCACTGGCTCGCGCTGGCCCGCTGGCCGCTCTCGTCCGCGCTCGGCGTGGACGGCCATCCGGCGCGCGGGTCGTTCCTGCCTCCGGTGGAGCTGCCGCGGCGGATGTTCGCGGGCGGCGAGGTCATCTTCCACGCCCCGCTCACGGTGGGGAGCACGGTACGCCGCGAATCGTACGTCGAGTCGGTCGCGGAGAAGCGGGGGCGGTCCGGCAAGCTGGTCGTCGTGGTCGTCGCCACCACCCTGTACGACGAGAGCGGCCGGCTCGCGATCGAGGAGCGGCAGGACCTCCTCTACCGCGACTCCGGAGCCGTCTCGCCCGCGGCGGAGCCGGCCGTCCTTGACCCGGCCGGCGCACCCCTGACCCGGGCCGGGGAGTGGGCCTGGAATCTCGCCACTGACCCGACGCTGTTGATGCGGTTCAGCGCGGCGACGTGCAACCCGCACCGCATCCACTACGACTGGCCGTACGCCACCCGCGTCGAGGGCTATCCCGGCCTGGTGGTGCACGGGCCGCTGATGACGCTCGCCCTGGCGGAGGTGCTGCGCCTGGAGGGGCATGCCGGCCGGGTCCGGCGCATGCGCCACAGGAACCGCCGGCCCCTGTTCTGCGGCCGGCCCGCGCTGCTGCGGCGCATCGAGGACGCCGGGCGGCTCACCCTGGGCGTGTTCGGCCCGGATCCCGAGCCCCACAGCACCTTGAGGATCGAGCACGAAGGGACCGGCCATGGGTGACGCGGCCTCCCGGGCGCGGGCCGTCGTCGACGTGCTGCGCTCCGTCGTCGCCGGGGCGGCGGCGCGCATCGCGCCGGCCGGCCGGGACATTGATCGGGACCTTGACCGGGACCAGGCCGTCGCGTACGACGTGGCGTCGATCTCGTCGGCGGTCGCCGCGGCCGGCGAGCTCATCGAGCACGACGCGGACCTGGCGCTGCTGTACGCCGCCGACGTCGCCGCGGACCTGGCCGGCCGGATGACCGGCAGGGAGTCCCAGTGGGGCGTGGCCAGGACGGCACTCGACGGCATCGAGGCGGACCTCGCCGCCGGACGCGACCCGGCCTTCCTGGAACGCGTGGCCGAGCGGGTCATGGCCACCCGCGAGGCGGGGCCGTGTCACCTGTCCGACGAGCTGCGGCTGGTCCGCTCCGCCTTCCGCGAGTTCGCCGAGGACCGGGTGGCCCCGGTCGCGGACCGGATCCACCGCGACGACGAGGACATCCCGGCCGGCATCATCGACGGGCTCGCGGACATGGGCTGCTTCGGGCTGTCCATCCCGGCCGCGTACGGCGGCGGCGCCGAAGGCGGCGAGCTGCTCAGCATGGTCGTGGTCACCGAGGAGCTGTCCCGCGCCTCGCTCGGCGCCGCCGGCTCGCTCATCACCCGCCCCGAGATCATCGCCACTGCGATCGCCCGGGGCGGCACCGAGGAGCAGAAGCGGCGCTGGTTGCCGTTGATCGCCTCGGGGGAGCGGCTCTGCGCGGTCGCGGTGACCGAGCCCGACCACGGCTCCGACGTCGCCGAGATCACCACCAGCGCGGTCAGGGACGGCGGCGAATGGGTGCTGGACGGCGTCAAGACCTGGTGCACCTTCGCCGGTCGCGCGCACTACCTCCTGGTCCTGGCCCGCACCGATCCGTCCGGTCACCGGGGCCTGTCGCTCTTCGTGGTCGAGAAGCCGTCCTTCACCGGTCACGAATGGCGACTCACCCAGGAGGGCGGCGGAGCCGTCGAGGGGCGGGCGATCCGTACGCTCGGCTACCGGGGCATGCACTCGTTCGAGGTCCGCTTCGACCGCTGGCGCGTCCCGGCGGCCGGCCTGATCGGCCTGGACGAGGGCCTCGGCCGCGGGTTCTACCTGCAGATGCGGGCGTTCGCCAACGCGCGGCTGCAGACCGCCGCCCGGGCCGTCGGGGTCATGCAGGCGGCGTTCGAGCTCGCCGTCGACTACGCGCGGCAGCGGCCGGTCTTCGGCCGCCCGCTCGCCGGCTACCAGCTGACCCGCGCCAAGATCGCCAGGATGGCCGCGTGGATCGCCGCGTGCCGTGCCTTCGCGTACGCGGCGGCCCGCGCCGTGGCGGCCGGCGACGGCCAGCTGGAGGCCGCGCAGGTGAAGCAGCTCGCCTGCCGGGCGGCCGAATGGGTCACCAGGGAGGCGCAGCAGCTGCACGGCGGCTACGGGTACGCGGAGGAGTACAGCATCTCGCGGCTGTTCGTCGACGCCCGGGTGCTGTCCATCTTCGAGGGCGCCGACGAGGTGCTCGCCCTGCGCGTCATCGCCCGCCGGCTGGCGAAGCCCTGAACCGCCGCCGCGCCGTCAGGTGCTCAGCGCCACGGTCGGGGGGACGCGGGCCGCGCGGAGCGCCGGATAGATGCCGGCCAGCGCGCCGATCACCACCGTGATGCCCAACCCGCCGCCCAGCGCCCACAGCGGGACCACCGTCGGCAGCCCGTTGAGCTGGGCATAGACGAACGTGGCCAGCGCCCCGAGCAGCACCCCCGCCCCGCCGCCGAAGGCCGACAGCAGCAGCGCCTCGACCAGGAACTGGTTGCGC